>PWID01000145.1 GCA_003555145.1 Balneolia bacterium | reverse complement strand
GGTGCATGGCCCCGGGCATGAGCCGGCCGCCCATGGGCCTGAGCAATTCATTGGCGCGATCAACATGATTCTGGAAATCGGCCTGAAGTTCGGGAAGGCGCTTCATTTCGCGCGGATCCAGTGTTTTGAACTCCACCACGTGATTCACCAGTTCGTTCGACCAGCCCATATCGTCGAAATCGACATCAGCGATTTTTTCATCCGAGCCGGATACTTTCTGAAGCAGGCGGTCACACACAGGATACACGTTGAGGGTATCATCACGAACAATCATGTATTCCAGCTCGATTCCGATTACTTCAAACAGATGGTAGGATTTCATATCAGTAGGCTCCCCTTTTTGAGGCTTCGATTCGGTTCACAAAAACTTCAATAATACGATCATACAGCCCTTCCTTAAGAACGGCGTCTTCGAAGCCGGCATCGAGATTCGGATTGTCGTTGACCTCAATGAGGTAGCATTTGTCGCCGTTTTGTTTGATGTCGACTCCGTAAATGCTGTTGCCCATCAGATTGGCCGTTTTAAGCGCCATTTTTATAACCTGTTTTGGAGCCAGCTCCCAGGGTATGGTTTCGCTTTTGCCGAATCGCATGGCTCCTTTATCGTCGGTTTTTATAATCTGCCAGTGTTTGTTCGCCATGAAGTATCGGCAGGCATACAGCGGCTTCTGATCGACAATGCCTATCCGCCAGTCGTACTCTGTTGGCATAAACTCCTGCGCTATTATCAGATCCGATTTCTCCATCAGCTTTTCGACCATATCCTCCAGCTCTGCGGCAGTACTGACCTTTACCACACCTCGTGAAAACGAGCTGTCGGGCTGCTTTAAAATGCATGGAAAACCTAGCTCGGTTTCAATCTGATCGATGTTGCCCCGATGCACGATCATAGTTTTTGGCGCAGCAATCTGATGCCGCGTAAGCAGCTCGGCCAGATAAACTTTGTTTGTGCATTTAAGAATGGAGTCCGGGTCGTCCATCACAACAAGCCCTTCGGCCGCGGCACGCTGAGCAAACCGGAAGGTATGATGATTCACGCTCGTCGTCTCGCGAATGAAAAGAGCGTCGAACTCAGCCAGACGCGAGTAGTCGTCCTTGCCAATAATTTCGGTTTCCACGCCCTTTTTCTCGGCAGCCTTCACGAAGTTATTAAGCGCTTTTTCATCAGACGGTGCTCCGTTTTCCTCTGCGTTGGCTAAAATTGCCATGCTGTAGCGATACTGCTTTTTCTTGGCCGAACTCATTTTTTTACCGCCCAGATAGGCTTTGGCAGCTTCAGCAATGAAATCACGATGGTCAACCGGGATATCCGCCGCTCCTACCGGACCAACCGACTGAAGATGCCACTTTCCATCAGTTCGCTGAAACCGTGCCCTCACGAGCGGAGACTCAAATAAATCGTACAACTGCCGGCACAGCCTGTCGTATCGTTTAGCCATGTTTTTGCCAAAATAAATGCTCAGCACAAAGCTGTCGGATTTAATTTGTGACAGACTGTCCTGAATCAGCTTGTCCAGATCGTCGGTCACAAATCGTATGATGGTCTGTGACTTCATATTCTGAATGGTGCTTACATCGGGCATTGGCCGGTGGCCGCGCGCCATGGCAAGCAGCGACACATAATAACCCGTACTCTGATATTTATACGATCTGCACAGATTATACACCCGGGCTTTACGTAAATCCGAAAAAGCTTCATCCGTGAGATAATCCCGGGCGGATACAATTTTGGCGCCATCAATCTCAAAAGGCCAGTCTGCAACCTTATTTACTACAATAATATGTTCCATAGCGATGACTTATGACTTTCCCGACTCAGTTTTAGTTTCAGTTTTTGATACAATATGGGCGACGGTTTTAGCACGGGGCTCGATTACGAGCAGGTTGGCATCATAGGTCATTATTCCCAGCATGATGGAATTGATCAGTTTATCGGCTTTCACTTCGTAATAGGGATTATTGAAGGCGGGATTATCGTGCAGCGGATCGGCCACAAGCACCATTCTGGTCTCACGGTCGTAGCCGCACAGAACCACAAAGTGCCCGGCCGAAAAGCCCGCCACATCATCGTATTCGTACAACTCGTTCCGGTGAACTTCCCTGGCGCAGTTATACAGATAGGTCGCATTAACTCCGGAGAGAATCGGCTTGCCTGCCTTCAGGTATTTTCTGATTAAAGCAGAGTTAAGCACCTGCTGCTTAATAACTCCTCCGGATTCGAGAAACTCAATGTAGGAGTCCGTTGCCATTTGAAGGCGTAAATCATCCTTTATCTCGGTTTGAAGCTTTAGCTTTTCGATCAGCTCTTCCGACTGAAGACCTGCCCATGTGGGATCGAACACGTTGAGGTTATAGGTGTAAATGGTGGCTTTGAAGCCTTCACCCAAAGCGTGTATACCCAATAGTACGGCCAATGTGCCGCCACCTTCGAGATAGCCGACTTCATCAATAACTTTTTCGAGTGTAATCTCTCTGTCGTAATAGCGGTAAACGGAGTGGAGGCTGGTTGGGCCGCAGGTTTCGTCGTCGGGCTGCTGCAGCATATCCAGCGTGAGGCGGGTTTTCATAGGCTTTATTAAAAAAAGAAATAACCGGACAGACACACGGATTACTTCAAATGTAACACTATTCCTGAACTCTCGTAGAATGAAAAATGATACCTCGCCAAATAGTACCCGCGCCACAAAGTTTTGAAATTTACTCTATCTTATTTAATGAAGCGAAACCATCTCACAATTGAAAGAAGTAGTCCTTCAGCCTCAGAAAACAAATCGCTTGTTACCATAATCAGGCTATATATTTAATTAGCACAATGAGTCTCAAAAACGAAACCAAAACACCGCTCTCCCAAACAAAATCCTTCTACCGGGAATATACGAGCGGAATGACCCGGCAGCAGTTTGAGCGCGATTTCCAGACGGATACCAAGCGGCTTCAGGCTTTGTATAAGGAGGCTTTAGGTGATACCACAGATGCGGAAACCGGCAAGGAGGTTGGCTCTTTCGAAAAGGGGATCCGATTCGTTTCGGCCCTCACCAAACGAATGAACCCCACCCGCAGACTGGTTTTCGGGGCTTCGATGGTTGGATTTGCAAGCTCCGTGATTTTTAGCGGGCTTGTTTTCCAGGTATTGCTTCCTGTTTCATTTCTTGCACTTGCAACCATTCTTCTTCTTGAGCTTCTCGAAAAGCTGGATGTAAAGCAGGAAATCGACCTGGCCAGGGATATTCAGATTAGCTTGTTGCCATCCCCATCCATAAAAACTGAGCTGCTGTCGATTCAGTCGTTCGCCAATACGGCCAATGAGGTGGGAGGCGACTACGTAGATCTTATTAAAACTGAAAAGGGCACCTACTACATAATTGCCGACGTATCGGGCAAAGGACTCTCTGCAGCACTGTATATGGTTCGTTTTCAGGCGCTGGTTCATCTTTTAATACGCAAGCTGGACCCCACACCCAAGCAGCTTTTTCTGGAGCTTAATGACTTCATCAAATCGTATCGTACCGACAAAACCTTCATTACAGCCTGCGCGGCATATTTCCCAAATGATGAGGATCATTTTCTGTACGTTCGGGCTGGTCATAATCCGCCGGTTCTGTACAACGCCGGTAAGGATGCGACTAAACTGCTGCAGACGCCCGGATTTGCTCTGGGCATGACCCGCACCGAACGCCTGAAAGGATTTATGAAAGAAAGCATAATTCCGTTTAAAAAGGGTGATTCCATTCTTTTTTACACAGACGGCCTCACCGAAGCGCGGAACCAAAAAGGTGAAGAGTTTGGGACCGAGCGTACCCGCTCCCTTATGGATATTTACGGATCGCTTGAGCCTTCAACCATTGTAAGAAAAATACAGTCGTCGCTGGAGAACTTTATAACCGACATGCCCACTATGGACGACATCACCTACAGCTGCATTCGCAGAACGGCCAATGCGCCCAAGCCAGCCGGAGATGCTCAGATTACTGAAGTAACGGAAACAGAGATTGTAACCGAAAAAGCAAAGCTTCAGCAGAATAAGGTTTAGGCCCCGTTCATCATCACAGGGCGCTAAACAATGACCCGCGGGATATCATGCGGAAGGCGTGCGAGCGTCTCGTAGTTCAAGCGGTTGGTGAGTTCAGAAAAAGAGCCTACCGTCATATCGATACCGCCGTCATTACCGATAATGGTTACGTCAGAGCCCTTCTTTACACCATCGACCGTAGTGATTTCCACCATCATCATATTCATATTCACGAGGCCGATTACAGGCACCCGTTTGCCATTTATTAGCACGCGGCCCAAATTACTAAGGCTTCGGTTAAATCCATGCGTGTAGCCAACCGGCACCGTTGCTATATGGGTTTCTTCGTTTGTAAGGTAGCTGGTTCCATAGCCAATAAAACGGTTTGGGGGCACCTTTTTGGTGCTCATCACCTTGCTTTTCCAGCTGATAACCCGCTTAAGAGGGTTTTCTGCCAGCCCCTCTCCGTTTTTTTCAACCACATGGTGCATGAACGTCTCGCGATTTGGCCAGAGACCGTACTGCGCAATTCCGATGCGCACCATATCCATGGTCGTTTTGGGATAACGGATAGCCGCTGCAGAGCAGGCGGTATGGCATTTTTTATAGGGTATACTGCTGCGTTCTACCAGCTTCATCATCTTGTTGTAGGCCTTTATCTGATTTTTTACCCTCAGGTAGTTGCTTACGCTTTCAGCTCCCGCAAAGTGTGTACAGATGCCTTCAACTATAAAACACGCCTGATTTCTGGCGATGAAATCCAGAGCCTGGCTTAATCCATCTTTATCGAAACCGGTACGATACATGCCGGTTTCCAGCTCAATATGGATGCGGGCCGGTCTGCCCATCTTAGCAGCAGCCTTGGCAGCAGCTTGCAGCCGTTCGTGCTCGAATACATAAAAGCTTACATCCTGCTCAATCGCCCATTCAATTTCATGATCATCAATCATTCCCATAACCATGAGCTCACTATTTTCCCGGATTACCTGCCTTGCTCTCAATGCTTCATCTGCGCTGAATACCGAAAAGTGCCGCACTCCGTTTGCTTCTGCCATCGGTACCATATGCTCGATACCATGCCCATATGCATTGCCCTTAATGACCGATGAAAACACGGTATCCGGGCCGAATTTATCTCTCAGGTAGTCCAGATTTTGTTTGTACGCATTCTGGTCGAGTTCAATAAGTGATGTGTGAAACATGGATACTTTTAAATAATTCTGATAGTTGTCTGCCTAAATAACGCTAATTCGGGCAGAATATGAAGCAGTATTTCTGTTTTTCAAAATATCCGGGCATAATTGAAGTGTGAGGATAAACCTACCATTTCTGTTAGGCAGGCCTGTCTGCCGCGGCGAAGACAGGCAGGCACTAAAACAGAACACACAAAAAAAACACGAAAAAAGAAATGGTGGTTTTGGATAATATTGGAGATAGCTATTCACAATTCACCATTCACCATTCAAAATTCAACGCGTATGAATGATGTATGATCTATGGCTCCGATCACATACCAGGCAGATTAAGGGAGATGTCCCGACTTCGCGCCGGGGCTGTCGGAGGAATCGAGTGAGCTCGTGACATTTGACCAAATTATATTGAAGCTCCGGCATCATTGAGGAGAGCCTACGGGCAACCACTGTTTATTGTTAATCGAAAAGACCAATTCACCATTCACCATTCACCATTCACAATTTTAGACTGCTAAGTGCCAGTATGCTGTCACAGTCTGTTCTTAGATTCGGACACCCGATCAACCAAAAACTAAATTATGCCCCAGCCGCGCGAACAGCTTGATTTACTGACCTCCGAAAATCCGCTTCTGATGAAGCTGGGTGAAGCATTCTGGAACGAGATTCCTCGCGAGCCGGGAGTTTACCGATTTTTGTCAGCCGGGGGTGATGTGCTTTATGTGGGCAAGTCCGGGAATCTTCGCGCACGACTATTCAGCTACAAAACGGCGAAGAAAACCAGCGTTTCAAGAAAGATCATCCGGCTGATCCGAAGCACGGAGCGCATCATCTATGAAACCTGCGCATCCGAAACCGAGGCCGTGCTGCTCGAAAATGAGCTCATTCGGACGTTCAAACCGGAGTTCAACAGCGCCAACAAAGAGCCGGAAACCTACTACTATATTCACCTGATGCAGCCGGATGAAAACAAAATCGGGCTCGAACTTCGCATGTCGGCACCTGAAGAAATCCGTAAAAACTGCTATGGCGCGTTTAAAGGACACGTTCCTGTGCGCAGCGCTCTGGGTGCTATCCACCGTACGCTGCATCACTACTCTCCTGGTAATTCCTCTTATCCTGCTACTCTCACCCGAATTTTAACCCCCAGATTGTACATTCACCATTTCGATGCACCCGTTCCGGTTTTGAAAAGGATGCTCACACATTTTCTAAGTGGTCAGTCCTGCGAGTTTCTCCGACTGCGGGAAGCCTTAATTACTGAAGATAAATCAACTTCTCTTTTTAATTGTCGAAGGTTCGAGGCAGACTCGGTACTGCTTAATCAGTTTTATGAAGTGCGGTCACGCTTCAACTTTCTGATTAGATCTCAGCTTGAAATACATGATCATCTGCTCACCCAGCAGGAGTTTGATGATTATCTGGTGATGGCGAGACATTTTCCGGAGCTGCGGATTCGATTTTAGAAAGCTTTGCGAAACCGTTCTTTGGGGGCTAAAGCTCCATGATCTCAATTTTCTGCGTTTGTGTATCGAACAGCGCCACCGTTGCCTTTCCATCAAACCCGTGCGCGCTGCCAGGGTTTACAAACTGCGTTTCGGCTTCTTTGCGCGTTACAGCCTCATGAGTATGTCCTGAAATCACCAGATCGTACGTACCGCATTTAACAAGCGCATCGGTAATTTCGGGCTGCGTTCCGTGGTACATGGCGATTCTTCTTCCATCGATAACGAGGCTGCAAAACTCCCCGTGATGCGTGCCATCGACATCATCCATCTTTTGTAAAATCCGGTAGTGGTCTCCGTCATTGTTGCCAAAAACCGCGTGGAGCCCGAAACCCTCAAACGGTGGCACCATAAACGGACTGCATAAATCGCCGGCATGCAGAATGGTTCTGACCCCCTGGAGCCGGAACAAATCCAGGGCCTTTTTCAGGTTCGGAATATGGTCGTGCGTGTCGGAGATGATGCCAATTTTCATGGAAACTTTGTTTTGGTTGTTGGGAGCTTATTTCAGTAATCCAAAGAAACTTACCCTGCCAGTGAATCAAGAATAGCTTGAGGTTTTTTCTCTGCAATTTTGAGCAGAACTTTGGCAGGTCCCTGTGGTTTCCGGCGCCCCTGCTCCCAGTTCCTTAGAGTGGCTACACTTATTCCCAGCAATACAGCAAATTCCTGCTGACTCATATCATACTTAGCACGAATTGCCACAACGTCAGGTTCTTCAATAACTGTTCTGCGGGAGGGTTTAAGATGACCAGCGCGAATTTGTCCAGCCTCCTTAACGCTTTCTAATAACTCATTAAACATTTCATCATTCATTATAAATATTCCTTAATTATGGCTTTAAGCTGTTTTATTTGTTGAAATGACAAATCATCACGTTCATTTTTTGGATAAGCATATAGCATATACAACTGGCCAGCATCCGTGACATAATAATAGATTACACGAATCCCGCCCCGTTTACCACGACCGGAACCAGACCAGCGAAGCTTTCTGATACCACCGCTACCTTTGATTAAATCTCCTGCTTCAGGCCGGGCAGATAGCTCAAGCTGAAGGAGGTGATAATCGATATCTGAAATTAATTCAGTTATCCTCTTCGTAAACACAGATGTTTCTAAAAACTCCATACCTAACGTTTTCTATTAACTTAAAGTACGCCATTGGCGCATAATTTTCAATATGATTGGGCCAATACTTTTTGATCAAAGCTTCACCTTTATACATGTGCAATATATGTGTATATTCTGGCAAATGAAATCTGATACCTATGAGCTGTAATTTCAACGCATCAAACCGGCTGCGTCCCGAGCGCGGACGCGGAACGAGCATTAATCCTGCAAACCGCTTTGAGCCGGTTCATTTCGAGCAGGATGATGAATACGAAGGTGAGCAGGGCGAGAAAAAGTCGAAAACGACTTTTATCACAGATGATTCCAACAGCATCCTCACCAAAAACAACAGTCCGGACATCCCGTTTACCTGGTCGCTGAACCCATACCGTGGTTGTGAGCACGGCTGTATGTACTGCTATGCCAGACCGACGCATGAGTATTTAGGCTACTCGGCGGGGCTAGACTTTGAAAGCATCATCATGGTTAAGAAGAACGCGCCGGAGCTGCTGCGCAAAAAGCTGAGCTCACACTCCTGGGAACCACAGCCCGTAATGCTCAGCGGCATCACCGACCCGTATCAGCCGGCTGAGAAGAAATTCGAACTCACGCGCAGATGCCTGGAGGTCTTTGCTGAATTTCGGAACCCGGTCGGCATCATCACCAAAAATCATCTGGTAACCCGCGATATTGATATTCTGAGCGAAATGGCGAAGCTCAATCTGGTTAGGGTAAGTTTATCAGTTACTTCGCTGGATCCATCCATAACATCAACGCTGGAGCCGAGAACGTCACGTCCGGCCCGCCGGCTAGATGCCATCCGGAAGCTGAGTGAAGCCGGCATCCCAACCAGCGTGATGGCTGCTCCCATAATTCCGGGCCTGAACGACCACGAAATACCCGATATCCTGAAGGCGGCCTCAGAGGCCGGGGCAAAACGGGCTGGCTATGTGATGCTGCGCCTTCCATGGGGCGTGAAAGAGCTATTCGCCGACTGGCTGAGTCACCATCACCCTGACAAGAAAGATAAGATTATGAACCGGGTGACAAGCATCAGGGGCGGGAAGCTGAACGACAGCACTTTTGGAAACCGGATGCGGGGCGAAGGAGAATTTGCGGATCAGATTAAAGCGCTGTTTCGCATCACAAAGCAAAGGTTCGGGCTTGATGGAACTTCACACCCCTTATCTACAGAGCACTTCAGAAAAGTGAGACAGGGACAGAGGGAATTGTTTTAGCGTGATGTCTTCAATTCTTCATCACCCTTAAAAGCGGCAAGATAATCCAGCTCGATGCTGAACGAGCCTTCCTGACCATCTTTAATCATTATTCCGATTTCGACAATGGCAGACGTATTGAGCGGTGGAACATTGCTGAGTGAACGCCCCCGGAATACGGGCTTAAAGTCCTCAAAAGACAGCTGATGGGAATCCCAGTCTGTGCCGCTACTAAAGGTGGCCTCGAAGGCGTATGAGGTAATTCGTCCGTTTTCCAGCGTTTTGATTCGAAGGCTGTACAATTTTCCGTCTCCTTTGGCCCGAAGAGAAACCCCGCGGAAGTCAGATAAATCCACCGGGCCGGAAGCCCGTGTTCTCACCGATGCAAACCCGCCGTTGTTCTCAAGCGAGACGCTGCCTTCAAAAACCGCATGCCCGTTATCTGATGGACGAATTCGGGAGCTGGACAAACCGCCCATAACGCCATCATTCACCACGCTCCAGTAGGATGGCGACTCCTCATTAAAGCTTATGAGAATGGTTTCATCAGAGCTTGGCGTAGTTTGATTCCGATCAGTTTGTTCGGGCTGGAACATAAGGGCAAAAAGTAAAACGATTAGCATGGTTTCTAAAAAAGGTGAAGATTGTATCAAATCACAACCAATGCATATGGTGAATTAGTTCGAGTTATTATTGATAAGGAATCATATCTGTCCAAAACATTTAAAAAATATTAGCCATTCAAGTGCCTGATTCAACTTCATACCCCATTAAAATAATCCCCGACTCCAACGGAGTCAAACAACAATAGCCCCGGGTGACCGACAGGGAGCCCGGGGTATGGGATTGAAAGTTATCAGGCCTGTCTGCCACAGCGAAGCCAGGCAGGCCCGAGCCCGCATCATGTCAAAGCCACAGCAGATT
>PWID01000158.1 GCA_003555145.1 Balneolia bacterium | reverse complement strand
TTTATACCAAACGCCTGCCCTTTACGTAAACTGTACGTAACCGATTTGTTTTACCTTTTATCTGACCTTCAGCTACTTTAACATTACCATTATGCGCAATCAGCCATTTCGCTTTTTTCATATTCTTCCGCTTGTCCTGATTTTCTTTATTTCCTCCTGCGGAGTGAATGATGCAGATACGTCTCTGGATATCAGGCCGATCGATTTTTCTGAGTTCGATGCCGATTTCTCCCAGCTTACCGGCAGCTGGGACTGGCAGTATACGGCCAGCTTTGGCGACGACAACGCCGAGCCGTTTGTACAGACGCCTTTAAGCACCGGCAACGACCGCAGTATCTTTTTCCCCGGCAACGGACAAATGGAGTTTTATCTCAACGGAGATCTGGATCGCCAGGAAACGGCAAATGAATACCTTCAGAACCGGATTTGGGGCGTACGGGGCGACTCACTGGCCATTAGTGAAGCCCATCTGGGCGGGCCCGAAGTTTTGTATATTAGGGAGTAATCGCCTTATCACCCTTCCCCTTATCCCGCGAAGCTCTCCCTGTTTTGAACCCCGGCATCCTTTTTGAAGACCGCGACCTTATCGTGCTGGACAAGCCCGCCGGAATGCAGGTCGAAAAAGACCCGTTCGGCACGCCTAATCTGGAGGATTTCGTAAGCGAACACTGCCCGAGGGAGATCAGGATCAAAAGCGGACCCGGAATCGTGCACCGGCTGGATAAGCCCACGAGCGGCATTGTGCTCATTGCCAAAAAAGCTTCGATTTTGAAGCAGCTCAACAGTGATTTTGCCGAACGAAAGGTGATGAAACAGTACACGGCAGAAGTCAGCGGAAGGCCGGATCCGGCCGCATCAACGCTCGGACATTTTCTTGTGAAGGATGATGCGCTCCGAAAAGCCATCATACATGAAAACGAGGTGCCGAATAGTAAAAAAGCCGTTCTGAGCTACGAAACTAAGGAAGTTCGCTCAGACAGCACCCTCCTCAAAATCGTGCTCCAAACAGGAAGATATCATCAGATTCGGGCGCAGCTGGCGCATATGGGTCACCCGGTTATCGGAGATGAAAAGTACGGGAGCCGCATCACTCTTTCCCGCATTCACCTGCATGCATCACGCCTCGAGTTCACCCATCCCAAAACCGGAAAGCGCCTGCGTATTGAGTCGCCCGTGCCGTTTTAATCGATTGTGGCAGTGTCACTTAAATTGTGTATAATCCTGTAGTACATTTATTATCACCATACAAACGGTTCATCTATGAGTATTCTACGCATTATTTTTGCAATTCTTTTGCCACCACTTGGCGTATTTCTAACTGTGGGTATAAAGCCTGCCTTTTGGATCAATATTCTTCTCACCCTTCTCGGCTTTATTCCTGGCATTATCCATGCAATATGGGTTATTGCCAAAAACGACTGAACAAGTCCCGTGTATTCCTGGCCGGCTTTTCATCCTACGGTTTCTAACAGAAGGCTTTGAAAAACCTTCTAACCGTAAATCTGTAACATTTACTTCGGTATTTGAAAGGATACAACAGACTTCCCGAAGCACCTTTTGTGTATATTTTCCATAGCGTTCTATTACCAGCTTTCTGCTGACTCATCTGCCGTTAATATCTATCTTTCAGATTATCCTCATGCTGGCAAAAAAAATAATCACAGGCTTTATCGTAGTACTCCTGCTGCTGATTTCCGGCGTGTTTATTTATGTTTCCACGATAGATGAAGACGATATTTCAGCCATGATTGAAGATCAACTGGGGCCGGATTTCAGCGTAGAGATTGAAAAGGCAGGAGTGTCGTTGCTCAGCCGGTCGGTTGATATCGATCAGATAAGCATCACACATCTCCCTCAGGACCATCTTCTTTTCCGGGCTTCCACCTTTACGATGGATGGCCTCAGCCTCAGCCAGCTGCTCCGCAAGCGTATTGCAATCAGCCATTTCGAAACCGAGGATTTTCTCGTCGACTGGGATGAGTCTCTATTCCGGGAAAAAGACGAAGAAAACGGCAATAATGACGACGCTCCCGGCATTAGCAAGGCCATCATCCATGATTTCAACTTTCGTAACGGCACGCTGATTCTTCGGGATGAAGGAACCGAGCGGCACCGTTATAACGAGGTCTATTTTAAAGGCGGATTTGCTTTCAGTCTGCTCGACGGATCTTTTTCAAGCCTGGAACGGGACAACAGCATTCGCGTAGACACGCTCGGGTTTTACCTTTCAGACGACCGCTACCGCTTTTCGCTGGCCGGTTTCGGCTTTTCCCAGGAGGAAGGCACATCAAGCCTCAGAGCCATGCAGCTTATTCCCGTTGGCGGATATGAACAGTACATGAGCGCATTGGAATACCGGGCAGACATGTATGAAATTGACCTTCAAAACCTGAGGGTAACCGGTATAGACGATTTGGCATTTCTGAATGAGGATACCATCATAGCCGACTCGGTTTATGCCGAAAATTTCACTATCGGGGTTTCCAGCAATCTGAAACTCGAAAAAGATCCCGATAGCGGTGATCCAAAACTGCTGAACGAGATGATACAAGGAGTTCCCTATCACTTTAAAATTGGCGTGATTACCGTGGGCAGAGGCAACGTGAGCTATTCGGAAGAAGCCAGAGACGGAGCCAGGCCCGGCACCGTACGGTTCAGCAATACCACGGCCTATCTTCGTGATATCGATTCGCAGTCGTCAGAACCGGCAGTGCTAACGGCCGTAACGTATTTCATGAATCATTCGGAGCTGAATACCGAGCTTCGTTTCACGCTGAATGACGGGCCGTTTCTCATGTCGGGCTCCGGCAGCCTTGACACATTCGACCTAACGCAGCTGAACGCTATTTTCAAAGATGTTGAAGGCATCGAAATAACCGAAGGGCAGGCTAGTGAGGTCATGTTTTCTTTCAGGATGAGAGATAGTGACGCAACGGGAAGAATGGTTCTGCATTATGAAGACCTTAAAATACAACCGATCGACAAAGATGATTACAGCAGCTCCTCAACCCGCAGAATCGCCGGTTTCCTGGCCAATGAGATCGCGCTTCGCTCCAACAACATGCCCGATGAGGAAGGAAATGCCAGAGAAGGCGAAATAGAGCATCAGAGAAATCCGGAGGAGGATCCATTTTTTAAATACCTGTGGCAAACCCTGAGATCCGGTATTTTTGATATCGTTTTGAGACTTTGAATTGTTTTGAACCTGAAGCGCTAAAAACCACGAATTTTGAAATACAGAAATCACGAAAAAATTCTATGAATTTTCCCTTTCGACTCCGCATCCGAAAAGCCTGGCACAGAATTCTTGAGATTCGAAAAGCGGTCCGTATTGTAAAATCCACAAATTACCGTTATTTACGGTTTGCCTCACCCGGGCACTTCTATTCGCCCCTGCCCGATCATGATGAAATAAACAGCAGCGCCCAAACCCTGTTCGACCGCTCCGCAGTTTCCATTCCGGGGGTTGACCTCAACGAAAACCATCAGCTTGAGCTCTGCGAACGTTTTGCTGCATTTCACAAGGAGATTCCCTTCGGTGATGAGCCGTCGGATCAAAACCGGTACCATTTCAACAATCCCTATTTCAGCTATGGCGATGCTGTGGCTTTATACAGTATGATGCGCAGCTTTCGTCCCGAACGCATCATCGAGGTCGGTTCGGGCTTTTCATCGGCGGCCATGCTGGATACAGACGAACACTTTTTCGATGGCAACACCAGCTTCACTTTTATAGAACCGTTTCCGGAACGTCTCGATGAGCTCCTAACCAATCAGGATAAGCAAAAAAAGCAGGTCCTGGACAAACCTGTTCAGCAGGTTCCGCTTTCTGTTTTTGAGCAGCTTGAAAAAAACGACATTCTCTTCATCGATTCTTCGCACGTTATGAAAGCCGGCAGTGACCTCAGCTTTCTCATGTTTAGCGTGCTTCCGGTGCTGAAGCCGGGCGTGGTTATTCATTTTCATGATGTAATGTGGCCGTTCGAGTACCCCCGCAAATGGTTCAACAACGGGCGCGCCTGGAATGAAGCCTACATGCTGCGAACCTTTCTGATGCACAATACGGCCTACGAAATGTTGTTCTTCAATTCCTGGCTGGCAGAGCATCATCGCCCCATGCTGAAGCGTAACCTGCCGCTCATGCTGCGTCATCCAAACTCCAAAATCACATACAGCAACTCCAGTCTGTGGATCCGCAAAAAATAATGTTGCTGTGAAGTCTATTGTGGTTATGTTGCAGACTTGCAAAATGTGCTATTTTAAAGCTTTGATGATCTTTCAAACATACTCTCCTCATTACTGTGGAACGACCAAAATTTCTGAATTCAGAACTTGAAACTATTCACCCCAATCCGGATTGGGAAGGTGCTTTTACCAATGGAAACGGACGTTTTATAAACCAGCACGAGCCGTTTAAGACCAGCTTTGGCATGCTCCTAAAATGGCAGCTTTTTTCACGTAATCCCCAAAAGGAACAAAAAGAGAACGATAACCGAAGGCTCCCGTTTGTGGAACACCCTGAGATTTTCTCCCGTAAGGATAATGCTATCATCTGGCTGGGGCACGCTTCTTTCCTTATACGGCTGGGAGGCAAAACATTGCTTACCGATCCTGTTTTTTTCGAAAGCATATTTCTTAACCGGCACGTCCCGCTCCCTTTCGACCCGGATACCATCGCAAATGTGGACTACATTCTGCTATCACACGACCACCGCGACCACTGTGACAAACGAACGCTTCAGTTCATCACAAAAAAATGCCCTGATGTACAAATCCTTACGGGCCTGAAACTTGAAGAGCTGATTCGCCCGTGGCTTTCAGGCAACCACGTACAGGAGGCGGCATGGTACCAGAAATATGATCTGGTTGAAGATTTCGAAATAATCTATGTACCGTCCCGCCACTGGAGCAAGCGTGGACTTACAGACGAGCGTAAACGCCTGTGGGGCGGCTTTATGATTCGCTACTGCGGCAAGCAGATTTATTTTATGAGCGACAGCGGCTACGGTCGTCATTTTGCCGACATCAAGGAAATCTGCGGTGCACCGGATTACGCCCTTATGGGCATAGGAGCCTATAAGCCGGAATGGTTCATGCAATATTCGCACATAAGCCCTACTGATGCCATTCGGGCCTACCAGGATCTTGGCGCACGCCGTTTCATCCCCATGCACTACGGAACCTTTGACCTATCCGATGAGCCGCTTCTAGACCCGATTGATGTCCTCAAAAAACAAAAACCAGACGGGCTCAGGCCGCTTGCCGTAGGTGAACCCATGCTGCTTACATTCGGAAAGGCATCACCCTAACATATTATTCTTTTTTCCGTAGAAAGCCACTTACAGAAGCGTTCAGAAAAAACATGGGTTATGTACACGTTTAAAAGTGCCAATATATGGTCAACAAAGTTCGATGTTATTTGTGGGCAAGATGTATTAGGCAATATTGCCTACAGCACCTTCATGAGCAGCGCAAATATCAGGATTGGAGAGGATGAGGTCGTAGTAGCTTCAAAAAAATGGTATTCAACTAAAAAAATTATCACTCAAAACGGAGAGCAAACCGGAAGTGCATCATTTAAGATGATGAGCTTTAAGCCTCGTATCGAAATTGAGTACAGAGGTCATATGTTTGTGCTGCGGGCAACCGACATGTGGCAACGGCATTATGATGTGTACCTGGGTGATAAGAATACGCCCATTGGCAGCATTAATAAGCGCGGTATTTTTTTTAACGCTTACGATGCAGATTTTCCGGAAAGCGTGGAGCTTTGGTTTCAGGCGGTGATGGTCACCCTTCTTATCACTCTTGCGACCTATCAGTCGGCGGCGGCCAGCTGATTCGGCTTTCGCTCCACCAGATATTTTTGTCCATCGAAGTTGATCCGCCCGTTATAGACGCCTTCCTCCAGCACAATGTCGTACCACTGCTGATAAGTTGATTTGATGGCGGCATCCACGATCGGATCGTCCAGAATGCCGTTTCGCCCCATATCGCGGATGGTGTAGGCAACATTGTCTTTTCTGTCACGGATGATGAACAGGTTATAAGTATCCGGCGCATTTACGGATAGCGAAATAACCTGATACTCCACATAACCGATTTCCAGATCATATTTGCGCTCGTACTCCCGGTCCCGCAGCTTACCAAGCTCCAGAGCAGCTCCGATTCCGGCCAGATAAATCTGATTGGCGCGTTCGAGGCCAATTCCGTTTAATATTTCGGCGTTCAGGTAGCCGTCCTGATTGATATCGCGATACCAGAAAATGATGTAGCCGTTTTCGCGCTTAACGAAGTCGTTTATACCTTCGGCATCGTCACTAGTGGCCTGATAGCCCACAATCTGGTAGGATTCACCATCATACTCAAAGTTGAAGATGGTGCTTTGTACAGGTTCAGTCGCCGCGCATGATGTGAACATAAATGCTAAGGCAGGCAGCAGAATAAAAAGGAGGGCAGGATTTTTCATGACGATTGTCGCTAAGTTTCACATAAAGACCATACTCAAATTACGCTCAAATAATTGTAAATTGCAAAAGCCGTAGTAAAGAATGTGCTCTCAGCTAAATTTAACGCCACCTTATTCTTCCATATCCAGCTTATGTTCGTTCGGTTTATTATTGCTTTTTTTCTGGGCTCCGTAGCTGTGTTTCTGCTCATGCTGCCCTCAGCCGTCCGGCACGGCTGGAGCCTCAGTTTTTCGATCATCCTGCTGAGTAGTGGTATTGTTATCGGACTGCTCGGTATGCTGTTCAGCGCCAGCGCGTGGAAGAGTCTGTTTAACAGCTGGGCTGGTATGTTTAAATAAATATATGAACCTGTCCCCCCAATTTTTCGTATTCGGGACACGGCCATGCATTAATTAGCCAAATGCCGTTGTGCATCACCCTGTACTAACTTTTAAAAATCATTTTGTTAAATCGTTTTTCTACATCAGATATTCGCTGGGCCGTCGCAGGAGCTGCTGCGCTTTTAGGTGCCGTACTTCTGTTCTGGTTGTTTGAGCCCGAGTTCCATATCCCTTCAGACATAAGTAAATCAGAAATTATCCGGATGGCAGGTGATGATAGCCTGAATATGGGCTACCAGCTGAATGAGGAAAAGTTGCGGGCGGTGCTCGAGCGCAACCCTGAGTTTCAGAAGGCATTCATCAGAGAAAACGGCAAACGGGCGTTTCGAAGACAGCTGAGCGATCCGGATTTTGCGCGCTTCTTTTATACCTGGCAGCTGAGCTTCCGCGACATCAACGAAAACCCTGATGAAGATGACTCCAACAGGGAAACCCGGCTCGAGACCATAATGAATCTGACGCCGGAGGAAGCTGAAAACTTCGACTTCCGCGAGCATTTTGACCCTTCCATGCGACTGCGTCTCGACCTTGAAGGCAATCTTGTCGGGTTCAGCCGGAGCGTAATTGTGATCCCGGAACTCGCAGACAGCCTGAATACCCTGCACCGGGATTCGACAGCCAAAAGGCAGAACCTCTTTTTCACATCGGCCGAGAAGCTAATCGAACAAACCGCCTGGGCTAATTTCAACCTGTCCAGAGGAACCTTCACCCGAAACACTACCGACAGCGATGGAAACTACACGGTTGATGTACGCTTCACCATAAGCGACGCACCCCTTCCATCCAGCCTCGGCCTCAGTCTCAGCTCGGAAGGCCATATTTCCGGTATGCGGCTTATTGGCAATTTTGAGGAGCCGGAGCGCGGAGTAATTGGAAAAGTGCTGAACGTCATTTTAGTCGGGGTATTTCCGGTATTCATTGTATTACTTCTGCTGGGTCAGTTTTTCAAGCGGCAATATGCCCGCCTGATTGATCTGAGTATTGCAAAGTATGATGCGCTGGCATTCGGGTTTTTATTCTCCTTTGTGCTGGGAATTCAGGCCGCCACGCAAGAATATCAGGGCGCGATTCCCGACTTCGGCGCACTTCTTATAGGACTGGGCGTGTTTTTGGGCGGGGGCCTGTTGTTTTCGGCCCTGGCCGTTGTTGTATTTTCTACCGCCGATTCGCTGAGTCAGGAGGCATGGCCGCGTAAAAAGTATAGCTTTGCACTATTCCGACAGGGGTTTATCAACAATAAAATGGTTGGTAAATCCGTGAGCCGCGGCCTTACCGCCGGATTTTTTATGACGCTTGCGTATGTTTTGCTCTATGTAGTTACCGATTCCGCCATGAGTTCGTTTTACGGTGAAAGTGTGGTTTCAATTACTGCAGCACGCGGGCTGGTGGCGTTAATTCATCACCCGATTACAAGCATAATATCGGCAATTATAGTTGTGTTTTTGTTCATACTGGTTCCGGGCTCATGGTTAAAACTACGTGGAGCTCCCAACTGGCTGCTCATCACCCTGCTCTCACTTTTTTCCAGCCAGGTCTTCATTTTTGCGCCAGAGGCCGGTAATTTCTACATCACCTACCTCCTCCGATTTGCCATTGTACTCGTGCCAGTGCTTGTGTTTCTGCGTTACGATATCGTGAGCAGCTGCATCACCCTTATAACTTTTGCTTCGGTGATGCTCGGGCTTCACTCTCTTATCTTACCGGTAATCAGTGATTTTTTGATGGTGCTCATGTGCGCAGCCTTGATTACCGGTATTGCTGCCATCGGGTTTGTGGGACTCAACTCAACGGTGGAGTATAATGAGCTTCCCGACCTGGAGCCTGAGTACATCAAGCGACTGGCGCGGGAACAGCGAATTGAGAAAGAGTTCGAGCTGGCCCGTGAGGTGCATGATTCGTTTCTGGCTTCCGCCCGCCCTAGCGTTGAGGGATACGACATTGCATCGAGCTGCAAAACGGCTTATGAGGTTGGGGGCGACTACTATGATTTCATCACCCTTAACGAGCACAAAACGCTGGTTGTGATTGCCGACGTTAGTGGCAAAGGGGTGAAGGCTGCGTTCTACATGACGCTTGTTAAAGGATATCTGCAGAGCGTTTCCGAACAGACTGAAGACGTTGCGGAAATCATTAAAACCGTAAACCGCTTGTTTTATGCCAACAGCCCGCGGGGCACTTTTATTACGGTGCTTGCCGGCGTACTCGATACGAAGACGAATACCTTTACATTTGTACGGGCTGGTCATGATCCGCTGTACTTTCTTGGGGGAGCCGGGCGCGGAATTCAGGTATATCAGCCGAAAGGTTTTGCGCTGGGAATGGCCAGGCCGGAGGTTTTCAATACCCATCTGGAAACACGCCGTATCGAATTAAGCACCGGCCAGCCGATCATACTGTTTACCGATGGCTATCCGGAGAGCTTCAACCTGAACCGACAACAGCTGGGGGAAGCACGCCTCAAGCGCATTATACAAGCCAGTTTTGCCCAGAGCGACAGCTCTGTGCAGCTACTCGACGGAATACGTAAACGGGTTGCGAGCTACGTGTCCGGCGCCCGCCAGCACGACGATATGACGATGATTGTTATCAACCGGTCGCTTTCGCTCCCAACTGTGAATGGTGAGTTGTGAATTGTGAATTAGTGGGACGCAGATTCGCGCAGATTTTTCGCGAATTAACGCAGAAGGATATACGATATCTGATAGGGGATTTTTAATGTCATTTTGGGAGGGAGAGAGAAAGAATCCAAAACTCCAAACTCAAAACGGTGCGAAGCACCTAAACGCTCCTCAAATACCTCTGAGTCATTTAAGACTCGACCATTGTTTATTCCTTATTGTTAATTATTCATTCACTATCTGTCACTGTAAAATGAATAATGACACACTGTTGACACTGAAATACTGAATTGGGTCAAAAGTCGAAGGTCAAAGGCCAAAGGTCGCGTGGATTCTGGTGGGCTCCCTGACATACTCATATACTGTAACTGTAAAATGAATAATGTATAATGTACGAGCCTACTTCACTTTCAGTTTCTTCAGCTTGCTTTGGAGGGTGGTTGGAGGCATTCCAAGCAGGGCCGCGGCTCCGTCGTCTCCGTAGATTTT
>PWID01000104.1 GCA_003555145.1 Balneolia bacterium | reverse complement strand
GAGGGTCGGGTTTTCACAGGTTCCGGAATTAAAGCCTTATGGTTACCTATTAGGCAGTATTGTTGACTACAACGATTATGAAGAGAGTGATAAAGAAGAACATAAAAGGGCCGCGAGAGCAGAGTCAGAGGAATTGGCTGTTCCGTAGATGTAACCGGGAATAGATAACCGATGAGATGAGGCGATGGAATACCTGAAGCAACACAATGGCAATTCAGCTTAAGAACTTAAATTTAAAACTCAATTATATGAACATTCCGGCAATAGCAGTTCACGGGGGATCAGGAACGATAGCCTCATCCATTAATGATCCGATAATCAAAAAGAACTATCTGGATGCTTTGCAGGAAGCGCTGGAGGCCGGATTCAGTTTATTAAAGAGTGACGGAACAGCCCTGGAGGCCGTAACGAAAGCGGTGACTGTTCTTGAAGATTGTGAGCTTTTCAATGCCGGCAAAGGATCTGTATTTACCTCTAAAGGGGACCATGAAATGGATGCGGCCATTATGGATGGCAAAACCCTGGGTGCAGGCGCCGTTGCAGGGATCAAAGGAATCAAGAATCCGGTGTTGTTCGCTGATGATATCATGAAAAACACTCCCTTTGTTTTCTTAGCGGGCTCCGAAGCGATGGAGTATGCGCGTCGTCAGGAGTATGAATTTATGCCTGACTCCTATTTCTTTACAGAGCTTCGATACGACCAGTGGACCAGCCTGCGGGGTACAGGGGAGGTAAAGCTGGACCACTCATCTGAGAATGGTCATAAGTTTGGCACTGTAGGAGCTGTGGCGGTCGACAGTGGGGGCAATCTGGCTGCGGCAACCTCAACCGGGGGTATGACGAACAAAGCCTGGGGGCGGGTTGGAGACAGCCCCTTGATTGGCGCCGGTACGTATGCTAACAATGAAACGTGTGCTGTATCGTGCACGGGCCATGGGGAATATTTTATACGCGGAGTAGTGGCCTATGATGTTTCTTGCCTGATGGAATACGGAGGAATGAGCCTTGAACAAGCCGCCAATGAAGCCATTTTTAAACGACTAAAAAAGCTGGGCGGAGAAGGTGGCCTCATTGCCGTTGATGCTCAGGGTAATATTTGCCTGCCATTCAACACGGAAGGTATGTACCGGGGGCTGAAGAATAACATGCAGACTATGACTCAAATTCTGTAAGCTTTTTTTGATAATTTTGAGGATTAAAATGAATTTGAGCTCTCTTTTCCCTGATATAGTATTTGTCTTTTGGAGCAAGTATGTGAACCCTTAAATTAGAGAGTGAGATAGGTATATGTTTTTTCAGATTTTGAGACTGGTTATACTCTAATTCACTTCCATCAAAGAGAATTACCATACCCGAACCGATAATTTCACACTTATTTCCTTCTGTTATAATAATGCCGGTATCTTCACCAAGGCCAATTCCTAATTTATCCGGGTACACCGCAACGGCTTCAGCGAGTCGTCCAAAACGGGCGCGATGGATAAAATGGCTGTCAATAATTGCCTCCTTAAGCAACCCGAGGCCTTTTCCCATTTTAAGATCGTTCCTTTTCAGAACATTTCCGTTCCTTCCCCCTGTAATCATCTCGTCAGACATTACCATGGCACCTGCACTTGTACCCGCTATGACAAACTTGTCATTGTAATAGCGATCGCGCAACAGCTCATGCGACCTGGTATCTTTAAACACCTTGCTAATTTTACTTTGATCTCCCCCGGAAAACAGTACAGCATCTGCGTTTGCAATTACCTTCAGAGTTTCCGGGCTGTTTGCCACATCTCGTTCGCGAATATCTAAAATGCCTACATTTTTTACTCCCAATTTTCTGAACGTCTCCATGTATTGCCGGCCCACTTGATCCGGAATACTAGATGCGGTTGTAATGACTTCTATACGGCTTTCCGGACCTCCTGAAAGCTTATTGATGTCGTGAAGAATAATTCCCTCTCCAAAGTCAGTTTGAAATTTCTCATCCAAATTGGTGAAGTTCTTTTTCTCATTACCACCAATTGCTATTAAAATACCTTTGGGTTTAGTCATATTAAAAATTCACGCTCTGTTAAATATTAAATCTCGTTCGAAAAGTGATCTATGAGAAGATACCCCATTTTCAGGGCTTTTTCTGATTATAGGATGATCTCAGTGAACCTTTGTGTCATCGTGCATTCTCCCAAAGGGGTGGCGATTCTGGAAGGTTGCCATCACTTCTTACCGCCCATTAAATAGCTGGTTTTTATTGCTTTTACACAGTGATCAGTGATATTTATAAGTCTTAAAATGTATTATATAACGGTTTTGACGCTCTCAATTTAGATATTCAAAACAAGCCTAACAAAACTTCCAACAAGTCAATTTTCTCTTAAATTTAGTTATCTGCTCAAAATAAAAGGGCAATGCAGAAGATGCTTACTGTCGCAAGAACTTTTCTTATTGATTGATATCAAAAAAGAAAAATTTCTTACTAAAAAAGAGAGCTGCAAAATTAAAAAACATATGAAAATCTTAAACATTAAGGTTACCAACGGGCCTAACTTCTGGTCAATTAATAAAAAACGGCTTGTGGTTATGGAGCTCGATTTAGAAGATTTGGAGACACAGCCCACCGACGAGATTGATGGCTTTTACCATCGGATAAAAAAAGCGATTCCCGGTCTTTGGGATCATCATTGCTCGGAAGGCGTGCCGGGAGGTTTTTTGAGCCGCGTTAAACGTGGCACCTGGATGGGTCATGTTATAGAACACATCGCCATAGAACTACAGGTTCTGGCTGGGCTGGAGGTTGGTTTTGGCCGGGCCCGCGGCACCGGAGTAGAGGGGCATTATAATATCGTTTTTGAATGCATTGATGCCGAATCGGGAGAGCTCGCTGCGGAAAAAGCTGTACTGATCGCCAAAAAATTGGTTGAAAGAATATCTGTTGATATCAGTATGTACGTAAAAGAGATCCGGGAGATGAATTCTGCAAATACGCCAGGCCCCAGCACAGCTTCACTTTTGCGGGAAGCTACATTACGAGGCATTCCGTATATCAGACTTGAAGACAGATCAAGCTATCAGCTGGGCTATGGCTGTTTTCAAAAAAAAATAGCTGCTACCATAACATCCTCAACAAGTAACTTAGCAGTGGAGATGGCTTGTGATAAAGAGGCATGTCGTGACTTCCTGAAAGAGATTTCGATACCCGTTGCGGAAGGTGATGTGGTAGAGAGTGTTGATGAGCTGAGATTGTCTGTAAAATCGTTAGGCTTTCCATTAGTTGTTAAACCGGTTTCGGGCAACCAGGGGCGTGGCGTAACAACCAATATTAAAACCGAAGAAGAAGCCGTAAAAGCGTATGAATTAGCTGCTAAAATTTCCGATAGAGTGCTTGTTGAACACTATATTTCCGGGTTGGATTATCGTCTGCTTACAATTGACGGTAAATTTGTTGCCGCTGCCAAGAGAACCCCTGCTCACGTTGTGGGTGATGGGTTTTCTTCGATACAACAATTGATAAACATCGTAAATGAAGATTCAGGCCGTGGTGAAAACCATGATAATATCCTTACCAAAATAAAAATTGGGCCCAGTGCTTCATCCATACTTTCGAAGAAAGGCTTTACGCTTGATACCGTGTTACCCAAAGATGAAATTCTCTTTTTAGATTATGCAGCAAACCTTAGTAAAGGAGGCACCGCAGAAGATGTAACCGATGAAGTACACCCCGAAATTGCGATGATGGCCGCCAGGATTGGCAGAATGGTTGGGCTTGATATTTGTGGAATAGATGTGATGGCTTCTACTTTGGAAAAACCGTTGAGTGAGACAGGTGGAGTTGTTCTTGAAGTAAATGCAGCTCCGGGGTTTCGTATGCACTTGTCTCCATCGAAAGGGAAGCCCCGGAATGTTGCAGCCCCAGTACTGGATATGCTTTTCCCCCACGGGCAAAAAAGTCGAATACCGATAATCGCGGTGACAGGTACAAACGGAAAAACTACCACCACACGCCTCATATCCCATATAATGAAAGGCGCCGGACGAAGGGTTGGGTGCACAACTACAGATGGTGTTTATGTGAATAATGAACGCATCATGAAGGGTGATTGCGGCGGTCCTAAAAGCGCTCAAATTGTGTTGAAGGATCCGGGTGTCGATACAGCGGTTCTGGAGTGCGCGCGCGGCGGAATATTACGACAGGGACTCGGCTTCGATTATTGTGATGTGGCCGTGGTAACGAATGTAGCCTCCGATCACCTGGGGATGAAGGGAATAAATGACCTTGACCAAATGTCCAGTCTGAAATCTGTGGTGCCTGAAAGTGTGCATCCATCAGGTTTTGCCGTACTGAATGCGGATGATGAACGCGTATACTCCATGCGAAAAAAAGTTCGCTGCAATGTGGTTCTGTTTTCAGTTGAGTCAGATAGTTTAAATATAAAGTCGCATCACAAAGCCGGTGGTATTTGTGTGGTGCTTAAAAATAAGTATATCACCATCAGACATGGAGAATCAGTTCATATTGTTGAACATGTCGAAAACATACCGCTCAGTTTTAAAGGCCAGGCCGGTTTTATGATCGAAAACATAATGGCTGCTGTAGCAGCGGTTTATACCCAAAATATTTCCCCCGCACAAATAGGCAAAATGCTGCGCAGTTTTGTGCCTTCACCCGATAATACTCCGGGCAGGATGAACCTTTTCAGTTTCCCAAACTATGATATCCTAATAGATTATGCCCACAATCCCGCCGGTTTGATGGCAGTTCAGAATTATCTGAAGAGTACATCGTATCAGTATAAGATTGGAATTGTGTGTGGCATGGGTGACCGGAGAGACGAAGACAGTATTGAATTAGGCCGGATTGCAGCAGAAACATTTGATAAAGTTATTATAAGAGAAGATACCGATCTCAGAGGTAAAGCAGCCGGGGAAGCTACTGAAATCATAAAAAAAGGCATTGCAAGTTCCCCTTTTAACCCGACAGTAATCGCTATTGCCAACGAGAAACAGGCACTGCAATTTGCTATGAAAAATGCGGTGCCGGGCACCTTAATAATGCATTGTGTGGAGAACATTGATGAAGTGATTTCCATGATGAAAAAAAAGGAAAAAGAACAGCCTATTATCAGGCCAAGACGACTTCTGAAGCACACTGTGCAAAGAGCCCAAAATGAGAATGAGATGTCTCTAGGAATGAATATATAGCTAACGTCTGGGGAATCGCAGGAATAATTCTCTCCATACCCCTTATTGGAATCATGAGGGCGGGGTTTTTACAGATTTAAGAATTGAATCCCTTTTAATATCTCTTTGCAGTATTGTTTACTACAACGATTTTGAGGAGAGTCATAAAGAAGAACATGAAAGAGCCGACAGATTAAAAACAGAGAAATTAGCTGCTACTCAGCCCTTAGAGTAGCCGGTTGTAGATATTGATTCTTCATAATGATCAGTGATATATATAATCCTTTCTATGTATTACATAACAATTTTCATGTTCTCTATATACATATTTCAATTGTGAAATAAGCTTCACAACACTCCAAAAAGAATCAATTTTTAAGTCCAAATATTTATTCAGTATTTGAGGACTTTTTTTCGAATCAGAGATATAGATCAAGGTTAAATAGACGATAACGCAGGCATCGGGTAAATGCCCGATTGAATAAAGCCTTCTTAAATCAGGAGATTGAGATGATGCCCTTTAAAGTACTTGCAATGAGTTTATTTCTTCTTATAAACTCTAACGCAATATCACAGGAGAAATCACTTGTCCTGACCAATCCGGATTCTATCTATGTATCTCTCCAGATTACACTGGATAGCCTGCTTGTCTCACCTGACAAAACACATCAGTCCATTCAACGCAACAGAACAGCTCTTTCGCACGGTAATCCTGTACACAAACTTGCTGCAGAAACAGATTTAACTACAGTTATCCCCGGTGTAACTGCAGATCTCGAACGTGATCTGCCCGGCCTCATCACTTTCTATACAGCCAACGGCCTTCCTGTACTTACCAAGCATACCCAAAACCACTCATTAACACCCACAATACCCTATGCAATTATCCATCCGGAACTAAAGGAGCCGGATGCGAGGCTAAGCGGTTCTGATGCGGTTGTCACACTTACCCCCAGCTATACCCAGGCCAGAAATATATTTCTTGATCCTTTGCAACAGGGAGCCAGTATCTCAACAGGAGAAAGAAACCCGTTCTCAGCTGCCGTTGTTGCAGAACATTCCTCTCCAAAACTGCTCAAAGGTATGATAAATGAACTAAGCGCCTACGCTGATACCTACTCAGGGCTGGCCGCTGCACGCTTTAAATCACACCGTACAAAAATAGAAGTTATAGCGCAGCACCAATACAGCGACAACGAGTTTGGCGCACTATTTGATGTGCACCTGTTTCGTAAAACAGACCGGATGACTGCCGGGTTTGCCTCTGCAACATACAACCTCGGTGTGCTATCTATTGAAGCGGGTTACGGTCATCAGCGTGCCAAAGCCCGTACTCAGCTTGAAGAAGCTTATAAAGAGTATCACAGTGAGACAAATGAACTGCAGGCAAACAGTTATAAACTCGGGTTTCATGCAAAGAAGACTTCTCTGGCCGTGCTATACCATGATGTGCAGCGTACACTCCCGGACACAGCAACAGGTGTTCGCGATATTCAGCTCATACTTTCACAGAAAATTGCACTTACAAACCGTGCTCACCTCAATATGATTGCAAAACTGGATCACCATGACCAAATTACAAAACCATCAATGAGTATGCTGGCGATTTTAGAACCGGTCACTAACCTTTTCTTAGAGGCAAGTATTGCCCACCTTTACGATCCGATCACGAACCAAGGCATGAACAGTGGCCTTCGAGACGCTACCGCACGGTCAGAACCCATTACAACAAACTATGCATCCATGCAGGTAAGCTACGAACCTGCAGACTGGAAATTTAATACGAGTGTCACAGCTAAAGATATTTCGCTGTCGTGGTATGAGAAACCGGCAACGATAAATGGAATAATTCTGGGCGCTTTAGTACAGCGTACAATTACCCGGGATGACCGCGCACTTGCCATTCGTATAACCGCAAGAAAACGCTGGATGAAACTTGACGTGATCAGTGAACAAACCCAACAGATGCCAGGCCCGCCCCCTCTACAAGTCGGTTTGCGAACGGAGTATGCGAATGGCAGTTTCGGAGTATCGCTTGAAGCTCATTTTTACAGCTCACGTACACAATCACTTTCCGAAGATATTACCACTTCACTTGGGCAATTATTATTGTTGAATGCAGGCGTAACCAAACAAATTGGTCCTGTAAATGCAGGTATGAGCATTGGTAACCTATTCAGCAAATTCCATGAAAACAAGATGTATGCATATCAGCAGCGAATAAGTGAGGATGAGAGTATAGTCGAATACATTATCGCACCTCCGTTCATTCCGGGCATTAGTTTAAATATTGACTTCTGAACAACTCTGTTTGATAGCCGTTACCCGCGCCACATGTGGTTCAATTCTTATTCTAAATCGGATTGATGATCACCTTAAGCATGTAAACTGTCTCCATTAGATTCCTTCATCAGAAAAAAATTTATGAATCCAGGTTAAGCGTGAGGTATCGCTGCGTAGCGAGTTTAGCCGAGCTTATAACAGTACCTGAAATGACGCTCCAAAGAATCACTTTTTTCCAATTGATTTCATCTGAAGGATGAGTGGAAGGAGGTTCTTCATCATATATTTTAGTCCAGCTATTTCGCGCGATTTGATTTAGTGTAAGGCCCACTAAAACCGTTGCTCCGGTTATAATTAACTTCTTGCTTGTATCGTCCATTTTTTCTCTCATTTTAATTAAATGTATAACCCTGCACTTGTTTCATTGAAGTGAATCAGGTTGTGTTTGTTTTATTGGTGTTTATAAATACCTTCTCTCAAAACCCGGAAAGAATCAGAACTTTGGCCGTTACGGTTTCAGGAGGTTTTCTCCCTCTTCCGGCGATCGGGATTGACGAGCCTGCTCCCGAATTTCCTCATCATTGCTTTCCAAATCACCTTCTCCCTCTGCCGCAACTTTGGAATCCTCGGATGGCTGCGTTTTCTCGTCTTTTTTAACTTCTCTTATCGGGGTGTTTGGGGAATCCGGAGTTAACAGCACCGGAACACCATCCGGAAAGACCCTCTCTCTAGCACCATCCGGCATTGAAATCCCTTCATTCATGTAGGCTGTTTTCATCAATCGCAAAACGGATGACTTCACCTTAAACCGGTTATGGGTATGGGCATTCACCCAAAAATAGAACTTAATATTAACGGTGGAAGCGGCCAGTTCATCCACTAAAATCCAGGGTTCCGGTTCCTTTAGCACCGCGGGATGCTCCTCTAAGACTTTTGAACCTAATTCCTGGGCTGCGGTAATACTTTCGTTATAACCGATACCAATCGTAAATGTTGTTCGCTCGTTGGGATTGCTCGTGAAATTGAGAATATTACTTTTGTAGACTGTAGAATTCGGGATTTGCAAGTGGTTGCCATCCAGCGTCATAAGCAGTGTCGCGCGAATCGTTAGTCGCTCGATAAAACCGGTAGTGCCCTCAATCTGCACAAGATCGCCGGCGTGAAAAGGATTTTGAATACTTAAAAAAATACTTGCCAGAAAATTTTCGGTGATATCACGAAATGCGATCCCGAGTACAATACCCAGCAGGCCGGTACCGCCCAAAACCGTGAGGGCAACACCTGCCAAACCGGCAATATGAAAAATGATGTATAACCCCAAAAGAAATACAATGACAGCAACGCCTTTTGAGACAATATTCTGTAGCAGTATGTTCATTTCCCGTCTCCTTAATGAGGCTCGGGCGACTTTAGCTACAAGAAATGAGAGGCCCCAGAATATAATTACAACGAACAAGCCAAAGAGCCAAAAAGGAATCGCACGCATGATGCTTCGCCACAGCTCCCGCATACCGGTAAGAGCAGGTTCGTAATTCCAGATATCAGGTTCCATTACCTGGATTTGATTGACGACCGCTGCGACATCCTGTGTATTTCTGGCGAGGTCTCCTGCCCATCGTTTGAAATCATCGGTCTCAGTTGAGCCCCGCAAAAACACAACCCCATCGTTAACCTCCACTTCGGTATCGACAAACCAGCCCGTTGCGGCCATTATTCCATTCAGGCGATCACGGATCTCCGAATCTGCTGCCTCCGGGCGAACATCAACTTGTGCCGGTGCCGGCGTTTCGGTGGTGGTTTCCGGCGGAACAGTCTGGTTACCATCTTGTGCCGATACCAAAGCCGGCAAGGCGATAAGCAAGAAACAAATCCCATAAAAGCGAAGTTTTTTATAACACATACTCTCTTGTTTAATGGTTGTAATATAAGCTTCAGGGGCTTTTCCAAGGCATCACGGTGGATATTTTTCGGAAAATCAATTTTTTGAAATAACCCAAATAGCATGAATAATGCCGGGAATATATCCGAGGATGGTCAGTAAAATATTTAGCCAAAATGCCCCGGTCAATCCCACTTCTAAAGCTACGCCGAGTGGTGGAAGAATAATTGCAAAAATGATTTTTAAAATATCCATAAAGTCTCTCTTGTTTATTTATTAAAGTTGATTGGCGTCTGTTTGAAAGATTAACAAATTGGAAATTTGTACCATTAGACTACCAATGCAAGTTCAATATATTAATGAATTTGCCAATTAAAAAGTTACCGGATGAAACCCGTAAATCATGTAACAAATTCAATAAATATGTAAGAGGGCCGGATTATCAATGCCTGGGATGAACCGCTTTCCAAAGAAGCGGTAATTGATATTGCAAGCTTATTAATTGTATAATAAATAACGAGAGTTTCTCCCAGTGATTCCTTCGAGGCGAGATAAGAAAACAGCTCCCAAATACTATATCTTAAGCACAAAATTTGTCTTGTCGAAAGCAGAATCCCGGTTCAGGCGGGCAGCAGACAGAGCTTTTGTTAATACCTGCTTGAGTTC
>PWID01000124.1 GCA_003555145.1 Balneolia bacterium | reverse complement strand
ATCATATGCTCGAGGCGCGCCATCATTTATCAATAGGTGATGATGATGCGGCCCGGAATAGCATCCGTACGGCTCACGAAATCCTCACAGCCGCCGGACACGACCAAAGCCCCTTCCTGGCCGAACAACGCGCCATCGAAGCCGGAATCCTTTGCCAAACCGGGAATATAGATGAAGGCCAAGCCCTGCTTGAAATATCCCTTCAATACTGGCGGGAAACTGCTGAAAGCGAGCTTGGTGAAAGGATGATGAGAGGGATTGCAGTTTGTCAGTGATCAGTAAACAGTAATCAGTGATAATTTGGGGTTGGATCATTGTTCATGTGCCTGATGATGGTTTCATGATGATAATTTCATCTGTTTGATTTTCAGAACGGTGCCGGTATTTCATGGATCATAATCAACACAAACAATGCCACCGGACGAATATGGCAAAATTGCAGACCTGACAGATTTTTAGAAACCTGTCAGGTCTGTTTCTGATTGAGATTGATTTTGAGCCGAACAATAACTCGTTAACAAGGTTTTATTACCGGTAAAACCACACGGAAGCTATTTTAAATACATCACCCAAACCTTTCATTCTGTACATGACACGCCTGATATCCTTTCATTTGTCGGTTGTACTTATAATTTCGCTAAACCTCCTTTCGTGTAGCGGTGAAGATGGATTACAAAACACCAACTCCCCCATCGATATTCCTTTCGAGTCGGCATTTTTGCTTCAGGAGAAGCTGCTTTTGCCAGAGTTTGTATTTGGTAATTTTTCTCATATTGAGCGTGCCTCTAACGGGGATTTGCTTATTGGTGATGAGAGCAATCAAGAGGTCTGGCTCTACCTGAGTGAGAGCGACAGCTGGACCGAACTGGTTATTGATGATTGTCATCCCGGGGTTGATACGTACATCATCAGCGCGGCTTTTTCTGATGATCACATTTTCCTTATCAATTCCCCTTCCCTTTCCGGTCACAGCTTCATGCGCGACAGCAGCTGCGGGAGCCGCTTTACCGACTCCTTCCCCGTTCCATATTTCATAAAAGGGCTGAACGACGGTTTTTTGGGGTACTTAACCCGCCCGGGTGAAGAAATCCCGCTGCTGATGCGCTTCGATTCAAACGGCAACACTATCTGGGAAACAAGATTTGAGAACCATCCCAATCCTGCTTTTTCATACAGAATGATGGGCGGCGGAATAGCCGTAAGTCAGGACGGCCTGGCATTTGTCACCACTTCTTCCGCTCCCGAACTGCATATTCTTGATATCGAAACCGGTGAGTTTACAGATATGAAGTCACCTCTGTTTGACGGGATTTTTGATGGCGTTAATCCCGGGTTTAACGAGCGGATGTTCAGAGAAAATATGTTTAAGTGGATGTCCGAAATCGGCCCGCACATGATTGTCGCAGGAATGGGTTCTCTTAGCGACGATTATATTCTGTTTTCAACACCGACCATGATACCACGTGAGAATGATGATGATTATTATCTTATCTACCGGCTATCAGACAATGCCCAGTTCTACACGCGAATTCCTGAGGAAAACAACTGGACCAACATGATCAGCCAGGGCTACATCCACGAAATTCATCACATGGATGAACACATTGAGCTCCATATCTACGGCATCAATGAAGAGGCTTTTCCGGAATAAAAAAAGCCCCAAACCAGTCATTAACCAATCCGGGGCTCGCCAAAGTTTTCCATCATACTAAACATCTGCGTTAATCAGCGCTAAAATCAGCGCCAATCCGCGTCCTTAAACCTTAACCTCAGTCTCAACCTTATATCCAGGGCGACTGAGCCGATGCCTGCGCGATTTTGGCCGCGTCTATGGCGATTACAAGCTCTTCATTGGTTGGCACCACATAGACATCAACCTTGGAGTCATCGGCGCTTATACGAGTCATTTCGCCGGGTTGTACATCATTGTTGCGGTCATCATCCAGCTTGATGCCAAGGTATTCCATATTCTCGACAGCCTTCTTTCTGATCAGGGCCGAGTTCTCACCAATACCGGCGGTGAACAGAATGGCGTCACAGCCGTTCATCGTAGCCATGTAGGAGCCGATGTACTGCTTTATTTTGTAGGTGAAGACATCAATTGCCTGCTGACAACGACGATCTCCTTTTTCGGCTTCCGCAATGAGGTCACGCATGTCGGCCGCGTATCCGCTGAGGCCAATCAGTCCGCTGTGTCTGTTCAACAATGCGTGAAGATCACTGAGCGGTAACTCTTCTTTCTCCACCAGATAAAACAAAATGGACGGATCCAGATCACCGCTTCGGGTACCCATCACCAGTCCGGAAAGCGGAGTGAAGCCCATGGTCGTATCCACCGACTGACCGCCCTCAATAGCGGCAATCGACGCTCCGTTACCTAAATGGCAGCTGATTACTTTGGTGTCTTTTGAGTCTTTCAGAATCAGCTTGTAATACTGCCGGCTCACATAATAGTGTGATGTGCCGTGGAATCCGTACTTACGGATTTTATAGCGGCGGTACAGACGGTTTGGAATGCCGTATAAATACGCCTTGGCCGGCAAAGAGTGATGAAAAGCGGTGTCAAAAACGGCCACATGCGGCACGTCGGGCAGAGCTTCCATGGCGGCCTCAATACCCTTCAGATTGGGCGGGTTGTGAAGCGGCGCCAGATCGATGGCCTGCTCGATGGCTTCCTTCACATCATCGTCGATCAGAACGGAATCCTTAAACATATCGCTACCGTGCACCACCCGATGACCCACTGCTTTAATGTCGGATGCTGACTTAACAATCTGCGAATCAGGACTCAGAAGAAAACCCAGAATTTCCTTTAGCGCCTCGGTATGATTCTGAATCGTTTTAGTTTCCTTTACCTTTTTCTGCCCCGTTGGCTCATGCTTCACAATGGCCGTAACGGCACCGATGCGCTCCACCAGTCCGCGGCAAAGCCCGGTCTGATCTTCGGTGTTGATTAAATCATATTTAACGGATGAACTTCCGCAGTTTATTACAAGTACAAGCATTCTTCTCGTATTCTTTGGGGGTTTGTCAATTTCATAGCTAGGTCTAAAGGTAAGGAAAGTTTATGAAGATAATTTCAAGCCGGAGCAATTTCTAATAAGTTTATTAGATTTTGTGAACAGACAAGAACAGGAATTCAACAGACTCTAAGTCTTCTATTACTTCCGGCTACTACCCAGAATTTTATTACCTCTTGCAGAATTTCGATTAACTGCTTCAGGGATTGAAATATATCTACTTAGTTCTATTTAGCTAAAATTCAATATCCTGCTCCATAAAATGCACCAACCCGGCGGGAAAATCCGGGACTTTTTCCGCATTATTTATCAGGAAATGCTTACGAGCATTTCTTTTGCACCTTGCCAACACGGAATCAAATCTTATACCTATGAAAACGCTATTAAAATCCATCCGTTTAACCGGTCTAATTCTGATCTTTTTGCTTCCTGCTTCATCCTTGTTTGCCCAGCAGGATGATCTTACCAACGATAACTGGAATTGGCCAAATTCATCACCGGGAATTGAGGGTCCAAACCCAACCAGAACCGTTCAGGATGTCGTAATTGACGGAGAAACTATTTATGCCGTGGGCCGTCTTAATCTGGCAGGTGGACTTGAAGCATTCAGCTTTGCCATTTATGACGGAAAAACCGATCAATGGGATCCCACACCCGACGGACCGGGGCAAGGCTTTGCCCGAACAATCGACCGGTTTGAAAACCGTCTTTATCTGGGTGGTGATTTTTCCCAGGTTGCCGGTGAATCTGCGGATTACATGGTGATATGGAATATTGATACTAAAGAATGGGAGCCCTTCAATCATGAAATTAATAATCAGGTGAGACATATTCATATATCGGGCGATTATATGTTTATCGCCGGAGACTTCTCCTCTGTTGACGGAATCGACGCCAATAGCATAGCTCGCTACAGCTTTACAAACAACGAATGGGACAACATGGGTGGTGGAGTTCCTGTAGCAGGCGACCGTATTCAACGACTGGCCTCTGAAGGTAACCATCTGTACGTGCTCGGCAACTTCCCGTCAATAAGCGGGCTTGACTCTCCTTCAATAGCCATTTATAATATGGAAACCGGAGACTGGAGCACCATAGGGAATCAGGCTACTGGCACTTTCTATGATATTGAATTTGATGAAGACTATATCTGGCTGGCAGGATCGTTCAGCACCGCGCCGGATGGCTCACAGGTTCGCAGTCTGGTTCAATACAGCAGAAGTGAGCAAACGTTTTCATCAGTCGGCGACGAAATTGAACAACAGAGCTTCCTGCGATCTTTGCTGCGGGCGGGAGATTATCTGTATGTGGGCGGACATAACTGGGACAGCACTATAGGCGACGATAACATCCGCGGTTTTTCTAAACTCCATCTTCCATCCAGCCAGTGGGAGCCAATTGAAAGCCCCGACTTAGCCGTATCCGGCACATACTTCGGGTTAGACCATTTTCGTGATGAAATCCTTGCTTACGGCTCCATGCCAAGGATTCGCGGCATTAACAGCGGACGAATATTTACCTACATTCCCGCGGAAGATAAAATGAGGAGTCTCGGAAATGGAATAACGCATGAAGGACGTGTCAATGCTTTGTACCGGGCAGGTGACAATATTATCCTCGGTGGCTTTTTCATAAACTCCGGAAATCTGCGCGCCGACCGTGTGGCTTCGTTTAACCCCGGAAGCCGAAACTGGACTCAGGTGACCCCGTTCCCATCTGCAGTCACCTTCAACGGAGAAGTACATTCCTTAAAAAAGCACGATGGATATATTTATGTAGGCGGAAACTTCGGAACATCAACTGCGACAAATCTGAATCGAATAGCAAAATACAACCTCAGCACTAACGAATGGGAAGCTTTAATTCCCGAGGGGCAGACGATGGGCGGCACCATTTATGCATTTGCTGTGCACGAGGACAACCTCATTTTTGCCGGCGGTTTCGCTTCGGCAGGTGGAGTTTCCGGAAACAGAATTATGCGCTACCACATACCAACCGGCAGCTTCCACCCTCTTGGTGACGGAACGAACGGAATAATCTATGATATAGCTATCCATGATGACTACCTCTATGCCGCCGGAGCATTTTCTCAGGCTGGCGGAATTAACACTGGACGTGTAGCACGGTATCATCTCACTGAAGAAGTGTGGGAGCCGGTAGCTACCGTCCAGCCCAACAACGATGTATATACACTGATGGTTCACGACAACTACCTCTATATCGGCGGTAATTTTACGAACCTGGTTGAGTCTTCCGCGCGCTATGTTGCCAAACTTAATTTGTCTGGACAAGGAGATTGGGAACGAGCAGGTAATACGCTCGACTCAGGCTCAGGGTTTGGCGTGCGAGCGCTGGCCATGCTGGAAGGCACATTGTACATAGGCGGACTGTTCGACAGCTACATGGGCACCCAGCTAAACAACATCGCCCGGCTGGCAGATAACGGAACAAGCTGGTTGCCCCTTGGTTTTGGAGTAAACGGAAGGGTTGATGATTTTCTGGTTTGGGAAACCGATCTCTGGCTAAGCGGTCGCTTTACCCGTGCCGGAAATCAGCCGGCAGCAGGTTTAACCGTATGGAGTCTTGACCTTGACTACACGCCTCCTGTAAGCATCGGACCAGATCCAATAGATCTTCCCAATACAGTTAAGTTGTATCAGAACTATCCAAATCCATTCAATCCGACTACAACTATACAGTACACGCTGCCCGAAAACGCACAGGTACGGCTCGATGTGTACAATATTGCCGGGCAGCGAATTGCTACGCTGGTAAATGAGAATCAGGCACAGGGTACCCACTTCTCTGTGTTCGATGCAACACGATTATCCAGCGGCATATACCTTTACCAAATTACGGCTAATGGTGTTTCTGAGACCCGGAAAATGCTGTTGATAAAGTAGAGATATTTGATAATACCGCTCTCATTAAGCTTGCCCCTTCGTTCTTTGATCGGAGGGGCTTTTTTATTCCTAACACTTAAGGACACCTTATACTATTCAGGCCGGTGTTCATTGTTCACTCAAAAGGATGCATTTCAGGGAATATTTGCTTTATAACACTACCCATAAATAAACCGCTCAGAATTAAATAAAAAAATGAACGAGTCTATGGTATTTATTCGCACTCTATAACAGCTTTCAGGCAAAACTTGTCCGAAATATGATACAAACGACTTATTATCAATATAATACCACGATTACATTTATGATTTCTACCAGAATGCCAATTCAGCTGTACATCTATTTCCTTATTCTTGGTTTAACATTTACGTTAATTTCTTGCGATGTTTCCGGCAGCGATGCTGATGAAATACAAGACGACCTGAGTGAAAACATCAGAGACCTGGTAGATGATGAACTCATGAGCCTTTTTGAAGATGAATTAGATATTCCGATTCACCGTGGACTTACCCCGCCAGATGTAGTAAGCACCTTATCAGGCGGTCAAAAGAATGCTCTCGCTCCAACTATAATTATGGCACCCATGAAGCTAATAGAAACGCTGGTACCCGACGATCCATGTGCAGGTGGTGGATGTACCTGGTATGATATGTACATCCGTTTCAGTGATCAGAATATGGACGATAATGAGTTAACGCTGGAAATGACGCTAGCCCACGAACCTACGATATTACCAACCAGCAGCTTTATTTCAGGCGATGGTAATGCCTTTACCATTTTTGTAGAGCAGGTGCAGGAGTTTGAAGAAGGAACAGTAACCATGATTAGTCTCTACTCCGGTATTCTCACAGCCGACGGTATTGAAGAACCACATTATGCCGGCGTGATGATTGAAAATAGCGATGTGGACGAACGCATCCCCAACGGTACAGGACAATCCTTCCGGGATGGAGATGGATTCTCTGCACTGGCCGAATGGCCCCACGAAGAAGAGTAAGTTAAACTAGTTTCGATTCTTCTCAACAAAAAGCTCCTTCGGTCTTCGGTCGAAGGAGCTTTTTTGTTTTAGCTTTATGAATAGACTGTTGTCCTGGATCATAAAAAAAGCCCGCCCCGGACAAATGCCGGAACGGGCTTCATATTCATCAGTAAGATGATTTTAAAACCGAGCTATCAGTCTTTTTTCTTCTCATCTTCGTCTACAACTTCGTAGTCGGCATCGACTGCGTCGTCGTCTGATCCGCCGGCTTCGGCTGAACCTTCTGCCTGCGCTCCGCCTTCAGCGCCTTCAGCACCCGGCTGTGCACCGGCTGCCTGCATTTCCTGCGTGGCGTCTGCCCAGGTTTTGTTCAGGTTTTCGATTAAGCCGTCAATAGCATCAACGTTTTCAGCCTTGTGGGCTTCTTTGAGCTCATCGAGTGCAGCCTGAATTTTAGACTTGGTGTCGTCAGAAAGCTTATCGCCATACTCACCCAGATTCTTCTCGCTGGAGAACACCATGGAATCAGCCTGGTTCAGCTTGTCTATACGCTCACGTACCTGCTTATCTTCGTCGGCATGCTCTTCGGCAGCCTTACGCATATTTTCGATTTCCTCCTCAGAAAGTCCTGAGCTGGATTCGATGCGGATGTTCTGCTCTTTACCAGTCGCCTTGTCTTTGGCGCTCACGTTAAGCACACCGTTTGCATCAATATCGAAGGAAACTTCGACTTGTGGCATGCCGCGTGGTGCCGGCGGAATTCCGTCGAGGTGGAACTTACCTAGCGTGCGGTTGTCCGCTGCTCTGGTGCGTTCACCCTGCAGAATGTGGATTTCCACAGAAGTCTGGTTGTCGGCAGCAGTAGAGAAAGACTCTTTCTTGCTGGTCGGGATGGTTGTGTTGGCGTCAATCAACTTGGTCATTACGCCGCCAAGGGTTTCGATACCCAGAGAGAGCGGGGTTACGTCGAGCAGAATTACGTCTTTCACATCACCGGCAAGAACACCACCCTGAATAGCAGCACCTACGGCAACTACTTCATCCGGGTTTACGCCTTTGCTTGGCTCTTTTCCGAAGAATTCCTTAACGGCTTCCTGAATTTTAGGAATACGTGTTGATCCACCTACCAGAATGATCTGATCGATTTCGGTCTTGGAAACTTTGGCATCCTTAATAGCTTTCTGGCAAGGCTCAAGCGTGCGCTTCACGAGGTCATCAACCAATTGCTCAAACTTGGAGCGGGAGATGTCTACGTTAAGGTGCTTAGGTCCAGCCTGATCAGCCGTAATGAACGGAAGATTCACGTTGGTTTTGGCAGAGCTTGAAAGCTCAATTTTGGCTTTTTCAGCGGCGTCTTTGAGGCGCTGCATAGCCATGGCATCTTTAGTGAGGTCGATTCCGTCGGAGTTTTTGAATTCCGAAACGAGGAATTTAATCAGACGGGAGTCGAAGTCATCACCACCGAGGTGAGTATCACCATTTGTGGATTTTACTTCAAATACGCCATCACCAAGCTCCAGGATAGAGATATCGAATGTACCACCACCAAGGTCATACACGGCAATAGTCTGGTTCTTGTCTTTTTTATCAAGACCGTAGGCCAGAGCCGCAGCGGTTGGCTCGTTAATGATACGCTTCACTTCAAGACCTGCAATAGCGCCGGCTTCCTGTGTGGCCTTACGCTGGGAATCGTTGAAGTAAGCCGGTACGGTGATAACGGCTTCAGTTACTTTCTCGCCGAGGTATTCTTCAGCGGTCTGCTTCATTTTCTGAAGAACCATGGCAGAAATTTCCTGCGGCGCATACTTGCGGTCATCAATGTTTACACGGGCTGTGCCGTCATCACCTTTAACAACCTCGTAGGCGTTATCGGAGATTTCATTGGCAACCTCGTCGAATTTACGACCCATGAAGCGCTTGATTGATGCAACAGTTTTCGTTGGATTGGTAATCGCCTGACGCTTGGCAGGTGCTCCCACAAGACGTTCGCCGTCTTTGGTGAAGGCCACAACCGATGGAGTCGTGCGCCCGCCCTCAGCGTTGGGGATAACGACCGGGTCGTTTCCTTCCATTACCGAGACGCAGGAGTTAGTGGTACCAAGGTCAATTCCTATTATTTTTCCCATTTTCTTTTATACGTTTAATTTTACTGTTCTTATTCTATTCAATTATAATCGTTTCAGACTCGGGTGCATCACCTTTTAACGGCACACTTACCTCAAGTACACCTTGCTTCATCGATGCCTTTATTTCTGTCGAATTGACATTTACAGGCAGCGTGAATGAGCGTGTAAAAGAACCTGTGCTCCGCTCTTGTTTCAAAAATTCAGTTTCAGCCGTATAGTTTGTACGGCGCGTTCCCGAAATGCTTAAAACCTGATTCCGGTGAGAAATCACCACATCAGATTTTTCCATGCCCGGAAGATCCATTACAAGTATGATGGTATCATCACCTTTTATAACATCCAGTGTCGGCCGAAAGCCTTCGCTTTTTTCGGTTTTGGAAACCACGCGCTCCATAAACCCGGAAAAATCCTCTCCAAGCTCGTTAAGGCGCTGTTCCAATTCGCTAAAGTTGAAATGTGACATAATTTTGAATCCTGTTTTCCTTCAAAGAGGCAAACATAGTGCCAAAAAATTATGCCATTAACTAACTGCCGTATTGGCAACCGGAGGGAACAGTCTGTCAGGGAGCAGGATTCAGGTGACAGGTATCAGGTGACAGGAGCTGCTCAGATGCAGATTAATACTGTTTGGGTGCTTCGCACCGTTTGGGGCGGTCTCCGCTTGTCAGCAGAGCCTGCGCCAGTTTGGCTACGCTCCGCTTCGCTGTTAGCTCGCTGTCGCTGCGCTTTCCTCCATCCTTCCGTCTCCTCTTACGAGGTTAACTTGGCCAGATGCTCGAAAAACGATGGATACGAAACCGCCACACAGTCGGCGCCTTCTATAGATGACGAGTCCGATGCGCACATCGCCATTACGGCTGAGGCCATTGCTATTCGATGATCATGGTGTGATGCATAAACCGCAGGTTTGGGCACAAAATCAGGGTTTCCTTTAACTTCGAAACCGTCTTCATATTCGGTTACGTCTGCACCGGCCTTGGTGAGCATTTCCACCACTGCGCTGATGCGATCGGTTTCCTTGGCCCGAAGCTCGGATGCTCCCCGCACTTTTGACGTTCCTTTAGCCATGCACATTGCCACGGCCAGCACGGGAATCTCGTCGATGGCGTTCGGAATTTCGGCCGGTAGAAGCTCTACAGCTTTAAGATTATTGCTTTTTATTATGATGTCTGCCGTGGGCTCTCCGCCCTGAAGCGATGCATCGTCTACCGTATTGGCAATTCTTATGTCAGCCCCCATACGCTTCAGTATACTCATGACCGCGCTCCGGGTAGGATTTATACCTACCTGCTTCAGTTCGATACGCGAATCAGGAACAAGCGATCCGGCCACCATCCAAAATGCAGCGCCAGATATATCGCCGGGTATGCTCATATTAATTGGCCTCAACTCCACGCTCCGGCTGCTTTTTATAACTCGTGTTCCGTCTGCGTTAAAATCGATTTCCAAACCCAGCATACGCTCCGTATGGTCGCGGCTGGGAAGGTTCTCTACCACCCTGGTTTCACCCCGGGCAAAAAGTCCGGCAAGTAAAACGCAGGATTTCACCTGAGCACTGGCCATCGGAAGTTCATAAGTGATGGCTTCAAGGCCACCGTGATTCTTAAAACAAAGAGGTGCGCGTTCGCCTTCAGTGCTTTCGCACAAGGCGCCCATTTCCCTCAGCGGGTTAAGCACGCGAGCCATGGGCCGTGAGGAAAGGGAAGCATCACCCGTTAAACATACCTGCTGATTACTGCCGCTAAGAATACCACTCAGCAATCGCATGGTTGTACCTGAGTTGCCGCAGTCCAGCTTTTCGTGCACCGGCCGGAGTCCTTTACGACCTCTGCCGTGAATCACAATGGTGCTTCCTTTCATAGTGATGTCTACACCCAGCCCCTTGAGGCATTCGAGCGTACTTTGCGGATCGGCTGCGTTAGAGTAATTTTTAATCGTTGAGTCTCCTTTTGCTATTGCAGCAAAAAGAGCAGCGCGGTGCGCAATGGATTTATCGGCCGGCAGATCGGTAATTACACCGTTGAGAGAGCGTACCGGCTCTATCGTTTTAATCATGAAATTGTGTGAGTAGGTCTGATCTGAAAAATGAAGCTTATCTGATTTTAGACTGTGCCCTTTGAGCATAACCGGTTCCGGGATATTCTTCCCGCACCATTCGGCTTATCTGCTCGGCTTCCGTGCGGTTGCCCAGGGCCAGATTCGAGTCGATAGACGCCAGCATGGCCTCTGCAACCCAGTTTGTGTAGGCCCCGAAAAAGATACGTACGTTTCCAAACTCTCTTATGGCATCGATATGGCTGTTCATACGCTGCAGCGATAAGCCGTAGCGGAACTGAGCTTCAGCACCGGTTACTCCCGAACTGCTTTCCGATACTTCACGGAACTTGTCCCGGGCCTGACTGAAATTATTCCGCTGAAAATCCACTTTAGCCAATCCAAGCTGCACCTGATTCTGATCGCCACCCAAACCGGCCGCCTGATTGAAGCTGGATTCAGCCGCAGAAATATCACCCTTTCCGAGCGCGGCATTACCCATGCCGATTCTGGCGTCGAAACGCAGGCTTCGGCTGCTTTCAGCAAGCTGACTAAAGCGGGTCATGGCGTTGTCGTATTCACCGGCACTTAAATGCATATTACCCAGCTCGAGTAAAGCGGTACCGCGACGATCACTGTTGGGGAAATCATCTATCACGGTTCGGTATGCTTCTCTTGCCTGATCCCGCTGTCCTGCCCTTCTGTGTGCTTCAGCAATGTTGTACCAGGCCTCGGGTATCATGCGCTCGTTGTTCGTAACGCGGATATACTGTCTGAACGACTGCACCGCGCCTTCATAATCGGAGGTTTCAAGAAGGGACTGTGCCTGACGAAAACGCAGCTGATCAGCCGTCCCTGCCTGAGGGTTAGATGCTATAAACTCTTCCAGCTTTTGGGTACTTGTGTCGCTCTGACCCGCAGCTTCCTGCGCAAACTGAATACCGTTAACAGCCTCAATAATAAGGTCGCTCTGCGGATAGCGGTCCAGAACCCGCTGGTAGGCAGCTATAGCCGCTGTATATTCACCCGCATTGAAGTGAGCGTTACCAATATTGTACTGCGCCCGGGCGGCCCACTGCGAGCGTGGAAAGCGCTCGATGGTACGCTCAAACTCCTGAATGGCCTGCGAATAATTACCTGAAAGCAGATAAATGTAGCCAATGCTGTACTGCGCCTGCTCGCGGAATCCGCTCTGCGGGAAGTCGCTGATAAGCTGGCGGAATGTACGTACAGCTTCAAAAGTCTGATCGTTACGATAGAAGCTGTTGGCAATCTGGTAAGTTGCATAGTCTGCGCTGCGCTCAAATGCCTGGGCATTTTCGTAGAAGGCAATAGCTTCGTCGTAATTACGAAGGGCAAAATTGGCGTCGGCTATGCGAAGCTTGGCATCAATGTCGTATGGAAAGATTGCTATTTCAGGCTCCTCAAAGTTATCGAGAAACTGTCGAAGCGGCGGAATTGCCCGCTCAAATTCTCCCAGCATAAAGTAGCTCCAGCCCAGTGAATACCTTGCAGCTGATCTGAACTCTCCATCGCGGAATTCAGCAAGATAGCGCTGAAAACGGGCGCTGGCCGGACCGAACTCACGAATATTATAGTAGCTGTCGGCACTCCAGAACAAGGCTTCTCCGCCCAGTTCAGAATCCGGACTTTGTACGTATACGCTTTCGAATATAGGCTGTGCCTCGTCGAAGGCACGATTCTGATACAATACCCACGCACGCTGAAACCTGGCTTCAAGCTGAGCTTCAGGCGTTACCTCCCCGGAAGCTTCGGCACGCTGGAACGACTCAATAGCCCGGGTATACTCTGCATTCGCGAAGTAGGCTTCACCTAGGAGGGTGTAAACCGCACCGGGATTATCCAGCGGCTCCAGATTGCGAACTACATACAGAAGTCGCTCGATTGCCGAAACATGATCACCTATCTCAAAAAGGATGATGGCCCACTCGTAATAAGCCTGCTCAACCCAGGGGCCGGTTGTGAAGGTTTTTGAAAATTCTTCGAAAGTATTCAGCGCCTGATCGTAACGACCAGCCAGCTTCTGGTTTACGGCTTTATAATACATGGCACGGCGGGAGACATCGTCTCGCGATGTTACCGCACGACCAAAGGATTCCGCTGCCCAGTGGTAGACACCCTGTTTATGAAACACCCAGCCAAGGCCGTAGTGTGCCAGACGCTCTTCTTCGGTGCCTTCATTGAGGCGGATATAGCGACGATACCAGGTTGCAGCGTTATCCAGCTCATCGAGGTAGTTGTAGCTTTCGGCAATAATAAGGGATGCTTTAGACTGCTGTCGTGAGTCCAGCCGCCCCATTTCTCCGCTCAGCGACTCAATAGCCTCGCGGTAACGACCCTGCCGGTAATATGCTTCACCCAACGCTGTACCGATGCGCCCGACCACCTCTGCTACCGGGTAGCTGTTTCTAAGGCGCTCGAACTTTGCCGCGGCGGCGTCGTTCTCGTTTTCCATAAGGTGAAGGCGTCCCTGCGTATACAGCGCCTTCGGGGCAAAGCGGGAGCCCGGATGTTCATCGGGAATACGCCCGAAAAAGTGGTGAGCCTGTTCATAATCACGCTTGCTCACATAGGATTCGGCCGTCCAGTAAAGTACTTGTGGAGCGAGATCGGCCGGCAGCTGAAGACTCAGGGCTTTTTCATAAAGCGCAATGGCTTCATCCAGATTACCCTCGTAGCTGTAGCGGTGAGCCAAATCGACATATAGCTGAGCAGCTTCACGGCTTTCCGGATATTCCGCAATAAAAGTATCAAAATACATGATGGTGCGGTCGGGCTCCAGGGCAGCCTGAGACAGCGCAATATAGTACATGGCTGTCCGGCGCTGACGCTCATTTCCTTCATTTTCCTTAAAAGCTTCCAGGGCACGGACGGCTTCATCGAACTGTCCGTTTTCATACAGTGTGATGCCTGTGAACAAAAGATCGGCTTCCGGGGTCTGATCGTGCTGGGCATGAACCTCAGCAGTAAACTGTGTGGCGGTTATTAAAACCAGAAGAAGAGTGAAAAATCTGAAAAAATTGACCAACGCCGTTAGGATTTAGAATGATGGGTACGCTGTACAAAAAACACTGTAATATAATAGAAGTTTACGACAAGATGCAGTGCTATCATTACGGTGGCTTACGCAAGTTAACGCACCAGAGGCTGCGTTTCACATACAAGTTACACGATAAAATATCGTTCTAACCAGTGTTTTTGCGGGGTTAGCAAAAGATTAGGCAGGCAGTGGCGGGGATTTACTCAAATATTGAGAAAACGCATAAATTCATCGGCCCGGTCGTGCAGATCTTCATCGGTTTCTTCGTCTTCGGTTTTGGAAGTAATCACATAGCCATACCGGTTTAGCGCCCGAAGCAGGTTGCCTATATCGGTGGTGTTTACCTTCATCGAAATTCGGAAACGCTGTCCGGCAATCTCCGGGGCATCTACTCCAAGACTCAGAATTTTAATGCTCTCCTGTTCCGTTAAGCGAACCAGATCTATGAGGCTGTAATCGTTTGGGGTAACCTCAATCATAATAACAGCCCCTTCCTTATCGGCATTAAATAAACCAGCGAGGGCACGTTCGGCATCGGCACGAAATACAAGGCCGGAAAACATGTTTTCCGCATCCATTACAACTGCGAAATCCTTGCTCTGTGTAGCCATTTCGTGAATCGCATCCGCAATATGCAGGCTCGCCTTAAGGGTGAAGGGCTTTTTCCTCACTTTGGAAAACAGCGTTTGGGATCTGTCTTTTTCGGTTTCAATATCGGCTAAATGTGCTGTTCCCAGCAAATGGCCAGTCGTAAAATCGATGAGGGCAACCGTATCAACGTCTTGTTCATGCATCGCATCCAGACCATCAGCAATGGTATTGGTCGCGCGCAGTGGCACGTAGGCTGGATTTACTATTTCGTGCAGATACATGATAAAAACGTTAAGTCTGAGGTTTAGTTAGTATGGTAACGCTTGGTAACGTCTAAACATTTCTCAGGCGAGCTCATCTACAAGATCTTCCGGTTCGAGCATATCCTCCAGCCGGGCAAGCTTGTCTTTTCTGATAAGGAAGCTGATATCAATGTACTCATCAAAATACTTTTTATGAAATACTTCTGCAGAATCGAAGATGTAGCTTATAGCTTTGAAGTTCTGCAGGCTGATTTTCATGTCGGTTTTCACATAATCGGCCATTGCATAGGTTTCAATTTTGTTTTCAAGCTTGCCGAGACCAATACCTCTGGAGGCTGAAATAAATACCGCATCCGGAAATTCTCGCTTAAGGCCGGCAAGAGTTTCAGGATCGGATACAGCATCAATTTTATTAAACGCCAGAATTGTTGGCTTGTCGTCGCTACCTATACCCTTAAGCGTTTCATCCACTACTTTTTTGTACTCAAGCACCGAATCAGACGCGGTGTCCATCACATGGATTAGCATATCCGACTCACGAATTTCATCGAGAGTAGATTTAAAGCTGTCCACAAGGTGATGGGGAAGCTTCCTTATGAAGCCTACCGTATCGGAAAGTAAAACAGAGGTACTGTTGGTATCAAAGCGACGCACAGTCGAATCCAAAGTGGCGAAAAGTTTATTTTCCGCAAGAACATCAGTAGATGTTAGCGCATTCAACAAAGATGACTTTCCTACGTTTGTATAGCCAACCAGGGCAATACGTAGCGTACCTTCACGCCCCTTACGCTGTGTTTTGCGCTGCTTATCGAGCTTTTCAAGCTTACTTTTCAAAACGGAGATTCGCTTGCCGATAAGGCGACGATCCGTCTCGATCTGCGTCTCACCGGGGCCTTTGGTTCCGATACCACCTTTTTGGCGGGAAAGGTGAGTCCAGTAGCGGGTAAGTCGTGGTAGCAAATACTGAAGCTGCGCAAGCTCAACCTGTGTCTTGGCAGCCGCCGTTTTCGCTCTGGATGCAAAAATATCCAGAATGAGACCGCTTCGGTCCAGAATTTTAATCTTCGTTTCCCGCTCTATGTTTCGAGCCTGTGTGGGAGACAAATCATCATCAAAAATGATTATATCGGCTTCCATCTGCTTGGCGGAAGCTGCAATTTCGGCAAGTTTCCCTTTACCGATGTAGGTAGTCGGATCGGGTTTGTCGCGATTCTGAAGGATTTTATCAATAACCTTCCCGCCTGCCGTATTTACGAGCATTTCCAGCTCGTCTATGTATTCCCCGGCTTTCGTAATGGGAGTTTCGAGGCCATAAAGGCCAACAAGCACGGTTTTTTCCGGCTCCTGAGATTTCTTTTGAAGTGATTCTGTAAAGCTCAAATAAATAGATTTGAATGAGGTGGGTGCAGAACTTCAACCGCCTCTTGCGGCTGTTTTAATCTGCGTTGTCTATATTGATGGTACCGAATGCCGGCTCATCTGAAAATGTATGCTGAAAGCGTCTTCCCAGCTTGTGGTTCAGTATTTTTCTGAAAGCCGCAACGTGATGCGCCGGAACCTGTACTTCAAGGCGGTGATAATTTAAGGTATCGTTTTCACTGCTGTTTTTTTTGTAGATAAAAGCGTAGGTATTGCTGTTCTCGCCGGGCTGTTCCACGAAGTCATCAACTGAGCGCCACGAAACGGTCTGGGACGGATCATTTATGTTCTTCATGATGCCGTGATCAGTAATGTATCGTTTCGACATAAAATAGCTGGATATAACCCAGTTTGCTGCCAAAAACATATATGCGCCCGTTACCGGATAGTAGCTGCTCATGCCGAAGTACCATGCCATACCGCCAAGTATGAGAGATAAACCCAAAAACAAGGTTGCAAACAGCGGAAAACCGTTAAACCGGCCAGCCCGCCAGCTTAGCAATACGTTTCTCAAACGCAGCGCATTTGAAATCGTAACAGCCGCCAAAACAAACGAGGCCACGCTAAAAAACACAAGAACTGCCAGTAGCAGGTAGTACAGTTCAAATGTGTAGGTGTCTAAAGACATCAGCTTTTATCTCCATCGAGCTTTCTGGTTACGATACTTTCAGATAGTAACAAAATAATACCAATAATAACAAACCAATTCCATATTTCGCGCCCTGCACCGGCTGCTCCAAGCTGTGCAGCAAGATTCGTCTGCTGCTCCTGCCCGAGCTTCACGTAACTACTTACTGTAAAATGAGCAGCGAACAAAGCGCGTAATTCCTGCTCTTCTAACGTACGAAGGTTTGATTCTGTTATGTGCTGATTTACAGCAATATGAAGCGTATCGGTCTCCGATCCGATTCGCGCAATTCCCGGCTCCCATTCCTCTGTGCTGCTTAATAAACGTACGCCCCTGCTCACCGATGAAATGTCGGGAACCGTATCAATCTCGTTAAGACTTATTACCGCCTGATTAAACCGGCCGGTTGAGTACCATTCGAATCCGGTACCCAGTATAAATTCATTAAGTCCGCCCGATTCTCCTGCAGCTGCGTACAGACCAAGGCGATAGAATAAGGGGGCAAACAATGGATTTACCGTAAAACCCGACCAGCCCGGACTCGTATGAATGGCCGAAACAAAAATGCGGCCTTCACCCAGATTGTGCTGCACCAGCAGCGGATCGTCTAAATTTGTGCGCAAAATCTGCTGAGACGCACTTCCGCCGGCGGTCGAATAGCGCCAGTAATGAAAGATCGGCGGCATATCCAGTCGAACGTCTTCATCCTCTTCAATTTCAAAAATGTCGTCCAGTATAGGGTGCCCGCGAACTACACGCCCTACCTGTGCTACAGCCTCAAAACGACCGGGATCTCCAATAAGTCCTGTAAAGCGACCGGCATTTGCGCGCTCCAGAAAACGGTTAAACCGCTCTGGCGTGCCGCCTTCACCGGGAAAAATCACCAGGCCACCGCCCTGCTGAACAAACGACAGAAGCTCCGTCCAGGCGTATTCCGGAATGTCGTTAACTCCTTCCAGGATGATGGCGTCCGGGGCCTGCTGCTCCATTGCCGGCGAGAAACCGTCCCAATTGGTGCGGCGTAAATCCACGCTTCCGGTTGACCGGCGAGCTGCTTCAAATACGGGCTCAATCCAGGATGCCCTGCCGTTTCTTGCTTTTTCTGGCGTTATTAGCAGAATGCTTCGGGCTTCAGGAAGTTCGAATGCAAAAAAGCGTTCGTTATCGAACGAGATGGCATCACCCTCCAAAACAGCACGACCTTTAAGCGCACCCGTTGGAGGTGGAATAACTTCAAAAGAAAAGACCGAAGCCTGGCCCGGATCCAGATTAATCTGATACTGGCCCGCAATCTCATCTCCGGTTTCCACAGACAAAAAATAGTTAAATACTTCTCTTTCGCCCATGTTCTGAACTTCGACCTCGAGAGCTACCGGCCGGCCACCGGCTACAATCTGGTTACTGCTGCGAATATCGGTAATAGCCACGTTCGAAGCTGGGTCCTCGCCAGTCTGCACCAGCGTTAAGGGCATAAGTTCCAAATTGAAAGAAGCCTCTGCAGAAAATTCGTCCAGTCTGGATTCGAGCTCTTGGCTTCCCCTGCCCACAACATAAAGACTTCTGTTCTCGCGGTCGGTAGCCCCGGCTCTGCTTAACAGCTGCGAAATTCTGGACGTGGTGAAGTTTCCTGCATTTACTGGTTCCAGCCCGTTCAGCATTTGAAGGGCTTGAGCGGCGCCCATCTCCTCCTGCTGTATAAGCGGCCCGTGCGTATTATAAATGAGAAAGCGATCGTCGGAAGCTGCAGTACTGATGAGCTCCTCCACAGCCTCCACGGCCGTATCCATGAGAGGACCGCGTTCATCAATCTGAGACATTGCCGGTCCGTTTTCCAGTAATATCATATAAACAACCGAGCCGGATCCAAAGTTGAGGCCCGAACCGGGTGAAAGCATAGGCCGGGCGAGGGCAAGTGCCAGAAGTATAATGGCGAGCACACGAATAGCCAGTAGTATCCGTTTCTTTAGCTTGAGCCGCTTCATGGAGCTTTTCTGAAGCTGCTGAAAAAAAACCAGTGTAGAAAAAGCCTGTTTTTTCGGCTTCCTGAAGTTAATAAGATGCAGGATGATTGGGATGGCTATAGCCAGCATCCCAAGCAGAAAAAACGGGGTAAGAAAACTCATTCAGAAAATGTTAATTTAGAAGCTTGCAAGCGGATATGTGTCCCGCTAAGATATTTACCATTTGATGATTATAAAAGCTGAAGCAAGGCGCCATCAATTAATTTTATGTATAAACCACAAAAGATGACATCAGAATCCAGGATTAACCTAGTGCCGGCCGTTTTCATTCTGCTACCATTCCTTCTTTTCGCCTGCAACAGAACGCCCTCAAATCCATGGACTGAAGCCATTCCTGCATCAGCTACCGCGCTCTATGTTTTCGACGATGGCACCACGCTTACCGATGCACTCAATTCCGGACCCGTTACTTTTCTCAACGAGATAAGCGAAACGGACCTGCTAAATGTTACTGAGGTTGAAAACGCAACGACCGCCGACCTATTGCTGAAAGCTATGTTCATTGAACCAACCGGAGCCAACGATTGGTCTCCGGTCTGGATTGGCAGCTACAGGCAGTATACCGCTTCCGATATAGCAGACCGTTTCAGGCGCGATTTTACGCAGAACTCTTATCAGTTTCTCGGGCAAACTATCCACCGGCTTTTTATGCAGGATGCCACAATATATTACGCTGCACAGCTTAATCAACTGATGCTCGTTTCACCAAACAGCGGGGCTTTAGAGTCGGGTATAAAAAGCTACCTTGGCCGGTCCGGCTCTATGGATTTACCTTCAGCTGATCAGATTTCAGGCGGTAGTGTTTATGTTAACTATGGTGAATTCGGCAACTTTGCAAAGCAGCTTGGCAGCCCCCGGTTTCGCCCGCTGATTGAAGGGGCTTTCTCCGGGCTGGGCGCTGCAGAGGTGACCATAAGCGGGCAAACAGCCAATAACGGTCGACTCACCCGGCTGGAAAGCCGTATTCCTTTGGGTTCCGACTCTTCTGTACTTGTTAGTGAAATGAACGGTTCGCCTGCAACGCTGCGCATGGACCGCTATATCCCTTCCGATGCAGCCATTTTTGGCATGTTTACCACGGATCGAATTCGGACTGCACCAGAAAGCTTTGAACCGGTTACCGGATTGGATTCACTGCTAACCGAAAACGAAAACCGAATCTCGAGAATTTCATCCGCATTGGGTAATCAGGCAGGCTTTGCGGGTTTCTATACCCTTGGCTTCTCACCCCTTGAGGAAACCGTTTTTGTGCGGCAGGTTTCCGACAGAACGGCTTTACGGGAAGAGCTGGACCGGCTGGTTGAAGACGAATATGGTTTACAGACACGTAACTTTTATAATTTCCGCAGTTCGCTTCTCGCACAAGTGCTGGGCAGCAAGCTCTCCCCCTATCAGGACTTTCTGGTCGGAATTTCGGGCGATTTTATCGTGATTTCACAGCGTGGCGGGCTTATACAGCGTGTAATAAACGACGTAGAGCGCCGCAGGGTTTTGTTTTTTGATGATGAGTACGCCTCTTTCCGGTCTGCCCACCCCGATCAGCTGAGCTCATTTTTGTATATCGACAACCAGACTTTCCGTTCGTTTATAGAGCCTTATACCGATCCTGTATCGAATGCAATGGCTTATACGCAGTTTTTCGACGTGCTCACCTACTCTTCCCAATCAACCTCTGATGAATCCGAAATCCGTATGGATCTCCATCAGCTGGAGCGGGCTTCCCAGCCGTTTGCCGACCGCTGGTATTTTCCCGTTTCCGGTGCCGAACTTACCGGACCTGCTGTAGTTGGAAACCTTTTCCAGGAGTCCCGTAATGATGTCGTTTTTGCTACCGATAACAATCGCGTTACGGCAGTGGCCTCAGACGGTACGGAAATATTTACAGCATCCACCGGTGATGACACTCCAATTGGCTCGCCGGTTATTTACGACTGGTACGCCAATAACCAGCAGGCTGTACTCGTAGCTGCCGGGAACAAAATTTATGGCTGGAACAACCGCGGCCAGCTATTGCCTAACTTCCCATTTGTGCTCTCCGAGCCCATTACATCACCTCTTCTTGTAGCAGATATTAGCAGAAGCGGACTTCCTGAAGCCATTGTTGCTACTGCCGACCGAAACCTGAATGTTCTAAGCGGCCGGGGAACAAGTATCGACGGCTGGCCTAAGACAGCCAACAGTGTTATACGCCACAAGCCCGTTTTCGAAGCCATAGACGGAAGCCGAAGCCTGTGGGCCTTCGCCGAAAATGCCGTTTTAGGTTGGAATGCAGACGGAAGCACACGTAATGGATTTCCCGTGTTTACAGAAGCCCCGCTAATGGGGCAGCCGGTAATTAGTAACAACCGGATTTTTGCTGGAGGCGCAGATGGAAACCTGTACGCCATATCTGCCGACGGCGTTTTCGATGATGAGATTACCCTTATCTCATCTGGTAGCTCAAACGGTAACTCCGGTTTTAGAATACAGGCAATAAATGCATCCGACAGCCCTCTGATTGTTAATCAGGTCCTTAACCTGAGGGTTAGGGTTCGCGACGATGGAAGTGAAGGCTCATCTGCCAGTCTCGAACAGATGGACGTAATTGCCGCGCACAGTCAGAACGGATCCGTTTTCCTGTACAGCACCGACGGAAGGCTGCGTTTCACCCGGTCTATGGGACAGCCTGCACTTCAGGAGGCTTCATTAATTATCTCTGACCTGAACAGAAATGGCCGCCCGGAAATTGTGAGCGTAGCACAGTTTGGCCGCATGTACGCCTGGACCATTGAAACTGAATCTTCGTACGACGGACTTCCTTCCACAGCCGTTCGCTACCCGGTTGCCTCGCGACTAGGCTCAGACGGCCTCATTAACATTATAGGCGGCACACGCGACGGGGTTCGGACCTGGGCAGTTAGTAACTAAAAAGCTACTCGGACAGGATTTGCTTCAAAGCCTGTCCGGGCTCACTAAAGCGGAACTTGAAGCCAAGGCTTTGCAGCTTTTCCGGCACAGCGCGCTGGCTGGCGGTTAGAGCTGCGGCGGCTTCGCCCACAAGAAGCTTCAGAGCAACTTCCGGCACTGGAAAAAAGGAAGGGCGATTCATGGCTTTGCCCAGTTCAGAAGCAAACTCCTTCATGGTTACCGGATTTGGGGAACACAAATTAAATGGACCATCAAGCTTTTCTTCACTAATAGCGAACCATAGCGCATTGCTAACATCATCCATGTGAACCCACGGGAAGAACTGCTTGCCGTTACCAAGCGGGCCGCCTACGAACATGCTGAATGGCGTAATCATTTTTTCGAGCGCTCCGCCGTTTTTTTCCAATACGATTCCAATTCGCGGTACCGCAAGCCTTACTCCGGTTTTCCGGACTTCTTCAGCCTCTTCCTCCCATTGAAGGCACACCTTCGAGAGGAAATCAGCGCCAGAGCCCGCATCTTCGTTCAGGAACTCATCACCACGGGTTCCGTAATATCCAACCGCTGAGGCCGAAATAAGCACATCGGGTTTGGTTTCTGCGGCAACTATGGCTTTGACTACCGCGCGGGTTGTCTTCACCCTGCTTTTGAGAATACGGGATTTCACTTCATCGGTCCATCGCTGGTCGAACAGGTTTTCTCCCGCGAGGTTAATTACAACCTTAGAACCGGCAATTACCGGTTTCAATTCATCATATGAAGCAAAAGAGATCTTGTCTGGATGAACATCATCCTTTTTCCCTTCCGGACTTCTGGAAAAGATTACAACCTCATATCCTTTTTCAGCCAGAAAGTGAGACAGGGTCGTACCTACAAAGCCGGTTCCCCCGGTTATACAAGCTCTCATTGGTTTATTTATTTATGAGTGAGTATCAGATCAAGTCAGATCAGGCCGCTGATGCGGAGCACGTCCACATACAGAAATACGGCCGGCGCGGCAAGAAGCAGCGCATCGAAGCGGTCAAAAAAACCGCCGTGTCCGGGTAAAATATTCGAAGAGTCCTTGGTATCGTACATACGTTTCAGCTTGCTGGCGGCGAGGTCACCAATTGGCCCAAAAATTGAGACCAGAACAACTGCGGGCAGCATTAGCATAAACGGAATCGTAAACTCTGGTGCTGCCAGCCATACTATCAAAAGCCCTGCAAATGCACCTAGCACGCCGCCCCCAAAACCTTCCCAGGTTTTTTTGGGACTAATTTTCGGTGCTAATAAATGTTTCCCGAAGTTTTTCCCAATAAAGTAGGCAAAAACGTCATTTCCCCAGACCATCATAATTACCGAAACCGTAAGTATGAAACCGGCGAGAGGTTCATCAAAAAACCAGCCTCTCAGCAAAATTAAAGTGAGTATACCGATTGGGGCATACAATCCGCAGAAAATGGTTGTGACCAGCGAATTATAGGAGCGGTCTGCTCCCCGCACGATTTCGGTGAGTATAAGCATGAGAAAAAGACCCAGGCCAATAAGATAGTTGTAGGGAATGTGCGGTAGCAGCATCACCCAGATACCTATAGCGTACATAAAGGGCCGGCTAGGGCGGTACTCTCCCTGATCGAACATACAAGCCATTTCCCACTGAATGATGAGCGCCACGGCCGTCATCATAATTTTGAAGGACCAGCCCCCCATCCATACAACCCCCAAAAATAGTGGTGCGGCAATCAGCGCCAGAAGCACGCGCTTTTTTAATTCAGACACGATTCATGTTTAAAGTACATGTTGGCAGAAAAAATAACCGAGGTTTAATCGCCTTCGGGCATATCATCGAGAAGTTCGCCGTCTTCAAATTCACGGATGGCTTGTTTTGCACGCTCCAGCTTATCGTTAGGCACATATACATAAATGAGCGACAGCTGAGAATGATTTACAGAGTAGGCCGAATCTTTCTTGGACAAAATCTGGGCCTTAATCCCACGATCGTGGAGATAGTTATTCATCATTTCAGCTTCGAATGCCTGGTTGGTTTCAAAAACCAGCGTCCAGTCTTTTATTTCGTTTGCTTTGGGATCATTTCCAAACATTACTGAGTTCTCCTGTGCTAAGCGGTGGGATTGACGACTCTTTTAAACAAGTAAATTAAATAAACGGTAAGAATCAAACTAACTGCAACGAGCCAAAGCTCCGGCATCTCTGCAGCTTCAGACATTTCGGCAAGCTCTGGCTGAATATGTACGGCTGTAACTGTACCCGAATTATGAAGAAAATGCACCATTATGGCCGGATATACCGAGCCTGAGTAAACGGTTAAAAAGCCAAGCAATATACCAATAGCCGCAAGTGGGATTACCTGCGGTAAATTAAGGTGAAACAGGCCAAATACAACTCCTGTAATAATAAGTGCTGCACCTATACCAAAAGCATTTTCAAAGAGGCGGTGCAGAAACGAGCGGAACATTATTTCCTCGCACACGGCCGGAACAACGCCAATATTTAGCACCAGAAACCACAGAGCGAGTCCGCTGGTGAGAATAGTAGCCGTAAGCTGAGCGCTGGACTGAGCCATTTCGAGGGCAAAATCCGGCATTGGAATCTGTTGGTTAGCCCAGCCCAGGAACCAGATTAACGGCTGAGCCACGAAAATGAGGGCAAAGGATAAACCAAATACGACGGCCGGTGTCGATGGCATCCTGAATCGCATAAAACTGCGGTAACGGCCTTTTATGGTTGCCAGCGTTGCAATTAGCATAGTCGCAATAGCTAACCCAAAAATCTGCCCGATCGAATTGCCTGTGAGCATAAGGGCCGGCTGGGAAAGCATGTTCTGCTCGGTAATCCCCCCCACTCCTTCCGTAACAATGATGGAGCCAATCATAAACGTTGCTCCGATCATCTGAAAGAGTACCATACCTCCGAAAATCCACATCAGGGCTATCAGCCATTCTGGAAAGCCTTTGCGCTCGAACCAGGATCGCTGCCCGCCAGCGGTCTCCGGATTACTGTAACCAGTTTGCTCGAAATCAGAGTTCAAGGGTTTCTTCTCCTTTAAAAACGGCGGTGCCAATCATTCCGGTAATCAGGTTAAGTAAACCGATAACGATACTGCTCATAATTAGCCCTCCTATTGAGAATCCACCTGAACCAGCCTCGGCCATCATGTCTTCCATATCTGATGCAGCATCTGGATCCCCGTATTCCCGTACGAAGTATTCCAGTGAGCCAAGCAGCAGTTCGTTGGCATTAATCGAAAAGAGCGCCCATATTACATCCATAAAGCTAAAAACTACTGCAAAAACAAGACCAGTAACGAAGCCGATTAACGCCCCACGGCCTAGTTCGATAGTATAACCGCTTTTTTTAACTTGAAGCCGTGTAGCTACCAGCCCCGGAGCAAGCATCAACCCGCAGCAGCCCAGGCAGGCCAGCAAAAGCCCACCAATGCTTTCCGGAAAAAGAAGCAGGGTTCCATACAAAAAGAATGATGCTGCAAGCGCCATTACAGCGCCGATTATAGCAGAGGTTTCAAAAAACGGATGTGCTTCTCTGGGTTCCATATTTTTTTAATTAGAATGATGTTTGCCAGCTGTGAAGATAATCAATATCAGGCTTATGCCTGCGAACAAACCGGCAAAAAATCTACTGCCGAGTGTATTCGTCCAGAATCCCAACAGATTACCACCTACATCTGCTATGTTTATAAAAACTGCAAGCGCTGTTAAAAGCAAGGATGTACGCAGCGTTAAGGTGATGCGTTTCCAGACCAAAAGCCCCCCGGCAGCTGAGGCAAAAAAGCCGGAGTAAATTCCGAAACAACGGGCGCATACGGCCATATGGCTACCATCGCCGGAAAAGCTCCTGAACGAAAACTGATGACATAAATCCCGGAAAGCCTCACGCGTTAAGCTGTGCAGCAAAGGTGCATCCACAAACACAAAGCCCGAAGCAAGCAGCACAATAATACCGCTTACGGCAGCCAGCATATAAAATACAGAGTCAGGTTTTGAGCGCATGTGTGTCAGGTATCAGGTATCAGGTATCAGGTATCAAATTGTTGATGTCGTTTGCTTATTCAAATAGCAGCGAGATATCCAGGGCATGTACCGAGTGGGTAATGCCGCCTACCGAAATAAAGTCTACGCCAGTTGCAGCAACTTCCGGAAGCCGGTCGAGCGTCATATTACCAGAGGCTTCGGTTTTAGCACGGCCATCGATCAGCGCTACGGCTTTGGAGAGTTCCTTCAGATCCATGTTATCCAGAAGCATGATGTCTGCCTTGCCCGATTCCAGAGCTTCTTTGATTTGGGCTATTGATTCCAGCTCGATTTCGATTTTGGCCTTACTGCCCGCTTTAGCACGATGTGCATCACACTGATCCAGCGCCTGTGTAATGCCGCCGGCCACGGCAATATGGTTTTCCTTAATCAGGTACATATCATCCAGACAGAACCGGTGGTTTGTGCCGCCGCCAAGCCTTACAGCCCACTTATCCAGGTAGCGCTGCCCCGGCATGGTTTTGCGGGTATCAAGCAGTTTTGTACTCGTACCGGAAATAGCATCGCAGTAACGACGTGTTTTAGTCGCAATGCCGCTCATCCGCTGCATAAAGTTCAGGCAGGTGCGTTCGGCCGTTAAGATAGAGCCCGCGTTTCCTTTAACCTCCGCGATTGTATCTCCCCTGTGTATTACAGAGCCGTCTTCTACTAAGGGAGTAAATGCCAAGCTGGTGTCCACGCGCTTAAGGATAAAGGCGACAAGTTCAATCCCGGCCAGTACGCCGGACTCTTTAGCTATGAAGGCAGCTTCGGCCGTTTCATCACCCTTAAAAATGGCTTCTGTCGTAATATCGCCGTCGCGAATATCTTCGAGAAGTGCAAGATCGACGATAGTTTGAACCAGTTTATCCATGAGACTCCATAAATGATTTCATTCCAGCAACAAACAAGTCGGGTGGCGGGCACGGTCGCCGCGTTTTAAAATCAACAAAACACAGTACAACCAAACCGGTAATTTTCACTTTATTATCGGTGCCAACTACCTCATAATGAGTAAATAGTCTGGTGGCGGGTTCATCATAGATTTTCACCCTGATAGTGAGCAGCTCATCGTAAAAAGCGGGGCGTTTGTAGTCCAGGCTTACGTGCATAACGGGAAGCATCACTCCGGCATCTTCAAGGGCTTTGTAGGAAACACCGGCTTCACGGATCATCTCCGTACGGGCTTCCTCGAAATACTCCAGAAAACGACCGTGGTATACATACCCCATCTGGTCGGTCTCCGCATACCGGCTTCGCAGCTGGTGTTCGTAAACTAAAAGTGGTTCCCGTCTCTCTTTGGGTTCAGTTTGTGCCATAAAATCAGGCCTCTACCGTCTCCCAAACGCCCATTGCCGCATACTTGTCGATTCGCTGATTAACCAGCTTATCGGTCTTCATTTTCCCGAGGCGGTCAAGGCTTTCGAGCAGCTGTTTTTTGAGTGCCTGTGCGGCTGCATCGTAGTCGCGATGCGCACCACCAAGAGGCTCAGCAATGATACCGTCAATCACTTTTAGTTCCATCAGGTCTTTAGCAGTGAGCTTCAGAGCGGCCGCGGCCTGCTCTTTGTACTCCCATGTTTTCCAGAGAATGGAGGAGCAGGATTCCGGTGAGATAACCGAATACCAGGTGTTCTCCATCATATACACCTCGTTACCCATACCGATACCCAACGCGCCGCCACTGGCGCCTTCACCAATAATTACGGTGATGATAGGAACCTTAAGTACGGCCATTTCTCTCAGGTTAACGGCAATGGCTTCAGCCTGCCCACGCTCCTCGGCCTCAAGGCCGGGAAATGCGCCAGGAGTATCCACGAGTGTGATAACCGGGATCCCGAATTTTTCGGCCAGCTTCATTAGCCGCAGCGCCTTTCTGTATCCTTCCGGATTCGGCATACCAAAGTTGCGGTATTTACGGCTGCTTGTATCGCGCCCTTTCTGCTGACCTATCACCATTACCGATAAACCATCGATAGTGGCAAATCCACCGACTATGGCTTTATCGTCGCCTACGTTACGGTCGCCGTGAAGTTCGGTGAAGTGTTCACAGATGTTGTAAATATAATCCAGCGTGTAGGGGCGGTCCGGGTGTCGCGCAAGCTGTACCTTCTGCCATGCAGTAAGATTGGAAAAAATAGAGATCCGCAACTCGTGTACTCGCTGCTGCAGGCGCTCAATTTCCGGACGAAGAACGTCGTTTTCGGGTATTCGGATAGAGTTGAGCTCTTCAATTTTCTTTTCAAGCTCTGCAATTGGTTTTTCGAAATCGAGGTAGTTCGTATTCATAATCATATAAGTGGTTAGTCGGAGCCGGGCTCCTGAACGTTCGTTTACTTACTAAGTTCTGTTGATGCTGTTAAAATCACAATCTGTTAATCATACTGCGTAGTTTAAGCGCCCAGACCATCCAGACTGCTTCAAAAATAATATTCTTAGACATTTTAGATTCACCTTCCTCACGCTCCCTGAATATAATGGAAACTTCGCTTAGTTTAAATCCGGCCATCCAGGCCCGAAAATGCAGTTCTATCTGGAAAGCGTAGCCATTGGACTTAATCCTGTGAAGTTGTATGGCCTCAAGCACATCGCGGCGAAAGCACTTGAAACCTGCTGTTGTATCTTTAACAGGCAAACCTGTTATAAAGCGCGCGTACATATTCGCAGAATAAGATAAAATGAGGCGGCTTAAAGGCCAGTTCACTATGCTTATTCCATTGTGGTAGCGCGAACCTATTACCAGGCTTCCTTCACCACTTTTTACGGCATCAACCAGCCGGGTGATATCATTCGGGTCGTGCGAAAAGTCGGCATCCATTTCGCAGATGTACTCATAGTCTTTTTCCAGTGCGTATTTAAAACCGGCAACATAAGCCGAGCCCAATCCTGATTTTTTTTCACGAGCCAGCAGATGAATGCGTTCCGGAAAAGCTTCAGCCTGTTTTTTTATGATATCCTGGGTTCCGTCGGGAGAATTATCGTCCACAAAAAGAACTTCCACTTCCGGCTGGAGTGTCATCATAACGGGAATAAGCCGCGCTACATTTGTGGCCTCGTTATACGTCGGTATGATTACTAAAATATCGGACATGTCTGTTTAGCAGATGCTATTACAGGAAAGAGGGCGAACTATTTGCCTTTCCCGGCCAGCATAGTAAAAATGGTATTTATTAGAATTTTAAGGTCCATTTTAAGCGAGATGTTCTCCACATAAAACAGATCGTATTTAGTCTTTTCGATTACATCGTCGAAGGTTTCATCATACTTCCACTTTACCTGTGCCCAGCCCGTAATACCGGGGCGTACCCTGAGGCGACGGTTGTACAAAGGAATTTGCTTTTTAAACTGATTGACAAAAAACTGTCGCTCCGGACGTGGCCCGACCAGACTCATATCACCTTTTAATACATTAAGCAGCTGAGGCAGTTCATCGAGCCTGAGCTTTCGCAGCCAGATACCTAGTGGCGTAATTCGCGGATCGTCGTCGGTAGCCCAGGTCGGCCCCGTCTTTTTCTCCGCATTCTGGTACATACTTCTGAACTTGTACATCGTAAAAGGTTCGCCATGCAGGCCCACGCGCTCCTGGGCAAATACAACCGGGCCTTCAGAGGTAAACCGTATCAGCAGAGCGGTTACGATCATTACCGGTAGCGTAGCAATCAGAATTATAAGCGACAGAATGATGTCCATCAATCGCTTAACCGTTTTTTCCCATGGAGGCATCGGGTCCGGCATAACAACAATAAGCGGAAGCCCGAAAATTTGGTTCGTCTGGTTCAAGCCACTAATAATCTGATAAAAGTCCGGCAGTATTTTGATGGTAACGTTCGGCTTTTCGATAGAATCCAGGATATTCACCAGTTTGAACCGATCCTGAGGCTCCATTGCCACAATTACGTCTTCAACCCCGTATTTATCAACAATCTCATTAATTTCGTCGATGGTACCCAGCACCATTTCCGGCTCGACTTTAGGATCGGCATCTTCTTCTTTTGCCGTCTGATCTACAAAACCCACTACATTGAGACCCGATGTCTTGTGGCGCTCGATGTCTTCATGTACCTGCCGCGCCGTTTCACCCACACCCACAATAATTGCTTTATGCAGGCCCACTCCGCGCATAACCGTGGCTTTCTGGATGGTACGCACAATCAGCCTGTTAAATGCCACAAACGAAAAGGTTAGCAGCCAGTATATAATCGTATAATTTTTGGCGTAGCTGATATTGCTCGAATTCCAGTTCAGATCATCCGTAAACAGCAAAAAGAAAAAGATAAGCGTGCCGATGATGGTAATTTTACCAACCCGCAGAATCTCATCGAAACGGGAAATCATGTACAGCCGTTTATAAAGGCCAAAGAAGGCAAAAACGGCAATCCAGTAGAATGCCGTTACGATGGCGGGCAGCAAAATACTTGCAGGAGCAACCAGTTGAGGAGAATCGAATAACTGCAGCTCAAAACGAATATGATAAAACACGTACCACACCGCCAGCAAAGCAATAAAGTCTGCCAGTAAGGTAAATATGATATCTCTTTTGCGCTCCAAGGTTCAGTTTTCTCCGTTTAGACTTCGGCGGTTCATCAGGCTTGATCGAATTTTATGCTCAAAATCACTTATCTTCCCATCTGCTGTACAAAAACCAGGCTGCTGCAGAGGTCCATGTTGTCGATTCTATATTTTTTATCAGGATTCAGGCGATTTTAATCACAGCTCATTTACTACAATCAAATAAAATAAGGAATAAAGCATAAAAGTGTTCCAACTTATTAAGAACGATACCGACACAAAGGCCAGGCTCGGAGAGCTCAAAACCGACCATGGCACAATCCAAACGCCCATTTTTATGCCGGTTGGAACTATTGCCACGGTAAAAGCCGTGAACCAGATCGATTTGGCAGAGAAGATTAAAGCACAAATTATTCTTGGCAACACCTATCACCTGTATCTGAGGCCCGGGAATGAAATCATGTCTGCGGCAGGCGGTCTTCATAAGTTTATGAAATGGAACGGGCCTATTCTCACTGACTCCGGCGGATACCAGGTTTTTTCACTTTCAGACAACCGAAAGCTTGAAGAACGGGGAGTGACTTTCAAAAGTCATTTAGACGGCTCGAAGCATCAGTTTACCCCGGAAAGCGTTGTGCATACCGAACGGGTACTCGGTTCCGATATTATGATGGTGCTCGACGAGTGTCCGCCCTACCCATCAACCTACGAATATGCCAAAAACTCTATGGAGCTCACCCATCGCTGGGCGAAAAGATGCAAGACTGCTTTTGATAATTCGGAAGGGCACTACGGGCACAAACAGCATTTATTTGGGATATGCCAGGGCAGTACATACAAAGACCTGAGAACACAATCTGCGGAAGCTATTGCCGAAATGGATTTCGACGGAAACGCCATTGGCGGACTAAGCGTGGGTGAACCGAACGAGCTGATGTACGAAATGACAGACCTTGTTACTGATGTTCTTCCCGCAGAAAAAGCACGCTACCTTATGGGCGTTGGCACCCCGGCAGACCTGCTGCACGGAGTTGCCAATGGAGTTGATATGTTCGACTGCGTAATGCCGACGCGGAACGCAAGAAACGGAACCGTTTTTACCCGCGAAGGTATCGTCAATATGAAAAATGCGAAATGGAAAAACCATCATCAGTTTCTTGACGAGTCCTTTGGAACAGACTTTACGTCAACCTATACGATGGCCTATATTCATCACCTGTTCCGCTGCAACGAAATTCTTGGAATGATGATAGCTTCCGTACATAACCTCACCTTTTACCTCTGGCTGATGGAAGAAATACGAAGCCATATCGATGCCGGAACCTTTGGCAGCTGGTATCCGCAAATGATCGAAAAGGTTACAAACAGGCTGTAGCTGAAGCTAAGTGTCGCCTCAATTAATTTTCTGAGGCGACACTGCTATCACCAATATACTCTGTGAAATGCATGCTTTGCTTCGAACGCAGGCTTGCAAACAAAATCTCCAGATCTTTCCAGATCGTGTACGACTGAAGATAGTGCATTTCGTACCGCTCCTTTTCTTCATCGCGAAACAGCCTGTGCTCATTAAGCTGTCTCAGACCCGTTAAACCCGGCTTATAGTAAATAAACCTGCCCTGCCGTTCTTTAATGATTGGAGCGCCTACCAGACTGAACTCACCTGTAAATACTCTCAGCAGGAACAGATAGGTATTTATAAGCTTATGTTTTGCCGGAGGACTCATAAACTTCACGTTAAGCGTTGAAGACGAGTCCAGAAAGATATTCACGTTCATTTTAGACGGCCTTGATGTGAATCTACTCAGCTTTTGTACGATGTAAACCGGAGACAGCAGAATGATGCCCAAACCCGAAATCCAGAAATCAAGATTCCTTTTCAGAAACCTGTTCCATGCGTTAAGAGACGACAGTTCAAGATCCACGACAGGTACATCATCGAAATATTCTACATTTGATTTCCCGATAATGTAGTCCAGCGAGTTCGGAACAACCTTCGATACAACCGGAGTGTCCCTTAATTGAGAAAGTGATTTAAGTACATCTATATGGCGTACTTTATCCAGTATAAAAACAACCTGATCCGCTTTATAAGATGCAACCAGCTCGGGCAGCTGGGAAATGTGGCCAAGCAATGGCACATCATCTATAGGCTCCTGCTTCACGTCTTCGTCCTGAGATACGAGTCCTACGATTTCGTAGTTCCACTCTACCTCTGAGCGTATTTTACGTATTGCTGACTGCGTCTTTTCATCTATCCCTGCGATAATAACCCGTATGGCCTTGAGCCTGTCCCTGCCCGATGCCGAGCGGTTAAAATAGCGCGAGCTCATGTATCTGAGCACGGGCAGCAGCACGAGAAGAACGGATGCGCTTGCAACAAGTACCAGCCGCGAAAACGCAAAGTCTCTTACAAAGAATGAAATCACCACGACCGAAACAAACGTGAGTATAATAGCTTTCACCTGACTGCTGATCGAATACTTGTTGATGCCGTAGAGGGAATAATATTTGGCAAAAAGAAGATAAAAGACCGAACACATTAAATTAACCACCAAAAAAACCGGCTGGTAGTCCTGAAGAATACTCAGCGGATGAATCTCATACCGGTAAAGGAAAAAGATGATGGTAACCAGATTGAGAAGCCCAAGGTCTATCACGGGCCGCAGCGCTTTATTAAACAGGGTGAGCACATAAGATGCAGCCGACTTAACCACTATACCCAGCAGGATAAAAAGTCGGAAAAAGAAGCTGTAGCCATAGCTGTAATGCTTCTCAAAAAACTGATAGAGCGCTTTATTAAAGGTGATGATGTACCTCAGATTCTCCTTCTTGGTACTTTCACCCTTGTAATGAATAATGCTCGTTTCGGGCACATAATCAATATTGTAACCTTTTTGAAGGGTTCTATAGCACAAATCGATGTCTTCACCATACATAAAGAATCTCTCGTCGAACCCCCCAAGCTCCTGAAGCACATCCGTGCGGTAAAACATAAAAGAACCGGAAAGAACCTCCACACGGGAAGGTGTATTTTCATCGGTTCCTCCCATATAGTAGGAGGCGAAACGACTGCTTTTGGGGAAAAGGGTCGTAAGGCCAAGCACTTTATACATGGCCTTCATAGGGGTGGGAATAGAACGACGGGACTCTGGAGCAAAAGTGCCGTCGGGATTGAGAATTTTACACCCGCTCGCACCAGTTCCTGGGTTTGTTTCCATATGATCGTAAAGCACCTGTAGGGTGTCCTCACCAATGAGAACGTCAGGGTTTACAATAAGAGTGTACCTACCCTTACACTGCCTGATAGCCTGATTATTAGCTTTTCCGAAGCCAAGATTGGTGTCGTTGGCTATATAATGTACGTCAGGAAAGCGCTGCCTCAGAAACTCTACCGAACCATCCGTGGAATAGTTATCTACTACAAAGATTTCAAGTCTGAAGTCGTGATGAGCACGATATACAGAATGAAGTAAATTGGCCAAATACTCCTTTACGTTATAATTAACGATTACAAGAGATATATCTGGTTCGGTTCCGAATTCAGGTTTAGTCACGCTGGTATAAATATGATTGACAGTCAGTGAGGAAAATACAAAATCATACAGCGTAGATGATACACTATTTAGTAATCAGCCAAATATCCTTTGGAGGAATTCTTTTCTTCTCAACTGGGCTGATATGCTCAAGTACGACACCACCATGAGAATTAATCAGATTATTCATATATCGTGCCGGTTGATATGCTGTATATATTCGGTGACCTTCAACAACTTTTCCGCGCACCACAATATTGCCATCATCAAAATGACGCACTTCATCAGAATTTAATCGGATTTTGGTTGCATCACCATGCGTGGTCTGATACATAATACCGCCAGGTTTAAGAACTCTGAGAAGTTCAGCCATCCACGCATCATGCATTTCTTCAGAAAGATGTGTAAAGATTGAAATACCATAGATTACATCGAAGGCATTATCATCATATCGAAGCGGAGGCTCTAAAGAATTTGTATTGTAAGTACCGTTAAGGTTTTCCTGGCACCAGTTTATTGATTTGTTATTAGGATCTGTGCCATACAATGACGCATTCGGAAAAAAATCACTCATGTGCCGAATAATCCTGCCGGGTCCGCATCCCCAGTCCAATACCGAAAGATTATCCTTTACTTTGAGGTGTTTTTTTATTGTATCGGCAATAGCTTCGCTAGCATTCCTGCTGGCCACATAATACTGCTCATAATTTAGAGAAAAAGACTCATACATGAGGTAGTCAGGTGGTAACGAAATATCAGGAAAGTTCTTCCTGAACGCTCTGTTTGAAGGCAAATTAAGCAGTTGCTGTCTCATAAAGTTTATTCGGTCTGCAAAATGCAGAAGGTTCAAAGCTCTGAGAAGGGAAAGCAGATTTTGTTTCATTAACTAACTATGAAGCTATTGGAATACGATGTCTAAACGCTTGGGGACGAATATATGAATAAAGCGCATAAAAAAAGCCCTGTTCAAGGCGAACAGGGCTTAGGGTAGAAAAAAAGATGAGGCGGCGACCTACTCTTCCGCTTGTGGCAGTACCATCGGCGCTGGAGAGCTTAACGGCCGTGT
>PWID01000170.1 GCA_003555145.1 Balneolia bacterium | reverse complement strand
GAGACGGGCTGTTCGTATTCGAACCGTCTGCAGGAACCATCGAAGCGGGTCAGAGCGTGGAAGTGATGGCTGAGGTGAACACCTTCGAATTCGAAGCAGGCAGTTACAATGCCGAAATCCAAATTACGACCAACTCCCCGGCCACTCCTGTAGGCGTAATTCCGGTGAGCATAGAAGTATTGGAAGAAGACCTTGCTTCGGAAATGATCACCTTCCGTGTAGACATGTCGGTACAGCAATCCGCCGGAAACTTCGACCCGTCTCTGGGTGATGAAGTGTACGTGCGCGGCTCGTTCAACGATTGGTCTGTTATCGAAGGCGAGGCCTTAACAGGCGACCAAGATGGAATTTACAGCTTCACGCATGAGCTGCCCGGTGAAGCTGGTGATATGCATGAATACAAGTACTACATTCTTGCCGGCGATGGCCGTGAACTGCCGAACACCGGCTGGGAAAGCGACGATGTAGGTGAAGGCGATTCCACTAACAGGCAAATAGAAATGACCGGCGAAGATCATAGCCTGGAAGTTGTGTTCTTTAACAACGAAGACACCCCGGTAAGCCTTGATCCTGAAATGGATGTGCCGACCGAGTTCGCGCTGGGTCAGAACTATCCGAACCCGTTCAACCCGACCACCAACATCATGTACGCCCTGCCTGAGGCAGCAAACGTTACTCTTGAGGTTTATAACCTTCAGGGACAGCGCGTGGCCGTACTTGTAAATGGTCAGCAGAACGCGGGTCGCCATACTGTAACCTTCGACGCCAACAGACTGGCATCGGGTGTGTATCTGTATCGCTTACAGGCGGGCAGCTTCACACAGGTTCAGAAGATGATGCTTGTGAAGTAATTTTTAAGAGTATTAATTCATCAGCTAATTTGAAGCCCGGTAGTGCAAACTGCCGGGCTTTTTCTTAATTACGACAAACTGTTTCGTCAGATGAGCCGTTAGCCCTTAATAAATTTATCCCAATCATGCTTTAAAACGTTTAAACCTGAATAGTAATGTTTGTTCAAAATTGCGCTTTTTGGGTATATTGAGGCATATTTTTGATACATCCACGTGCTTATGCACCAACCTTCTAAATAAAGCATTTCGCATGACTGTTAAACAATCTATCGACGCAGACCAGGTCCATGAAGTACTTGGCCGAAGAATATTAGCCGATGGTTTAGACATGGTTCTGGACCTCGACAAAAGTGAAGGACCTTACCTTTACGACTCCAAACACAAAAAAAACTATCTCGACTTTTTCACATTTTTTGCTTCCAATCCCCTTGGGATGAATCACAAAATGATGAAGGATGAAGATTTTGTTCGTAAAATCAGCAAGGTTGCGATAAACAACCCTTCCAACTCAGATGTTTATACCCGTGAGATGGCCGAGTTTGTTGATACATTCGACAGAGTGGGTATCCCGGACTATCTTCCCCACGCCTTTTTCGTTGCCGGTGGTGGACTTGCCGTAGAAAATGCGCTAAAAGTTGCTTTCGACTGGAAAGTTCAAAAAAACTACCAGAAAGGCTATCGTCAGGAAAAGGGCCATAAAATACTGCATTTTAATCAGGCGTTTCACGGTCGCACTGGCTACACTATGTCGCTTACCAATACGGAACCAGGTAAAGTGGCAATGTTTCCAAAGTTTGACTGGCCGCGGATCACTAACCCTAAAATGGTATTCCCCGTAACCGATGAGAATACACGAAGCGTAATCGAAAATGAAAGTCTGGCTATTGCTCAGGCTGAACGCTATTTCGAAATTCATAAGGATGATATTGCAGCCATCATACTGGAACCAATCCAGGGTGAAGGTGGCGATAACCAGTTCCGTCCTCAGTTCCATCAGGCATTACGGGATTTGGCCGACAAACACGAAGCTCTGCTTATTTATGATGAAGTGCAGACAGGCGTTGGTCTCACCGGCAAATTCTGGTGCCACGAGCACTATGTAAAACCAGATATTCTGGCCTTTGGCAAGAAAGCACAGGTTTGTGGTATTTTGGCCGGCAAACGCATAGATGAAGTTAAGACAAACGTATTTAACGTATCATCCCGAATCAATTCTACATGGGGTGGCAATCTGGTCGACATGGTTCGTTTCCAGCGCTACCTCGAAATCATTGAGTCAGAAAATCTTGTTGATAATGCCGCAAACACTGGCGCCTATCTGCTCGAAAAGCTTGAAGCCTTTACCCGGCAGTATGAGTATGTTACCAACGCCCGGGGCAAGGGTCTTATGTGTGCGTTCGACTTTCCTGATCACCATTCAAGACAGGCATTCACGGACGAGTGTTTTGCTAACGGCCTGATGATTCTTCAGTGCGGTACGCATTCAGTACGATTCCGTCCGCCACTTACTGTTAATTCAGCACATATTGATGAAGGTATGGATATTATCGAACGCTCCTACAAAGCTGCCGTATCTCGCTGTCCGGTGGTCCACATGCGTAATGTGAAGAAAAACGGAAAGGCTTAATGTAGATTTTCCGGTCCTGTTCAAACAGACAGAACTAAAAAGCCCCTTACTTTAGCAAAGTGAGGGGCTTTTTTATGACAGATTCATATTTAAGGTCTACACCATTTGGTGAGAATCCGGCTGAATCACAATTTCGTTCAACACAGAGTTACCGGGCTGATTGATTGCGTAATAAATCGCTTTTGCCACTTCATCTGTGGTAAGCATTTTGTCGCGCTGAACTCTCATATCAATCATATCGCTGTCCCAGAATGGCGTATCTATGCCTCCTAGATACATAAGTGTAAACTTCACGTTGCTGCGCTTGTGCTCATCAACAAGTGCTTTTGTCATGCCGGTTACAGCAAACTTGCTGGCAGAATAAACAGATGACCCTCTCATCACGGCTTTGCCTAGTATTCCGGGTATCATCACCACTTTGCCGCTTTTGGCTTCAGCCATGTGCTTTAATACAGAACGGGTGACCAAAAAAGTACCGTAAACGTTTACATCGATCACCTCTTTAGCGTTTGCCGGCTCAACATCGAGAAGAGGCTTAATCACACCAAGGCCAAATGCATTTATGAGTACATCAACCTTACCAAGCTCGGAAATTACATCACTGGTCATTTTATCTACGGATTCGGAATCCGTTACATCTACATCAATAACGTAAGCTTCGCCGCCGCTACTGTTAATTTCTTTTGCTGTTGCCTCAGCTTTATCACGATTACGTGCTGCGAGTACAATCTTCGCGCCCGCCTTCGAGAATAATTTTGCCGAAGCAGTACCTACTCCGCCTGAGCCGCCTACTATCAATACAACCTGATCTTTCATAAAATCAATCTTTTTTAGTGAATGGGATTTGCTCAACTAACAGTACGAAGAGATTATTTGTTCCTCAACAAGCTGTTAAAAGACCGAACGGTAACACATATAGCAATGTTAGAAAAGCCATATGATTACTAATAAGCAAGATTCACTAAATGAAGGCGACATCTCAAGAATCATCGAGATGGCATGGGAAGACCGCACTCCGTTTGAGGCCATCGAGTTTCAGTTTGGGCTCAACGAGAACGAAGTTAGAGAAATAATGAGAACACATATGAAGCGGTCCAGTTTCAAAATGTGGCGCAAACGGGTAAGCGGCAGAACGACCAAACACAGAAAACTACGAAAGGATGATGTGATTCGCTTTAAGGCACCCGGCCAAAAATAAAACAACCGTTATTCAGACACATCTTAGTTTGGCGGTGTATAGGAATTCACAAACTATCTGTATCTGAAAGAGCAGTATCCTAAAAAAGTAGTTGTTTACTTAAAAAGCAAAAAGGCACTCCGAATAATACAGAGTGCCTTTTTTAATGTCCGGATATTTCAGATAATTTACTCGTGTCCCCACGGAGCCGGTGGGGCTTCTACAGCCTCAGTTAAATCGAAATCCACGCGCCAGGACCACTCTCCTCCTCTATGCGTTCCATACACGTAGCGCTCTCCCGGCTCAATAATAATACGCCATCCTCTGTAGATTCCGGTTTCTTCGGTACGCTCAAAAGAAATAAACTCCATTACGTTTGCATCCGGCTCGTTATGTGTCGGGCCGCCGTACATGGTGAAATCCGATTCGCTGCCATCCATTTCCCGGTGATCATGACGAAGATCGATTCCATCTTCCGTGCGGGTAAAGATCCAGGTTCTGGATCTGTCCCATTCCCCTTCTGATGTTTCAATATGAAACGGCACTTTGATGACACCGTCTTCGTCACACTCACGAAAATGCACGATCAGGAGCTCATCACCCTGGAGCATATCATCGCCCTCAGGCTCAAGTGTAAGGCTGCCCGCATAGGCATTACCACACTCCGCTCGTAGATTATCCATGTATAAATCATATACGGAAGCTTCCTGCTGAGGCTGCAAGTTTTCTGGGGTTTCTGTATCACTATTTCCACAGGATGCAAGAAAAACAATTAATATAGCGGCATAAAACGCTATTGAAGTTTGTTTTATTAATGGCATAACAGGTTGTTGGGTTAGTTATTTTGAGGGATGAATTTATTCTAACGAGTTTAATTTAAACAAAAAAAGAAAGGGCCGTCGGAAAGAAGTTTTCCAACGGCCCTTTCTATAAATCACCACGTATATTACTGCTTATCAGTACCCTTGTTTTTTTCAATTTCAGAATCAATGTTATCTGACTTTGAATCGTCTGTCTTAATCTCTGTTTCAATTTCACCCTTACCGGTTCCGTTTGAAGATACAGAGTTAGGGTTTCCAGACGTATTTTCAGTTTCTTCGGCCTCTGAAGAATCATCTTCTTTATCAGCTTCAGCTTTTTTGGCTTTTTCTTTCTTTTCGGCCTCTTCGGCCTTTTTAGCAATACTTGCCTTACTAATGGGGTAATTTCCGTGTGGACGATCACCAAGCATTTCAACGAGGTCTGCGGAACCAAGAATCTCTTTTTCGAGCAGCGTTTCTGCCATCTTGGTCATTGTATCTCTATGCTTAAGCAAGAGTTCTTTTGTTCGCTTATAGCAATCCGCAACAATCTTTTTGATTTCTTCATCGATCAGCTGGGCTGTATGCTCCGAGTATTTCTTGTTGAAGCCGTACATGCCGCCATCATTCTGGGAATCGTAGTAAGAAATATTCCCGATTTTCTCACTCATACCATAAACGGTAACCATCGACATGGCCATATTGGTAATGCGCTCCAGGTCGTTCTGTGCTCCGGTGGATACTCTGCCGAATACTATATCTTCGGCAACACGTCCGCCAAGCAGCGCGCAGATACGATCAGAAAGCTCTTCAGTGGTCATCAGAAAACGGTCTTCCGTAGGAGTTTGAAGCGTGTAGCCAAGTGCAGCAAGCCCACGCGGAACAATCGATACTTTAAGAACAGGATCGGTATGCTCAAGATACCAGCCAACAATAGCATGGCCCGACTCATGGTAAGCCACAATTTTACGCTCGTTCGGGCTGATGATCTTATTTTTCTTCTCCAGACCCGCCACAACGCGTTCAATGGCATCCTGGAAGTCAATCATCTCAACCTGCTTTTTATCGCGTCTGGCAGCAAGCAGTGCTGCCTCGTTACACATATTAGCAAGTTCTGCACCTGCAAATCCGGGCGTTTGTGATGCCAGCATATGAGAATCGATATCGTCTGATACCTTAATCTTGGCCATGTGAACTTTCAGCACAGCTTGACGCCCCTTAAGATCGGGCCGATCAATTAAGATTTGGCGGTCGAAACGTCCCGGGCGAAGGAGTGCAGAATCGAGAATATCTGCACGGTTTGTAGCTGCCATAATAATGACGCCTTTTTCCGTATTAAAGCCATCCATTTCGGACAGAAGCTGGTTTAGCGTATTCTCGCGCTCATCGTTAGAAGCAGCCATGGCATTCTTCCCGCGGCTGCGACCTATAGCATCAATCTCATCAATAAAAATTATGCATGGTGCTTTTTCCTTAGCCTGCTTGAATAAATCCCGAACACGGGCTGCACCAACACCTACAAACATTTCCACGAAGTCAGAACCGCTAAGGCTAAAAAACGGTACATCTGCTTCACCGGCTGTAGCTTTTGCCATCAGGGTTTTACCCGTACCCGGTGGGCCCACAAGAAGCACACCTTTAGGGATATTACCACCAAGGGTAGAGAATTTTTTAGGGTTGCGAAGAAATTCCACGACTTCTTCAACTTCCTCTTTTGCTTCCTCGAGGCCAGCTACATCAGCAAACGTTACTTTATTTTCGCTTTGTTTATCGTACAGAGACGCTTTATTCTTCCCGATGTTCAGTACTTGTTGCCCCGGATTCATACGCTTGAAAATAAAAATCCAGAACAGAATAATCAGACCAATGGGTATTAGCCAGATAAATAGACTGCCGAACCAGTTTTCATCGATTCGGGCATCGTAGATAACATCATGCTCGTCGAGCAAAGGGCGAAGCTCATCACCCTCTATCATGGTGGCAGTAAACTTATTTCCTGCATCCGGGCTCGAAGCCAGCCATCTGGGACTTTCTTCGTCGGGCAGGCTGCCTACATGTCCGGCTTCTACGGCAGAATGACGATAAACACCTTCAATCTGTACACCATTAACAATAGTAACTTTTTCTACCCATCCCTGCTTTACCTGGTTCAAAAACTCACTGTACTCAACCCGGGTAGAATGATCCTGAGAAAAGGCAAAAATTTGAATAGTTATAAGACCAACAAGTATAGCAACGTAAATCCATATAGGAAAACGTGGCCCTTTTGTCTTTTGATCGTCTTTTTGTGTCTCGTTAGGTTTCTTCTCTGACATTAACCGTAAGGATTGTTGAAATGTAGAATAATATGTGATGTTAAAAACGTACGAATGCTCTAATTATTAGCACTGTAATCGTTCTTTGCAACATAGATCAGCTTCTAAATATACGAATATATGTGGCCAATTTCTGATGTCTGCGTTTTAACACTAACCCGGCAATATGCATTCCTGATGCAATCAGGTAAGCGTCATAAGATGGCCTTCGGCAGTTTGCATTTTAATGCCGTGTGATTTTGCTTCAACCTTGCCAACCACAACGAAGTCTTTGAAAAGATCACTAAACTTCTTTACGTCTTCTTCTGGCAGCGTAAAGATCAGCTCGGCGTCTTCCCCACCATACAATAAGAAAGTATCGATGTCTTTTTCGAGTTCATCGGCTGCATGCCGTGTATCCGGGCTCACTGGTAAAGCAGCCTCAAAAATCTTACAACCCGTACCGGATGCAACCATCATCTCGTTTAGAGTAGTACTGAGTCCTTTGGTTATATCAGACATCGAAGTTGGCACAATTTCAGCAGTTTCAAAGCTTTTGATACAATCTACTCTTGCCTCGGGTACAAGCTGACGCCGTACAACGTACTCAAATGGTGTCAAATCCGGATCTAAAACCGTTTCTTCTGAAGAATCGAAGTGCAGCTTCTCGCGTAAGAGAATCATAAGACCACAGCTGGCTCCGCCCAGATCTCCGGTTATACAAATAGCATCTCCTGCATTAGCTCCTGAACGATACACGGTTTGTTTTGCTGACCCGTAAACCATCACAGAAACGCTCATTGCAGACTGAGCAGCAGCAAGGTCCCCACCTGCCAGCTGAACGCCATACTGATCGCAGGCACGCTTCACGCCATCATAAAATAACTCAACCATCTCTACCGAAATCTTATTTGTAAGGGAAAGGTTGATGAGGATAAACTCCGGCGTTCCGTTCATTGCACAGATATCCGATATTGCCATGGATACGGTTTTAAAACCAAGATGCTGCAACGGAGTGTAGGTTAAGTCGAAATCCACGCCTTCTGAATAGATTTCAGAACTTAAGAGCGGATGTCCCTGACGATTGGTATCTAGTACGGCGGCATCATCTCCGATTCCGAATACAAGGCCTTCACCGTGGCGTTCAAACCGGGAAGCAATTTTGCTTATTAAAGCCTTCCGGCCAATAGTTTCGATGGGTGTAAAAGTGTTTTGTTCCATACGTGAAGCTTCCGGCATGGCCGGTAATTTTTAAATTAATACTTTTGTATAACAGAAAAGGCTGTCCACGGAATGAACAGCCTTTTGCAGGTTCGAATAAAACTGAGTTTCAGATCAGCTTAGAGCTCTGTAGCACCTTCGGCGCGACGAGTCGAATAGTTGATACGAAGCGCATCAGCGAGCCTGAGCTCTTGTTTGATGTCGCTTACGATACCCATTTCCGACTCATAATCCACGCGAAGAGAAACAATAAGACGTGGTTCGTCTGTTCGTCTTTGTCTCATTACGTTCTGAATTGCTCTGAAGTCGTTTGGATCGACGAGTGCATCATCAACCTGAACGCGTGTATCTCCGTACACACCCGGAGCGACTACCTGAGGGCCAACGTAAATATAGCTTACAAGGCGTTTCTCCTCAATACGTTCGATATTTTCAGCGTCGGTCAGATCCTGGCGAACAAGAAGCTCAACCTCGCGAAGTACCGTTACAACCATGAAGAAAATCAAAAGGATAAAGATAATATCCGGCATGGATGTAGTCGGTATTTCCTGACTCGTACCTGACTGTTTCTTTTTAAAATGTGCCATAGTTTAGTACAATTTGAGGTTTAAGATCCAGGATCAGGTTCTGCCAGCGAGATGTTCATCGGGAACTGACGTCTGATTGGGTTTGGTTCGCCCTCAACAGTCCGGTATTGAAGATAATCGCGGTAGCCCAACTGTCTGGCTTCAGTGCTCCAAATGCTGCGGTAAGCGCCAATAACTTCATCGAGCATTTCTACAAAGCGCTCGTACTCGGTTTGGCGATCCGTTTTAATGGAGACCACAGCCTGCTGTGGTGATTCAGACAGATTCGGATTTTCACCATTATTTGTTACATGGCGAAATACGCGGTCTTGTACGTCCTGAACAGAAGCACGCTCTTCATTAATAAGAATAGCTCCCTGAGCATTCATCAGGATAGTAAGCATGTTACGCTCACGAACTTCGGGTGGTGGCTGTTCCGGGTCTGGCGGAGGTGGTAACACCAGGCCGATACCGGTATCAACGTCGATAGTGGTAACAACGAGAAAGAACACCAGCAAAAGAAACGCAATATCCGCGAGAGATGAAGATGGTATTTCAGCTCCTTCTCTTGGTCTTTTCTTTTTAAGCATATTGGTGAGTTCCTCTGTTTAAAAGTTTGAGATAAGGCTTCTTGATCCTGAAACCAAAATTCCAAGAAACATAAGGGAGATCATAATGAGCAGTGTATTAATAGCTGCAATTCCCATCATTCCTGTAACAAGGTATGCGATTGCAAAAACGGCAACCGGAATGAAGAAAAAAGCAATCTGACCAATCTTATGTTTTCTCTGAAAAATGTTTTTGAATCCAAAAACAGTAACTCCCAGTATAGAAATCACCAAAAGGGCGATTGTAAAGATGAGAGCAAATTGGGAAAAAGCTTCCATAATGGTAATGTATTTGATTGATTACGTGACGGTTATTGAAGAGTTAAACTAAGTATACCGGAGATTTAGTAACCGGCCGGGGCTTTTAACCCCGGCCCGTTCACTTAATAATCAAAGCGGCTACTTTTAAGTTTACTCGCTCGGTGTTGCAGGTATGTCAGTAATCGGCTTACCTTTTTCAAGGTTTGAAATAGAATCGATAAGAACTATTGAGCTTTCTTCCATGTCAACAACAAGACGGTCGATTTTGGATACGCAATAGTTATAGCCTACCTGAAGGATAATAGCACCGATCAGACCGGCCAGTGTTGTAAGGAGCGCAGTTTTAATACCACCGGCTACAATACTTGGAGAGATATCGCCGGCGCTCTCGATAGCATCGAAAGCTTCAACCATACCAATTACCGTACCGGTAAATCCAATCATTGGGGCAAGTGCAATAAATAGCGACAACCATACAAGTCCTCTTTCGAGGAAGCTCATTTCGATAGAACCGTAAGATATAATGGCTTTTTCAGCAGCTTCAAAGCCTTCATCTGCACGAAGAAGACCAGCGTTAAAAACGGAGGCTACAGGACCACGAGTACTTGCACATAAGTCTTGAGCAGCTGTAATTCCACCATTTTCGAGGGCTTCTTTTACGTCCACAATAAACTGTCTGGTGTCGATATCAGCGCGGTTCAGAGTTACAAGTCGCTCGAGGAAAATGGCCAGTCCCAAGATCACACAAATGAGTACAGGCCACATAAACAGGCCACCCTCGTTAAAATATCGTACTAACTGGCTAAAAGCGCCCTCACTTTGCAAATCTGCAGAAACCTGCATGAGGATAACACTAAAGGAGAAGGTCATATTCTAAGACTCCGTTTTATTCTAAGTTGATTATTAAGCGTTGAGTTGAAGCGAAATTATAGATTAATTATATCTAAATGTCAAAGTTACTTTTTTTTGAAAGTAGCTTATCCGATAATATAGCATCTAAAAATAACGGGAACAAAGGTAGATATCAACTACTTAACATTCTAAAACACCGCATTTAATGTAAACCTTACAATCTGAACAGCAGGCGCTCCTATTACTGTACGTCCATCGTAATTAATATTGGCCCTTAAATAACTACTTATTCGGTAGGTTCCCTGTAGCGACCACTGCCAGGTATTGCCTAATCCGGCACCGTCTGTTAGCTCGAATAATCCCAGACTACTGCTCTGTCCTTCTGCCCTGTTCTGTCTCCACTCAACGCGTGCATTCGTTTGGAACTGCCCCCTGTAAAACCAGCGTACATCGCTATATACACGATATTGAGTGAGTAATACAGGATCGGAAGGAAGCACGTCTCTTTTCCTGCCATACCTTAGCCCGGTAGTCGTTTGAAGTGATCTTGAAAAAGAATATCGGACGAACGGTTCCGCTTCATAACTCCTGATTTGATAGGCACGGGTGCTTAACCTTTCATTCAGCAATTCCTGTTCTGAATAGGTGAGTTCAACCCCCGCCTGAGTAAACTGCCCGAGACGGTAGCTGAAATCTGATTTTAACGTCTTATTACGTATTTCCTCTAAACCGGTAGCCCTTTGGTTCTTTCCGGTTAACTGATCATATCTGATTCTGAGGTCTACGTCCCGGTTTGGTCTGAATAGCTGAAGTTCCTGCTGCCAGAAAATCCGGCCTTCGAGCGTCGTTTCATCGTCGAGAAACTCACTCAGATTGAGTAATAAGATGTCGGCGATACTGCCACCCTGGTTCTGTTCCCGTATTTCAAGCGCCGAGCTAAGGCTAACGTGATTCCACGCAGGATTATCGAAAAGATTGCCTGGTTCGAAGCGAGACCGTAGTCTGGTATTAACACTCACCACCGGTATAAGCTCATCGCCGGGTACAAACTGTCGTATAAATGTGCCCTCGTTTGGCGTCTGTGCAGGAAAGAATTCATCTATCTGCTGTACGCCGTCTCCATTCAGATCTACCCAAACATAATTTCCAAGCTCTGGCCCAACCTCTATATATGTCTCCTGCAGCAACGGTTTATTTTCTGTTCCGGCCTCATACTGCCACTGCAGATCCAGCCAGCGTTCGGTGGTTCGGTAATCGGCTGTCGTATTTACAAGAACTGAAGTTGCCCGAGTTTCGGCTCCCTCCGTAAACGTCAAATTGCTGAAGTTTTTTTCACGGTAAATAACGCTGCCGGACAGCTCCAGGTTTTCGTCTCGGGTATAAGTAGTGCGAAGCTGCCCTGTCCAGGTTTCAGATTCATTTCCGAACATACCTGCGTCTACCCTGTCGTCGTTCCGGTACGTGAGCAGCAGCCCAAGCTGCACCTGATCTGATAACAGCGTATTGAGCCCCGGGCTTACTTCCAAGAACCGGAAAGATCCTGCTTCAAGCGAATCTGAGCCTACTGCTTTTTGTGACCGTATTTCTCCTTCTGTAGCCAAAGAAGGCGTGAAACCGATCCCAAGAAGATCAAAGCTGTAGCTAAGGCTGTTATTCTGGCGAAACCATTCGCTGTCACGATTATTCAGCTGATAGCTGCTTTGTACATAATCTGCCGTCTGATTAAACTCGGGGCCGCCCGGTTCTGCAGTGAATAGTCTGGCAAAGGTCCTGAATGAATTCAGATCGGGGCGCTCGAGAAGTCCGGCACCAAGTCTAAAGCCTGAAAAAGTACTTACATCCAGGCCGATTTCTGCATCAGTGAGGGTTTCTCGTGCTTCATCGGTTGGCAGCAGATTCCACCGGCGGTCGAACTCAACATCGCGGGTACGGTCGAAAAAGGTGAATCCACTCTGTGTTTCACGTCTTTGTACTGTAGCGCGAAAGGATCCAAAGCGAGTCTCTGTGGGATTCATCCTGAAACCAGCCTTGTAAGCCATTGCCTGCTGAAGCGTTTCGCTGTCGCTCGAAAAACGATTAACATCCTGTTCGCTAAAAGCCGTTTCACCAAAAACCTCCAGCTGCTCTGTAAGCTGATAACGGCTTCTAACGGCCAGCATCCTCTGCTGCTGCGGCGCAGGAACACGGCGGAATGGCTCGTACGCGCCCCGCCCCGGGCCAACCCATTCGTACACTATACCATTAAGCGTGCTTTCCGAACGTCTGTAGCTTCCGTTTCCATCCTGTACCCGGCTAAAACGAACCCGCCATACGGCGCTTGAGTCCTCCGGCATTGCTTTAAAAATATCAAATGACTGTCCCTGAAAAGTAGTGTCTGCTTTTGCGTACAGAATGAAATCTGCGTTTGATCTGAATCCGACAGAATCTGCACCAGATATGAAGGCATTATCCAGGTCTGCGCCAGCCTCGCGTAAAACTCTTAGCTCTTCGTCAGTTAGACCAACTTCTGAATTAAGCTGACGGCTGTCCGACTCCTGTATAAAGGTGGCGCCTACCGCAAGACGATCATTAGCAAGGTGGGTTGTACCTGCTTCAGATGTTAAAAGCGTACGGTTATACTCTTCGGTTACATACTGGAAATCGACCGTAATACGGCTGTTATCCGAAATCATTCTGCGATTGGTAAATAAAAGCTCCCCAAGCGCATAATCTATGATGTAATCGTTTTCCTCTCCCCTTACAAGCAATTGACCGTTCAGATATACTCGCTCGGTTCCCGCCAGTACAATAATGAAGGTTTCGCCGCCGGATCCCGTAAGACGGTACGGCCCCTGGACTCCGTTTCTTCCGCTGAACTCCATGGAACGAAACCGGCCACGCACTACCGAGGCCGAAGCCTGATAGGCTCCTGAAGAGCCAAAATCAGCCTGTGCCTCTATGCCTTGAAGACGTCGCTCTATTTGCGCGAATTCACTGTTTCGAAGGCTTACATCCACATCCCCCAGCTGAAGCACTCCCCGCTCGTGCTGAAGTCGTATGTAGACCTGATCGAACTCCCGGAGGTTCTGCGTACTCCCATCCGGCTGGATAGGAGTACTTTGATCGGTGAGGGAAGCCCGCACCTCAATATCTTCGGTAATGTTACCACTTAGCTCGAACCTAAGTCCGCTCTCCAGTGAGGCATCCTGATTGCTTCCGACCGTTATCCCACGGCTGATACTGCCGCTGCGCTGAAGGCTGGAACTTCCGAACAAATCAGCCTGAGTGGTTCTACGGCCAATGAACACGTCTTCTCCTGTTCCAATTGTAGTATCTCCTGCTGCAATTAATGGCTCATCGGGTATCGCAAGAATCCGTTCGTAATACTGAAGTCTCAGTCCTACAGGAAGCCTTCGATATTTCACCACGATTTCAGGAACTTCAAGCCATGTTTCATCACCAAAGCTAATATTCCCGGTAAGCTCATCGTAAGTCCACCCTTCACCCTTTTCCAGAATCTCCCCGTTTATTTCAATAATGATTGCCGAAGCTATAACCCAAGTATCTAGAAAATATTCGGTAATCCCGGGTTCGGGCACAATCACTTTTTGGAGCACCGAATGCGTTGATTCGCCGGACTGGGCATACAGTTCGGTCGTGGATAGCATCATAAAAAACAAACACAACAAACCGATGGGTACAATCGGGAAGATGTACCGGCAAAAGCTAAAAAATGTACTTCGGGTTTTGATGTGGGCCATCAAGGTTGAATAATCGGGTACTTACCTGGCAGAGCGGACAGAAACGCACAAAACCGGGTACCATGCTGTAAACTGCAGAGCTGACCATCAGCAACGGGCTAAAATAAAAAAAGGATACAAGCAGTGCCTGTATCCTTTTACTTTTAAGCTTATATGTTGTTCCTGTACAGCGAACAATCAGAAGAAGATTTAATTACTCTTCTTCTTTAACAACCCAAAACTTAAGTGATGCCTTAACTTCCGGATGAAGGTCGATAGTCGCGGTGAATTCGCCGAGGTTTTTAACGTCGGAATCCAGCTCGATTTTTCTTCTGTCGAGTTCAAAGCCTTTCTCGTTTAGAGAGTCGGCAAGCATCTGGTTGGTAACTGTACCGAAAATCTTACCGTCTTCACCGGCTTTTACGGTAATAGTTAGCGGAGTGTCTTTGATCTGAGCTGCAATGTCTTCAGCCTGAGCTTTGGTAGCATCAGCTTTGCGAGACTTCTGACGAAGCTCTTCTTCGGCTGAGCGAACAGCACCAGCAGTTGCAAATACTGCAAAGCCCTGAGGTACCAGAAAATTACGTCCGTAACCATCTTTTACGGTAACAATTTCACCAGCTACGCCTAGCTTTTCTACATCTTTTTTGAGGAGTACTTTCATGGTTAATTGAAATTAGATTAACGTAAGTTTTCTACTACGAAGCTCATCAGGGCCATATGGCGAGCACGCTTAATGGCGCGTGAAAGCTGACGCTGAAATTTTGCACTTGTACCGGTTACACGACGTGGCAAAATTTTGCCTTGGTCGTTAATAAAACGCTGAAGCGTTTCAACATCTTTGTAATCGATGTATTCAATTCCGGATTTGGTGAATTTGCACTCTTTAGTGCGCAGATTCCCTTTTTTCGGGTGTTGTGGGTTTTTAAGCATAATTACTATGTATTAAAATGTATTTTTTAAATTCGGAGCGATAAACCGTGATTAGTCGTCGTCGTCTTTAGACTCGCCTTCATCGGTATCAGGGAATACTTCAGGAACAGCACCTTTTTTCTGGAGCTCTCTGTGGCGAAGCATTTTGTTGTCGTACTTGATCGTGATGTAGCGCATGATGTTGTCATCAATTTGCTCTTTACGCTCAAGTGTCGCAATTACGCTTGCCGGTCCTGTGAAGTACAGGTTTACATAGTAACCGCTTCTCTTGCCATCGATATCGTAGGCAAGACGCTGGATTCCCCACTCGTTCACTTCATCTATCTCGCATCCGTTTTCCTTAAGGAAGTCGACATACGTTTGAACGGTGGTTTTAATTTCCTCTTCGTCGATTACAGCATTAACGACTAAAAGGTGTTCGTAATAATTGGTTTTCATATTTACCTTCGGGTGTTTAAAAAAAAACAGCCACAGGACTTTCCTGTGGCAGGTAGATTTATAATATAAAGAAAATCCCATTTATATTCCACAGCAGTGAAATATAAATGGGATTAAAAAGTCACGGAGAAACGGCCGTTAAAGCACTTTCTGAGAAGTATCCGTAAATCATCTCAGTTACACCGGCAGGAACGACACCGAAATAAAGTGTAAGCAGGGCAAGAAATACCAGTGAGTATGAATATACTCTCTTCGGTTCCATCAAGGTTACACTTTCTTTGGCTTCACGGAAGTACAGGTATACCATAACTCTGAGGTAGTAATAAGCACTTGCAGCACTCGCAAGTACGCCTACAACGACCAAGGCAATTAGCCCGGACTCAATACCGGCCGAAAACACCAGATACTTTGCATTGAAGCCTGCTGAAATCGGAATACCCGCTAGCGAGAAGAGGAAAATACTTAGCAGAACCCCCATAATCGGGCGCTGATATCCTAAACCAGCATAACTTTCAACATTATTGAAGTGTACATCGTGATTTTTCTCGTAGTACGCCACTACACCAAATGCACCAACGTTCATAAAGGTATAAGCAAGCAGGTAGAATAGCACTGCGCTGTATCCGGCGATTGATCCGGCAGCAAGACCTACGAACAGGTAACCCACGTGGGCAATACTGGAGTAAGCCAGCATTCGCTTAACATTATCCTGCACCATAGCGACTGCGTTACCGAGAATCATGGTAAGCAGTGCTATTACAGTGAAGACTGTCGTGAGCTCCGCAGTAATAAAGGGCATGGCGCGATCGAGTACGAGCACAAGGGCAACAAAAGATGCGGTTTTACCAGCCGTTGACATATAGGCCGTAATGGTTGTAGGCGAGCCTGTATAAACATCGGGTGTCCACATATGGAAAGGGACAGCAGAAACCTTAAACATGAAGGCAACGAGAAGCAGGGAAACGCCACCCCAGTAGATCAGCCCGCCATCTGTGTAAGCACCAATTACAGGAAGTGATGTAGATCCTGTGGCTCCGTAAAGAAGCGTAATACCATAAATGAAGAAACCGGTTGAAAAGGCCCCCATTACGAAATACTTAAGTGCAGATTCCACACCAAGACGTTTGTCTCTGATGATACCTGCAAGAGCGTACAAACAGACCGACATGGTTTCGAGACCGATGAAGATTGTCACCAGATCATTGGCAGTTGCAAGCACAATCATCCCGAACGTACAGAACATCAGCAGCGGATATACCTGAGGGAAGTTGTGTTTGATGCCTATTAGGTAATCGTGCGTAAGAATTACCGTAAAGAAGGTTCCAAAAACCACAATAAAGGTACCAAAAGCAGCAGTACCGCCTGCTCCTGCCATATCACTGAAAATCAGCTCAGGGGTTTGAGTAAGCAGATCGTAGAAGGATATCACTAAAGCGATACCCAGAAAAATCATAGTTGTGGAATAAATGGTCCTGGATTTGGCTTTATAGCCGTCCAGCATCATTACGGTAAGGCCTCCGGCTGCAACAACAGCGGCCGGAAGAAAAAGAAGCAGATCGTTAATGAGTTCCATTAAAAATTACATTTCAAGATTATCGATTCGCTTCGCCAGCTCCAGGTCTTTAGCGGTAACCTTATCACCTGCGTCGTGTGTGGTTAAGCGGATATCAACGTTATTATATACATTGGTTATCTCAGGGTGATGCCCGAGTTCTTCAGCCTCAAAGCTTAGTCTTACGATAAAGGAAATGGCCGCTCTGAAATCGTCGAATGTTAGCGCAAGTGTGATGGCATCATCCTCGAATTCCCAGCCTTCCAGTTTAGAAAGGGCTTCTTTTATTTCTTCGTTGTTCAGGGCTTTGTTACTCATTGGTATCCTCCCCGGATAGTTCAGCGTAGTTTGGCGTAATGTCGTACAGGCGGTTTGCCCATGCCGGCAGTTCAGAAGGGTTTGAAGCTTCGAGTATTGAGGCTCGCTTAGTCGCTGCCTCTTCGAGCAATACTTCAACCTGATGTTCAGAATACTGTGTGAAATGCGTCGGGCGAATACCAATCCAGATGATGAAAATCATTACCGGAATAAGCAGCCCGATTTCGCGTGCATTAAGATCTTTGAGCAGCTTGTTTTCTTCTTTAATTACGGGACCGAACATCACGCGCTGGAACATCCACAGCATATAAATGGCCGCCAGAATAACGCCAGTTGTGGCTACGATGGCAAACCAGATATTTCCAATAGATTCAGAAGTGAAAGCGCCCATCAGAATTAGAAACTCACCCACAAAACCGTTGAGGCCGGGCAGACCAATACTTGCAAAAGTAGCAAGCATAAAGAAAACGGCAAATATTGGCATCACGCTCGTAATACCTCCGAAGTCTTCAATCTGACGGGTGTGACGACGGTCGTATATCATTCCCACAATAAGGAAGAGTGCTCCGGTAGACAGACCGTGGTTAATCATCTGTATAATGGCTCCCTGAACACCAATAGTGTTAAGAGCAAACAAGCCGAGTACCACAAAACCAAGGTGACTAACCGAGGAGTATGCAACCAGCTTCTTTACGTCTTTTTGAACCATTGCTACAAGCGCCCCGTACACAATGCCAATAACAGACAGGAATGCGATTATAGGCGCGAACTCCATCATGGCGTTCGGGAACATCGGAAGGCAAAAGCGAATTAAGCCGTAGGTACCCATTTTAAGCATAATCGCGGCCAGCACAACCGAACCTGCTGTTGGAGCTTCGGTGTGGGCGTAAGGCAGCCAGGTGTGAAACGGGAAAAGAGGAACTTTAATGAAGAATGCCAGCGAAAAAGCGAGGAACAGCCAGGTTTGTTCTACCAGACCAAGCTGATAATCCATGCTTGAAAGCATTCTCCAGTCGGTAAGAAAAACACCGTCGTTTAACACGTTGCCGGCGTTATAACCAACATAAACCAGCGCCACAAGCATAATCAGCGAGCCGACCAGCGTATAGAGAAAAAACTTAATAGTTGCCTGTATGCGGTCTGCTCCGCCCCAGATACCAATAAGGAAATACATCGGGATAAGCGTGAGCTCGAAAAAGACGTAAAACACAACTAAATCGAGTGATGCAAAAACGCCCAGAGAACCTGTTTGAAGCAGCATAAGCATGGCAAAGAAACCAGCTACATGCTTTTTCACCGAAGTCCAGGCGGAGAGGACAACTATCGGACCAAAGAAGGTTGTAAGCATGAAAAGAAGCAGGCTCAATCCATCCAGACCAACGATGTACTTTATATCCAGGCCAAATACCAGCGGGCCTGACTCGGTTACATACTGTGCTACATCCGAACTTGCGACATCAAAATTGAATATCAACGGAAGCGAAATAGCAAACGTGAGAGATGTTATGGCCAAAGCAATCCATTTGATTGCCTCATCACTCTTAGCGAGCAGTATGGCCAGCACGCCCAGAAGGGGCAAATAAATGGTAATGTTTAAAAGAGTTTCCATCAATACAATCGTTTACTAAAATATTAACAATCCGATGATGAGTATTACGCCAAGCACAAATGCAATAGCGTAGGTGTGAATCACCCCTGTTTGTACAAAGCGGAGCAGACTGCCAAAGAACTGAACAATGCTGCCAATCGCGTTTACGAATCCATCAACAACTTTTATGTCGAATACGGCAAGTACCCGGTCAGACAGTTTGAAACCAGGACGGATGATTGAAGCTTCGTAGGCTTCATCAAACTTGTACTTGTCTTCCCATGTGGTGTAGAGCCCGCCAAAGCGCTGCTTGATGGCAGCATCGGTTTCTTCACCTTTGTCATTGTCGTATTTCTTGTAGGCAATAATTGTAGCGGCAACGGCTACCAGAATTGCGAATGCAACCAGAATCCACTTCACGCCAAGCGGCAGGATGATGGCGGCACGTGTTGTTACACCGCTTAGCCAGTTGTACAGCCAGTTGACGTTCGACTCAGAACCGGTAAAGGTGCTGACGAAGAATTCCGGAACGCCCATAAAGCCACCAAAGATGGCAAGAATTGCAAGAACCCAAAGAGGGATAGTCATGCTTGCCGGGCTTTCATGCAGATACTTAGCTGCGTTTTCAGCTCCCTTGAACTTCGTTGGCAGTTTAAACGTACCGTGAAAAGTTGTGAGCGTAAGGCGGAACATGTAGAATGCGGTAAGGAAAGCCGTTACTACAGCTAGACCCCAAAGTGCGAAATATATGGCACCAAATTCGCCCAAACCTGCATTAAACAGGTAGGCCAGAATCTCATCTTTCGAGAAGAAACCAGATAAGAAAGGAATACCAGCAATGGCAAAAGTTGAAATCAGAAACGTCTTATAGGTTGAAGGCATGTATTCTTTAAGACCGCCCATATTTCTCATATCCTGAGGATCGAAATGCACATCTTTGCCCTCATGCTCAAGCTCGTGCTCAACATGATGCATCGCATGGATAACAGAACCGGAACCAAGGAAGAGACACGCTTTAAAGAACGCGTGTGTAACAACGTGGAACATAGCGGCGACAAAACCACCAGATCCCAGCGCCAGAAACATAAATCCAAGCTGAGATACAGTTGAATATGCCAGAACTTTCTTAATATCGTGTTGCGTAAGGGCAATCGTGGCAGCGACTATAGCTGTGAGTCCACCAATTACGGCAACCAGAAGCATAGCTTCCGGAGACGTCATGTAAAGACCTGAGAAGCGTGTAATCAGGTAAATACCGGAGGTAACCATCGTGGCCGCGTGGATAAGGGCAGAGACCGGAGTCGGACCGGCCATAGCGTCTGGCAGCCATACAAACAGTGGAATCTGAGCACTCTTACCGGTAGCACCGATAAACATCAGTACAGCAACCCAGAATGCAAGATCGCCCTGGAACAGATCCAGATTACTGAAGATAACGTCGAAATCCAGACTGCCCACCGTTCTGAAAACCAGGAACATAGCAATCAGGAATGCAAAGTCACCCACACGGTTGTAAATAAAGGCTTTATTAGCGGCAGCCGACTTCTTTATATCTCCATACCAAAATCCGATAAGCAGGTAGGAACAGACGCCTACCCCTTCCCATCCAAGGAAAAGCAGTAACAGGTTATTTGCCATAACCAGGTTCAGCATGGCAAAAATAAAGAGATTCAGATAAGTAAAGAACTTCCAGTAGCCCTCATCATTCTTCATATACCCCATAGAGTACAGATGGATGAGCGCCCCAACGCCAGTTACAACCAGCGCCATCAGTATAGAGAGCTGATCTACTCTGTAGGCTATTTCTGAGGTAAAGTCTCCGGCTTCAATCCAAGTGAACAGACGAACGACTGTGGCTTCAGAGCCGGCGTTCATGCTCAGGAAAATCTGAAGCGAAATTAGAAACGGAACAAAAACGGCAACTGTGGCAAGCCAGCCAATAACGCTTTTCTGACGCCGATACGACTCAGAGCTGAGTCCCATCAACCCGTTTATTAAAAACCCTGCCAGGGGAATTGCAATAATTAGCCAAACATATTCAGCCATCGGATTCAATTAAATAAGTGATTGTCTGTAATTAATCTGTATGCTATGAAATCGGAGAAGCATTACCATCTTAGCAGATTGATTTTGCTTATATCTGCAGTAATGTTATTCCGGTATATAGCTATTACAATAGCCAGTCCCACGCAAGCCTCAGCCGCAGCGACACAAAGCACAAAAAATACCAGAATCATACCGTGCACATCTCCCATATAGCTGCTGAAAGCAACCAGGCTAATATTTACAGCACTAAGCATAAGCTCAACGCACATAAACACAACAATGGCGTTTTTACGTGTCAATACCCCAAGCACACCGATTACAAAAAGCAGGGCGCTTACACCCAGATACCATTCTAAACCTATCATTCTTCTTCGTCCTCGACATTAACATTTTTTTGAGCAAGCAGCATTGCGCCAACAACGGCAGCCGTAAGCAGTATAGCAGTTGCTTCAAACGGAAGCAGGAATGTGGTAAACAGTTCGTCTCCAATAGCTTCTACAGTTCCTACGGCTATCATCTCCTGCTGAGACAAGTCTGGCAGAATACCGGAATAATCGCCGGCTATATATAGCAACTGAGCAAAAACAACCAAGGTGATAACGAGGGCGAATATTTGTTTAAAATTCACCCTTGTAACAATTTGTTCATCTTCATCCATGTTAAGCACCATTATGACGAAGAGAAACAATACCATAATTGCCCCTGCGTACACCAGAATCTGTATAACAGCCAGAAACTGCGCATTTAGCGTAAGATAAAATCCTGATACTGACAACATGTGCATAATCAGGAACAAAGCACTGTTTACTGTATTTTTACTAAGAACCATCGCAAGTGCGGTACCTATCGCAAAGGTGGCTACAAATACAAAAAAGAAGGTTTCCATTAATTAATTAATTCCGTGATTTTTCGTGCCCAAATGTACCCAAATTTATATCGGGCATCAATAGTCAATTACGTTTAATACAAGTTTGATAACCGAAAATCAGCTTTCATCAATAATGAGTTACGCACCGTGCGTTACCCCTTACCCCTGCTGTTCTTCTTTAGCATTAAATAGTATATTGCCAAACGCTGTAGCGGGCTATATCAGCTGCGTAATATGCTACTCATTAAACAGCCCGCAAAGTTAAAGAATATGTAAATAACAATCACTCTAAATAGGCAACTAAGTTTACTATATGTCTGAATACTCAACTGATATAACCGCCCTTAATGAAAGAATAGCCGAAAGCAGCTTATTTATTGAAGATGTACGAAAAGAGATTGGCAAAGTAGTCGTTGGCCAGTCCTACATGGTCGACCGCCTGCTCATAGGATTGTTAACAGACGGGCATGTTTTATTGGAAGGAGTTCCGGGTTTGGCCAAAACGCTTACTGTTTCTTCTTTAGCAAAAGTAATCGATACCAAGTTTCAGCGAATTCAGTTTACCCCGGACCTGCTGCCCGCCGACCTTGTAGGTACATTAATCTACAACCAGAAGCTGAGTGACTTTACTGTTAAGAAAGGTCCCATATTCGCAAACATCATTCTGGCTGATGAAATTAACCGCTCGCCTGCAAAAGTACAGAGCGCATTACTGGAGTGCATGCAGGAGCGGCAGGTTACCATTGGTGAACAGACGTTTAAGCTGGATGATCCTTTCCTTGTACTGGCTACACAGAATCCAGTGGAACAAGAGGGAACTTACCCCCTGCCCGAAGCCCAGGTTGACCGTTTTATGATGAAACTCAAAGTCGGCTATCCTACAGAAAAGGAAGAGTTAGAAATAATGAGACGAATGGCAGGCACACAAAAAAAAGAAGAACTAGGTACAGTAGTAAGCCCCGAGCGCATTATAGAAGCCCGTAACACTATTAACGATATTTATATAGACGAAAAGGTTGAACAATACATTATAGATTTAGTATTTGCCAGCCGTAACCCTGCCAAATATCAGATACCTGAGCTAGAGAACATGATAAGCTTCGGTGCATCACCCAGAGCATCAATAAGTCTTAATCGCGCCGCAAAAGCACATGCTTTTCTTGAGCACAGAGGCTATGTAACACCAGATGATGTTCGTTCTGTTGCAATGGATGTACTCAGACACAGAATTATACTTAGCTATGAAGCCGAAGCCGAGGATATTACCACGGAAAATGTAATCGAAAAACTAATGAACAAAATACACGTTCCTTAAAGAAGGATATTTAATAGGATTTAAGCCCAAAAAATTAATAATTGAATTATTGTGTTAATAGTTTTATAATTAAGAGTCATACATGGACTTAAAACTCAAGCACTATGAAAATAAAAGTAATTCCAAGATCTAATATTCGCATCACCAAGAAAAGCTCTTCTAAATTCAGACCTTTGCTTGATGCGTTACAAAATCTACAACCAGGTGGTGACGCTATCGAGGTAACCTACTCTAATGAAAAAGAGTTAAACTCGATGCGTAATGTCGTTTACACGTTCAACCGTGAAACGGGAAATAAGGTTAAAAGCGGAAAAGATGCTATGAATGGCAAGATTTTCTTCTTTAAAGACAAGAAGTAATTCTATCTCTTTTATACTAAAAAAGCCATTTTGAGCAATCAAAATGGCTTTTTTTATTTATTATAAACGACCCTGTATTTTAGCTCATCTCTAACATACGATCCAGAGATTTTTTCGCTTTAACCCGAATATCTTCATCCAGTTCAATCTGGTATTTATCTTCGCGAAGGCAGGTTAATGTGTCTTCCAGCGTAATTTCATTCATGTGCGGACAGCGAATACTGCAAAGCCCAAGCATTTCTTTATCAGGATTTTCAGCCTGTATATTGTCGCTCATGCTACACTCCGTTAGAATGAGAAACTTCTGTGCATCAGACTTGGCTACGTAGTCTACCATAGCAGTTGTAGACCCGCTGTAATCTGAGGCTTCCACGACTTCGGGCGGGCACTCAGGATGAGCAAGGACAACCGTTTCGGGGAACTGACGTCTTGCGGATTCAATGTCTGAAACAGTAAATTTCTCATGCACCTCACATTTTCCGTCCCATACAATCATGCTGTTCTTTCCGGCTTTATTATTTAAAGCTTCTGAAGGCATAATCACTTTTTTCCCTGTTTCTCTGGCCACATTCTTGGCAAGAAATTCATCCGGAAGGCAAATAACCATGTCCGAATCCAGCTGCCGTACGATATCGACAGCGTTGCTCGACGTACAGCATATATCCGTTTCTGCCTTTACATCAGCATAGGTATTTATGTATGTTACTACAGGCACACCGGGGTATCTCTTTTTGAGTTCACGTACATCCTGTGCAGTAATACTTGCTGCAAGTGAACAACCAGCTACCTTTGCAGGAAGCAGAACCATCCGCGACGGATTAAGTATTTTAGCAGTTTCAGCCATAAAACGGACTCCACAAAAAACAATCCTGTCGGCTTTACTATCAGCTGCAATCCTGCTTAAGCCGAGCGAGTCGCCAACATAGTCCGGAATACTATGATAAAGTGCAGGTTCCATGTAGTTATGCCCTAAAATAACGGCATTCTTTTCCTTTTTAAGGCGGTTTATTTCATATGCGAGCTCCGCTTTAACATAAAGTTCGGCTTCCGGGACCATATCCCGCAGTCGCTCTTTTAACAGCGTAAAGGTTTCGCTCACGGTTGCGGCTTCCTGTATATTCTTCATAACGAAAATACGAATTGGTGATAAACTGCATTTTTTAAGCAAAAAAAGAGGAACCCGATTCCGGGTTCCTCTTGTAAGATTCAGCTATTCAGTAAGAATAACAAAACTACTTGTCAGAATCTTTCTCACCGGATGCTTTGTCTTCATCATCCATTTTTTTCTTGAGATCAGAAAGTCCTGACATTTCACCCAGTGTTAGCGCTCCGGTAGGCTGTTCACCTGCTTCACGCTTCTTCTGGATTTTCTTCATTTCTTTTTCGGCACTCTTGCGAGTCGATTCCTTTTCAGAAAGCGTGATGCTTCTGGATTGCTCATCGAACTCAACAATAGACAGAGTAACTTCATTTCCAACTTTAAAGTTGTTTTTGAATTCCTCAGGCTGGTCGACTTCTTTAGAAGGAAGGAAACCTTCGAGTCCGTGTGGAAGCTTCACAAATGCACCTTTTTCGGTGTGACGGTCAACCGTCCCGGAGATTTCTGAACCGAGTTGGAATTCCTCTGAGAAGCTTATCCATGGGTTATCGGAGATTTGCTTGTGGCCGAGAGAGATACGACGGTTGTCGAAATCTACTGACAAAATTGAAACTTCGATTTCATCACCTTTATTAACTACTTCGCTTGGGTGATTGATTTTATCGGTCCAGCTCAGGTCTGAGATGTGAACCAATCCATCAATACCGGGCTCAAGCTCTACAAACACACCGAAGTTGGTGAGGTTGCGAACAACGCCTTTGTGCTTGGAGTTAATCGGGTAACGCTCGGTAATTTCCTGCCATGGGTCGTTTTCAAGCTGCTTAACACCAAGAGAAACTTTACGCTCATCTTTGTTGATGTTTAGAATCACGCACTCAATAACCTGGTTTTTCTCAACCAGCTGAGACGGATGCTTGATATGCTGTGTCCATGACATTTCTGAAATATGTACAAGACCTTCAACGCCTTTTTCAAGCTCGATGAATGCACCGTAGTCTGCGATAGAAACGACTTTACCTTGTACCTTGGTATTCTCAGGATACTTGGAGTCGATTTCATCCCATGGATGCGGCTGAAGCTGCTTGAGACCCAGAGAAATACGCTTGCGCTCTTCATCAAACTCAAGAACAACTACGTTCAGGCGCTGATCCAGTTTGCAAATTTCTGACGGGTGCTCTACGCGGCCCCAGCTGAGGTCGGTAATGTGAAGAAGACCATCTACGCCGCCAAGGTCGATAAACACACCGAAGTCGGTAATGTTCTTAACGATACCTTCGAGAATCTGACCGGCTTGCATGCTGGCAAGAATTTCCTGACGCTGATCTTCAAGGTCGGTTTCAACAAGAGCACGGGGAGAAACAACAACGTTCTCGCTGGACATGTTGAGTTTAACAACCAGGAATTCCATGTTACGGCCAACGTACGCATCGAAATCGCGTACCGGACGAACATCAATCTGTGAACCTGGAAGGAATGCATCGATTCCGAAGATATCAACAACCATACCGCCTTTAATACGGCGCTTAATATGGCCTTCGATAACTTCCTGCTGTTCGTGCACTTCTTCAATTTTTTGCCATACACGCAGGGTGTTGGCTTTGCGGCGAGAAAGTACAAGCTGACCTTCGCGATCTTCAACTCTGTCGAGGAACACCTCGATTTCGTCGCCTGGCTTAACTTCATCGCTGCTCTTAAATTCGTTGAGAGGTACAATACCTTCGGACTTAAAGCCGATATCTACAACCACGTACTTATCGTCTACAGAAACCACGCGGCCTGTAACGATTTCTTTTTCTGTGATGGAGGTAAGTGTACCTTCATACATACCAACCATATTGTGGAACTCGTCATCAGAATAATCTTCTGATGCTTCTTCCAACTCATCCAGGGTATATACTTTTTTACCACGCTCACCGCTAAATACGGGGAGTGTGTAAGCAGGGGCTTCTTTTACAGGGGCTTCAGTTGTCTCTGCTACCGTTTCAACAGATTCTTCTTTAACTTCAGTTTCTTCCTGAGTTGTGTTTTTTAACTCATCTGACATGTATGGTTATTCCTGTTTTGTAGGCCGCGGCAGTTTAAATTTACGTTGCCGGGATTAGGATTATTAATTGCGTAAGCTAAAATATTTCAATAGCTTTGAAGCCGGATTTGGTACTTCCAAATCCAGCACGGCCCTAAATATACAGTTTAATTTCTAAAAATGATACCTTTACGCGCTGTTTTTAATGGTTATCAAAGTTAGTTAAGCACTTTCTGAATCTTCTCTGAAATAAAACGAACCTGTTCTTCGAATTTCATAGACGTTGTGTCTACTTCAATAGCCCCATCCGGTTTTACCAGTGGAGCAGCTTCCCTGCTGCTGTCTGCCCTGTCCCGCTCAGCCAGGTTATTGTAAATACTGTTGTAATCTGCTTCTATTCCCTTTTCGTCGAGCTCCCGCTTTCTTCGCTTAGCACGCTCTTGTAAATCTGCAATCATATAAAACTTTAGTGCTGCATCGGGAAAAACCACCGATCCCAAATCTCTTCCATCTGCCACAAAATTATGCTCTTTTACGGCACGTTTCATCTCTTCATCAACTTTTCTTCTCACTTCCGGCATCGCGGCTACGGCACTTACATTATCAGAGACCTCAGATGTACGAATTTCATCACCTACACGCTCACCATTTAAAAGAGGCTCGGTAGCGCCGCCGCCTGCATCAAGAGTAATCCGATGATTATCCAGAAACTCAAGAAAGACGTCTTTATCAAACCCGCCCATTATATAAAGTAGTGTCCACGTGCGGTACAGCGAACCTGAATCCAGATAATACCATCCAGTTTCTTTGGCAACGGCTTTTGCGGTTGAGCTTTTCCCGGATCCCGCGGGTCCATCTATAGTTACAATCATATGCTCTTAAAGTTTTTAATACTGTCTCTGATACCTGCTCTATTTGAACACTAAATATATTGATATAGATTCAAAAATACGTTATTTTACCAAACTGTTATAAAAACCATATACTTCATATTTCAAATTAACTGAAATGCCACAGCATAAGTCTTCCATCAAACGTGTCCGTCAGGACAAAAAACGCCGCATCCACAACCGCGCGCTAAGATCTAAAATGCGTACACTGTACAAAAATGTACTTGCTACTGAAACAAAAGCAGATGCTGAAAAAGCTTTGAGTCCTGCTGTATCTTACATCGACAGAATGGCTGTTAAAGGTATTATCCATAAAAATAATGCAGCCAACAAAAAGTCGAACCTTGTGAAGCACGTTAATTCGCTTTCATAAGATCTTAATTCTATTTATATGTCCCGCGCCCTGCTCGTAATTTTAGACGGCTACGGCATTGCACAAAACAAAGAAGTTAGTGCAGTGGACAAAGCCAACACCCCATTTTTTGACCGTATATATAGGGAGTACCCACACTCTAAGCTTCTTGCCTCCGGCAAAGCGGTTGGTCTCCCGGACGGTCAGTTCGGAAACTCTGAAGTCGGACACCTGAATATTGGCGCGGGCAGGATTGTCTGGCAGGAGCTATCCCGTATCAATAATGAAATTGAGACGGGTGACTTCTTCAAAAATGAGAAGTTTCTGAAGGCCCTGGAGGTTGCAAAAGAAAAAGGTTACATCCATGTGATGGGCCTGTTCTCTGATGGTGGTGTACACAGCCACAACGAGCATCTGTTCGCAATTCTTGAGCTTTGCAAGCAGCAAAATATCCCACAGGTTTACGTGCACGCGTTTACCGACGGCAGGGATACCCCTCCCCATTCAGGCAAGACATACGCTGCGCAGTTTGAAAAAAAAGCTGCAGAGATTGGGGTAGGCAAGCTTGCAAGCATCGTGGGACGCTACTACGCCATGGACAGAGTTAACCGATGGGAACGTGTTCAGCGCTCTTACGATCTGCTTGTACATGGTAAGGGTGAAGTATTTAATTCAGCAGATGAGGCGTTTTCCAAAAGTTATGCTGATGGCATAACCGACGAATTCATGAATCCTATTATTCTGGACAGCTCGGAGCAAAGTCGCATCAAAAAAGGCGACCCGGTTATCTTTTACAACATAAGAGGCGACCGTGCCCGGGAAATCACTCAGGCCTTCACCCGCGAAGGATTCAATCAGTTTGATGGCGTAAAGCCACTTAATCTGCACTATGTAACGTTTACGCAGTACGATATCACCTTCAACAATGTGCTCGTGGCCTACCCTCCACAGGACTTGGTTAATACATTAGGTGTAGTAGTTTCTGCTGAAAACAAAAAGCAGCTACGGATTGCAGAGACAGAAAAGTATCCGCACGTAACCTATTTCTTTAACGGTGGAGTAGAAGAGCCCAATAAGGGCGAAGAGCGGATTATGGTTCCAAGCCCGAAAGTGGCTACCTACGACCTGCAGCCCGAGATGAGCGCACCAGAGGTTGGCGAAAAACTTTCTAAAGCTTTAGCAACCGAAGAGTTCGATCTGGTTGTCCTGAACTTTGCGAATCCCGACATGGTAGGACATACCGGCATTTTCGAAGCTGCTGTAGCCGCCGTTGAGGCAGTTGATAAACAGCTCGAAAAGGTAATTACTACCGCAATGAAGCACGGATACTCTGCAATCGTAATTGCCGACCACGGAAACGCAGATTGTATGATTGAAGAAGACGGCAGCCCGCATACGGCGCACACCACCCAGCCTGTACCATGCATACTCGTTGATGATAATCGCAAAGATATCACCCTGAACGACGGCAAACTGGCAGACGTAGCCCCAACGCTGCTAAAACTTATGGGCCTGAAACAACCTGCCGAAATGACTGGCAAAGCACTGTTTTAAAGCAATTTTTACGGATTACTGCAAAAAGCATTACGCCAATACGTAACATACCTTGATTTTACGTATTGGCTGCCATACATTGGATTCACACGAACTAATGTATGCACTCATTCGTTATGGTGGCAGACTTAATTTTGAACACACCTTAATACGCAGATATCACTTATGGAGGGAAATTTTTCCAACCGTGTACGCGATGTAATTCAGTTTAGCCGTGAAGAAGCACTCCGGTTAGGTCATGATTATATTGGTACAGAACACCTCATTCTTGGCATCATCAGACTGGGAGACGGAGTAGCTGTTCGGATTCTTAAAAATTTGAACTGTGATCTTTTTAAGCTCAAAAAAACCATCGAAGATACCGTTCGCGGAACTGGAGGTGCTGTTACAGTAGGCAATATCCCGCTTACCAAGCAGGCAGAAAAAGTACTGCGCATAACGTATCTGGAAGCCAAACTCTATAAAAGTGATACCATTGGCACCGAGCATTTGCTGCTTTCACTTCTTCGCGACGACGAAAATATCGCCGCTCAAATTCTCCAGCAGTTCAGTGTTGGCTATGATGGCGTTCGCGAAGAACTCGATATGATTATATCGGGCAAACCCCGCGATGATCAGGATTCTGGTTCTACAGTTTCCGCTTCAGATATTCCACCTTCAAAGAGTTATAAATCCTCGTCCGGCAGTGGCGACAGTAAAAAAATGGAAAAGACAAAAACCCCCGTTTTAGACAACTTCGGCCGCGACCTTACCAAACTCGCCGAAGAATCAAAGCTCGACCCTATTGTAGGGCGAGAGAAAGAAATTGAACGCGTAGCTCAGGTATTAAGCAGGCGCAAAAAAAACAACCCGGTTCTGATAGGTGAACCCGGAGTTGGTAAAACAGCGATTGCTGAAGGATTGGCCATTCGCATTATCGAGCGAAAAGTCTCCAGAGTACTCTACGATAAACGTGTAGTAGCCCTGGACCTGGCAGCTCTCGTGGCTGGTACGAAATATCGCGGTCAGTTCGAAGAACGCATGAAAGCGGTAATGACAGAACTCGAGAAGGTAAGTAACGTCATTCTGTTTATAGATGAACTCCATACTATCGTTGGAGCTGGCGGGGCCTCAGGGTCGCTAGATGCATCAAACATGCTAAAGCCTGCTCTGGCCCGTGGCGATGTACAGGCAATTGGTGCAACTACGCTGAACGAATACCGTCAGTTTATCGAAAAGGACGGTGCGCTTGAACGTCGATTCCAGAAAATAATGGTCGACCCAACTTCTCCGGAAGAAACCATTACAATTCTGAACCAGATAAAAAACAAGTACGAGAAGCATCATTCAGTTAAATATACTGATGAAGCCATTCTAGGCTGTGTCAAACTCACAGACCGATATGTAACCGACCGCTTTCTTCCAGACAAAGCCATCGATGCTTTGGATGAAGCAGGCGCACGTGTTCACCTGGCTAACATCACTGTACCGCAGCACATCATCGATCTCGAGGAACAAATCGAAAAAACCACTCAGGAAAAAAACACCATGGTTAAGCGTCAGAGATTTGAAGACGCGGCCCGCCTGAGAGATTCCGAGAAAAAGCTGATTGAAGAACTCGAAAGCGCCCAGAAAGAATGGGAACTGGAATCTGAAAAGATTGTTTTTGATGTAACTGAAGATGATGTAGCCAAAGTTATTGGAATGATGACCGGCATCCCGGTTACCAAGATTGCGCAAAGTGAAGGTTCAAAGCTTCTTAAAATGCGCGATAAGCTTACTGAAAGCGTAATTGGTCAGGATGAAGCCATTGTAAAGCTCTCCAAGGCTATTCAACGCACCAGAGCCGGCCTTAAAGACCCTGCAAGACCAATTGGTTCTTTCATCTTCCTTGGTCCTACTGGCGTAGGTAAAACAGAATTGGCTAAAACTCTCTCCAAGTATCTGTTTGACGTTGATGATGCACTTATCCGCATCGATATGTCGGAGTATATGGAAAAATTTTCTGTCTCCAGACTCGTAGGAGCCCCCCCGGGTTACGTAGGGTACGAAGAAGGCGGTATTTTAACAGAGAAAGTCCGACGTAAACCATATTCAGTCGTTCTTCTTGATGAGATTGAAAAGGCCCACCCGGATGTTTTCAACCTGCTGTTGCAGGTGCTCGATGATGGTACCCTTACTGATTCACTTGGTCGTAAAATAGACTTCAGAAATACCATAATTATAATGACTTCGAATATCGGTGCCCGTGATATCAAAAATCTGGGTCGGGGTATTGGGTTTAGCTCTACGGAAACGGCTTTTGACTACGCCAAGATGAAGTCTGTAATTCAGGATGCGCTGCGAAAGGTGTTTAACCCTGAATTCCTGAATCGTGTTGATGATGTGATTGTCTTCAAGCCACTCGAGAAGGAAGACATTTTCAAGATTATCGACAACATGGCCGATCAGCTGTTCAAGCGTATTCGCGACCTCAACTTCAATGTAGAGATTACGAAAGGTGCCAAAGACTTCCTCAGTGAGAAAGGTTTTGATCCCAAGTATGGTGCAAGGCCCCTAAAAAGAGCCATTCAGCGCTATGTTGAAGATCCGCTGGCTGAAGAGTTGCTTGCTTCACAAAAAACTGAAGGATCGACTATTCGAATAAAGATGAACGCATCACGTGATAATCTTATTTTTGAATGGAAAGATCCAGAGCCTACCTCTGCCAGCAAGAACGCAGAGGATAAAGAGGAAACGAGTTCGAAAGAAGCTTAACCGCTTATTTCCATTTTCGAGATATTACAAATAAGCCCTCACCGGATGATTCGGTGAGGGCTTTCTTTTTCTAACTACCTATAGTTATGAAAACTTCTACCGGCTAATTACTACTTCTACCGCATTAGATACGCCAAGCAAGTGATAACGATTTCGGTCGATACGGTGAAGTCTTGGCTCATCCTCCGGCTTAAAAGTGAAGCGATGGGTTAAATCATCGCTGTGTATGAGTTCCCGTGCATCAAGATCGACTATTCTGATGCCGTTTGCCTGAATTACACCATCCCGATTACTGCGACTACCGGTAATTGTAATCACAATATTGTCTAGCTCGCTATACTTGGCAAATACGATATTCTGCTGGCGGAAGTAAGCATTTGCGATTCTTTCACCGGTTTCGATATTATACGTCTGTGCCTGATTGTTTTCGAACCAGGTTACAGTACCCAGCGAAGGCTGAACATAAAAACCCGGGTCCGACATGTCACTGCTGTGCCTTGCTACAACATTGCCTTCGCTATTTATCTTAAGCACCTCTTTACTTCCGCTTTGGCTACCAAATACAGCAAAGACAAACTCACCATCATCAGTAGCCGTAAGATTCAGGATTTCCCTCTCCGGATCTGCATAGACGTTATCCAGTCTGGCATCCATAGTAAGGCGACTTATGCGCGATGAGAAGCCATCCCCCCTTAAAATTCTGGGGTTGTACACGTACATCTGGCTGCCGTCGCTGCTACTTACCAGCCTCGACATGGTTTCGCCGTCTTCACTGCCGGATGCATTTGAAACCCGATCAATAAATAAATTTGAATAATCATAGACCGAGAAACCTACAATGTTGTCACGAATAACAATATTACCGTTATCTGTAAGGTAAAGTTTAAGGGAGGGATCACCGATTTCGAGATTGATCACATCTGTATGAAGGCCCACAAGCTCTCCCTGCTTATTATATATTTCAATAATAAACGGACGCTCCGTTTGGTTTTCATCTTCACGCAGTACTGCAAGATGCCTGTAATCAGGAGAAAAATCATAATCCAGCACGTACCCGAAATCGAGAGCCGGGCTCATGCTTACAAAAGAGCCGTCATCCTCATGGCGGATATTCCATTTATCCCCTGTCTCCGGACCGGGATATGAATGGACCATTGTAGGCTCCTGCTGCTGTAGAGTCTGGACTGAAACAGATTGAGCAAGGGTTAACTGAGATGGAATAAGTAACAGGCTTAGTACAGCGAGCTTAAAAATTAAAGTTTTCATCAAAGTGAATTAGTCTATAGTTTTTGTGCGGTCTGTGTGAAATTATTAAGCAGTATTATGTGGGCTTAAAATAAGGGTTCCGTGCCTTTTGCTAAACTTATAATAAATATCCTTTGTAATGAGTGAAATAAAGCTTTCTGTGATTGTGCCCGTATATAACCGGGATGAAGAGCTGAGCGCTCTGTTAGATAGCCTTAAGCGACAGGCTATCCATGAAGGCTACGAAGTAATCGTGGTGGACGATGGTTCAGAGACCTCTCCGGAGTACCTAACGGAAAAGTATAAGGCTGAAGTACCCTTAACTTTTATACGCCAGAAAAATCAGGGACCGGGGCCGGCTCGAAATACAGGCGCCCAAAAAGCAGGGGGACAATGGTTTCTTTTTCTGGATTCGGATTGCGAGCTGCCCGATGGTTACCTCAAAACCGCTTTCCGGATAATTAATGACTCTGAGGAAAAAGGAGTTTCACTTGTAGGAGGACCAGATATCGACCGGGAAGATTTCACCCTTCTGCAAAAGGCAATCAATTATGCTATGACTTCTCCCCTTACAACCGGTGGCATTCGCGGATCGAAAAAAGCGCTCGACAAGTACTATCCCCGATCGTTTAACATGCTTGTATCCCAGCAAGCTTTTAATGATGCCGGTGGCTTTGCTCCACTGCGTTTTGGTGAAGATCTGGATTTAAGCATGCGCATATTAAGCGGGGGCGGTAAATCGTTATTCGAGCCCGGACTTGAGGTAGTTCACCGTAGAAGAACGAGCCTTAAGGCATTCTTTAAGCAGGTTTTTAACTCGGGTATGGCAAGGATTGTGCTTAACAGACGGCATCCCGGTACGCTAAGGGCCGTACATCTGGTCCCATCATTTTTTGTTCTTTTTGTAATTTTTCTACCGCTAATCATAATATGGATGCCATGGGTTTTATATTTCTGTATGACCGCAGCATTCGGATTGATACTTCACGCGTTTATTTGCACCAATAGCCTGCTGGTAAGTTTTCTAAGCCTCGCAACCTCTTTCGTACAGCTTAGCGGTTACGGCCTGGGCCTTATGTTCGGATGGTACCGCTTCACCCTCAGGGGCCACAAAACAGAATATGCGTTTACAGAAAGCTTTTATGATTAACAGAAGAAAAAACAAATCCGGAAAGTTAACGTTCGAATAAACAGCAAATGTAAGTATAGCAAACTATAAACTTGTCGGTTCCGGAGTCTTTCATGATTCGATTTTATATAGAATTTTAGACCTTTATGCTTGCATTGAGATTCAGGATGTCATATATTTGGGTTCTTTGCATTACACGATTGCAAAGATAAATTCGAGGCGTAGCGCAGCCCGGTAGCGCATCTGCTTTGGGAGCAGAGGGTCGCAGGTTCAAATCCTGTCGCCTCGACTTTAGTTCTTACATTACTGACACATTCTTCGGGCGCCCGTAGCTCAACCGGATAGAGCAACTGCCTTCTAAGCAGTAGGTTTCAGGTTCGAGTCCTGACGGGCGTACACTCAACTCAGTATGGCGACATGGCCGAGTGGTTAGGCAGAGGTCTGCAAAACCTCGTACGGCGGTTCGAACCCGCCTGTCGCCTCGAAAGCCCTGTTGTTCTGTCGATTAATAAATGTAATGCCGCGTTCGTCTAGGGGCCTAGGACGCCGCCCTTTCACGGCGGTCACGGGTTCGAATCCCGTACGCGGTACAGTGTTCAGTAGGGGTTACCCTACCCTGCTGGATGAAATGGAGCCCATAGCTCAGTTGGTTAGAGCGCCAGGTTGTGGCCCTGGAGGTCGTGGGTTCAATCCCCATTGGGCTCCCATTTTGTGGCACTAATTGTTCTTATATGCTGTTCGATATTCTATGCCGCGTTCGTCTAGAGGCCTAGGACGCCGCCCTT
>PWID01000258.1 GCA_003555145.1 Balneolia bacterium | reverse complement strand
GTATATACGGCTAAAATAGAGCAAATGCTGCAACACTGTTTCGGAATTAAAGCCTGATTTGAGTTTAAATGTTTCAAACTCTGTAAGGTTTTGTGACTCTGTCGCTCTATAGGGTAAAAAGCCAAATCCATATGAAACTACTACAGCAGTACGATCAGCAGCTACTCGATGAAGGATACTCCCCGCGCAGCCGGTACCGGTACCGGAAGTGGGTAGCCGCATTCATTCGGTTTCATTACCTCACCCACCCTTACGATCTTTCGGACTGGCATATCCGGATTTATCTGCTTCACCTCTCCTGCTACAGGAAATGCAGCCGGTATCAGATAAGGCAGTGTACTTCGGCCATTTTGTTTTTGTACAGACGCGTGCTTGGCATGCCCGACTTCTACCTGCCCGAACCTCAGCCTCCGGAGCAGCCACCGCATCCGGCCTTCGAAGATTAGCACAAATAGCATCATCCTTTATCCTGCCTTCAAAAGCGGTTATATTGGCGGCTCATATCTGTTCACTCAATTTTGTATGATGAAGCCATTTGTGTTCACCCACACCGTAAGAACATTCGAAACCGACGATAAGGGACTGCTGACCCCGTCTTCTCTCCTCAATATTCTTCAGTACGGAGCCGGTAAACATGCCGATGATCTGGGCTGGTCGGTCCGCTCTCTGCATGAAAGCGGGAAAACCTGGGTGCTTCAGCGGTTTTGTATCGAAATTGAACGACTGCCCTCTGACAATGAGACCATCACCCTAACAACATACCCTACCGGAGCTGACCGCATCCTGGCCTACCGGGATTATAAAGTTGAAAATGAAGCGGGTGAAATCCTCGTTCGGGCAACTTCAAGCTGGGTGATTCTGGATCTCGACAGCAGGCGCGTAGTTGGCGTTCCGGACAGCGTAAAAGACGTGAGTGAATCATTCGGGCCCAAAATCATGCCCTTCCCTGCCCAACGCCTTACCGGCTTCGACCCGGATGACGATTCTGAAGACACATGTACCTCCGAATTCCGCATTCGCAGGCACGACCTGGATTTAAACCGGCACGTAAACAATGTGAAATATATGGAGTGGGGTATTGAGAGCGTACCGGAAACGGTTTTTGAAAATAAGAAGCTTAAGTCTCTCGACATCGTATTTAAAGCCGAGTGCTTTTATGGTGATACCATCGAATCCTACTGTCGACCGCTTGAGGACGCCTCAAAAAACCTCAACTTCGATCATGTGCTTACGCGCAAATCTGACTCAAAAGCTGTTTGTTTACTGCAGTCCGGCTGGGCCTGATTTTGCTAAAGCTATACCCGGCAAACGGATACGGAATTGGTCCCTATAATCAGATAATCGAATATTAATGTCGCATTTAGATTTTATCTAAATAGCTTTACCCCTATATTCTAATATCAATATCGGATATAGAATTCGGACCATGCAATTTCTCTCTTTAGGTACCCAATACACCCTTACCGCGCTGATTTCCCTGAGCAAACAGGGAACAGGAGTTGCTGTTTCGGCCTCAAAACTGGCCGAGCCGCTCAACAGCCCAAGCACCTACCTTAGTCAGATGCTCACCCATCTGATTGAGCCTGGAATTATTGGCACCAGGCGTGGTATCAATGGAGGCGTGTACCTGGCTAAGGATGCATCTGAAATTACCATGTTCGACATCGTAACCGCTGTGGAGGGTGATGAATTTTTCCAGACGTGTTTTCTGGGCATTAGTGGCTGCGGCGATATTGAACCCTGCCCTTTCCATGAAGAATGGGGGAAAAAGCGCGGGAAAATTGAGGAATGGCTGAAATCAACCACGCTTGAGGAACTCGCTAACGATACCTCGACCATGATGACAGACGGTCTTTTTCGATTCGAGCGAAGAGCGAAAAACTGATTTTTTTGAGTAAAACAAATGCCTGCTGAACTATTAGAAAAAACGCAGTGCACCCATTGTGGTGAACCATGCGAGGAAGAGCTTATAAGCAGTGGCGACAATAGTTTTTGTTGCCATGGCTGCCAGACTGTGTACGAGCTTCTGAGCGAAAGCGGGCTATCTTCTTATTACAGTCTCGATAAGGACACCCCCGGTATTTCAATGCGCAAAGCAAAGAAATCCAAAGAATTTGCCCATCTTGATGACCCCGCCGTAGGCCAGAAGCTTCTTGATTTTAACGACGGAAAACAGGCCCGGGTTACGCTCCGGCTGCCTCAAATACACTGTAGCTCATGCATTTACCTGCTCGAAAACCTTCATAAGCTTGAGAAAGGAGTGAAGCAGGTTGAAGTCTTCTTCGACCGCAGAGAAGCATCCATACATTTTGATATCCAAAATCTGCCGCTTTCCAGACTTGCAGGTTTGCTCTCCGGAATTGGTTACGAGCCGGACTTAAGCCTGGACCACCTTAGCGAGAAGAAGCAAAAACACAACAACCGGCCATTGCTGCTAAAAATCGGAATAGCTGGTTTTGCCTTCGGTAATATTATGCTGTTCAGCTTACCGGAGTATCTTGCCGGTCCCGGCGGAATTGATCAGCAGTTTTTAAAGCTCTTTGGCGGGCTGAATATTATCTTGGCGCTGCCAGTGTTTTTCTACAGCAGTCTGGACTTTTATAAACCGGCAATAACGAGTATACGACAGCGGCAGTGGAGTATGGACATTGCCATTTCGCTGGGAATTATTGCGATGTTCTCCCGAAGTCTGTACGAGATTTTTTCCGGCTATGGTGTGGGTTATATGGACTCGTTCACCATGCTGGTATTCTTTCTTTTAGTCGGACGTCTTTTCCAGCAGAAAACGTATGACAGCCTTTCCTTCGACCGGGATTTCAAGGCCTATTTCCCGTTATCTGTAATTCGTCTCACAGAATCGGGTGAAGAAGAAAGCGTGGCCGCCACCCGAATTGAAACCGACGACAAGATTGTAATCCGCAACGGGGAGCTCGTTCCTGCTGATTCCATTCTGCTTGAAACCGAGGCCTGGCTGGACTACAGCTTCGTAACCGGCGAATCCGAGCCCATTCATGTAACTAAAGGCGAACTTGTTTATGCCGGCGGAAGAAATGTGAAGACCTCCGCGCTTTTTAAAACCGTTAAGCCGGTTTCGAGCAGCTATCTCACCCGGCTTTGGAACAACGAGACATTCCGCAAGCCCAAAGCAGAGGGATTACACTCCACTTCGGCAAGATTTAGCCGGTATTTTTCTCCAGCTATACTGGGCATCGCCACTCTTGCTGCTCTGTACTGGCTGCCCAACGAGCCCGGCCTGGCCATTAATGCGTTTACTGCCGTGCTCATAATTGCCTGCCCGTGTGCGATTGCGCTATCGGCCCCCTTCACACTGGGTTGGGCCACCAAAATTATGGGCAAGAACAAGATTTACCTGAAGAACTCTGAGGTCACGGAGCAGTTTGCTGTAATCAACAGCGTGGTTTTCGACAAAACCGGCACGCTCACGCACCGCAACCAGAGCGATGTAGCCTTCAGGGGTCGTAATCTGGATCAGGATGAAATCCGGCTTCTTCTTTCTTCCCTGCACGAGAATACACACCCTCTTGGTCGTACCATTTACAATCACCTGAAGAAAGGAGTAGAGACTCCGGTTCAGGAATTGCTGCTTCGCCCCGATTCGTACACCGAGGAAAGCGGCAAAGGCACGGAAACCATCATAAATGAAAACACCGTGCGGATAGGTTCTGCAAAATGGGTTGGAGCCGGAGAAGAAGTCAACAATACCGATTCCGCCGATGCTTCACGCGTTTATGTTTCGATTGATGGCATCATACCCGGCTATTTCGAACTGGCCAACCAGTACAGAACCGGCATGAACGAGCTCGTAGGCAACCTGCGCAACTCCGTTGGAGAAAACGTGTACCTGCTTTCCGGCGATAATGACCGCGAGCAAAAAAATCTTGCGCCCGTATTCGGAAACGAAGGTCAGCTGCGGTTTCGCCAGACGCCCCATGACAAGCTTGCGTTTATTGAGGGTCTGAGAGCCGGCAAAGCCGAGGTGCTTATGATTGGCGACGGTCTGAATGATGCAGGTGCCCTGCGCTCGAGCACTGTAGGAATTTCGCTGGCCGAAGACACCAGCAGCTTCACTCCGGCCAGCGACGTAATTATGGAGGCCGGCTCCCTGCGGCTTCTCGACCGGGTGCTCGGATTCTCAAAAAAAGCCATCACTATAATCTACATCAGCTTTGGTATTTCGCTGCTGTACAACATTATCGGGCTTTCTTACGCCGTAACCGGCACGCTTTCCCCACTCATTTGCGCGATCATTATGCCTGTGAGTTCAATTTCTGTCATTTTTTTCACTACCATCGCAACCCACTGGGCTGCGTGGAAAAACGGATTACAAACATGAGCGTAATGTACATGTTAATCGCCTTCAGTCTGCTTATTGCGACCGGATTTCTTCTGGCATTTATCTGGGCCATGAAGAGCGGACAGTATGAAGACAAATACACACCATCGGTTCGCATTTTATTTGATGACGAGCCCGGTACCGATTCGACGAAAGACTCTGAAGAAAAACAAACCAAAAAATCACAACACACAAACAAATCATAAACCATGGCAACTGAAACCTTTTACTACGACAATAAGATTGTCCGCAATTTTGCGATTGCGACCGCTATATGGGGTGTAATTGGTATGCTTGTAGGTTTGATTATTGCAATCAAACTGTTCGCGCCAAACTTTCTGGGATTCATTCCGGAATTGTCCTATGGCCGCCTGCGTCCGCTACATACCAATGCCGTTGTATTCGCCTTTGCCGGCAACGCCATTTTTCTGGGGATCTACTACTCTCTGCAGCGCCTGTGCAAAAGCAGGATGTGGAGCGACACCCTCAGTAAACTAAATTTCTGGGGCTGGCAGGCAATTATTGTCTCTGCTGTTTTCACCCTTCCTTTTGGCTACACACAAAGCAAAGAATATGCTGAACTGGAGTGGCCGATAGCCATTGCCATTGCTGTAGTATGGGTGATTTTTGGCGTGAATATGATGGTAACCATCTACAAACGCCGTGTAAAACACATGTATGTTGCCATATGGTTCTACATAGCCACCTTCATTACGGTTGCTGTGCTGCATATCGTTAACAACCTGGTTCTGCCGGTTGATATGCTCAAAAGCTACTCGATGTTCGCTGGTGTGCAGGATGCGCTGGTACAATGGTGGTACGGGCACAATGCTGTGGCGTTCTTCCTAACCACGCCTTTCCTTGGGTTTATGTACTACTTCATTCCTAAGGCAGCAAACCGCCCGATTTTCTCCTACCGACTATCGATTGTCCATTTCTGGGCGCTGATCTTTATTTACATATGGGCTGGTCCTCACCACCTTCTGTACACCGCGCTTCCGGGCTGGGCTCAGTCGCTGGGCGTTGTGTTCTCGGTGATGCTCATCGCGCCATCCTGGGGTGGTATGATTAACGGTTTGTTTACCCTTCGCGGCGCATGGGATCGTGTTCGACAGGATCCGGTGCTAAAATTCCTCGTCGTGGGTGTTACTGCCTACGGTATGGCTACGTTTGAAGGGCCTATGATGTCGTTCAAAAGCGTGAACGCCATCACCCATTACACCGACTACGTAATCAGCCACGTACATACCGCTGCACTTGCATGGAACGGTGGTCTTACCTTTGCCATGCTGTATTTCATAGTACCAAGAATATTTGGCACCAAGCTGTACAGTATAAAAATGGCCAACTTCCACTTCTGGGCGGCAACTATGGGTATGGTAATCTACGTGATTCCAATCTATTGGGGCGGTATTACTCAGTCGCTGATGTGGAAAGAATTCACCGCTGACGGCACCCTGATGTACCCTAACTTCATGGAAACCGTTACACACCTTATTCCAATGTACATCGCCCGTACCGTGGGTGGTTCACTTTACATTGTGGGTGTACTGGTTGGTACGTTCAACCTGTTTAAAACCATGAACTCAGGCACTTTGATTGCCGACGAAAAAGCAGAAGCTCAGGTAGCAGAGATTGTATCCACTTCGCGCAAAGAAGGTAACTTCCACCGCTGGCTGGAATCCAAGCCTACGCTGTTTACCATTCTTACAACAGTCGCCATTCTGATTGGTGGTATTGTAGAATATGTACCAACAGCGCTTATAAGCTCGAATGTACCAACGATAGAGAGTGTACAACCTTATACGCCGCTTGAGCTTGAAGGCCGTGATATCTATATCGCAGAAGGCTGTCTTGGCTGCCATTCCCAGATGATTCGTCCGTTCCGTTCAGAAACCGAGCGATATGGCGAATATTCAAAAGCCGGCGAGTTCGTTTACGACCGTCCGTTCCTCTGGGGATCGAAGCGTACCGGGCCGGACCTGCACCGTATTGGCGGTAAATATCCGGATTCCTGGCACTTCATGCACTTCATGGAGCCACGCTCTACATCGCCCGGATCTATTATGCCGGCCTACCCTTGGTTCGCTACGCAAACTACGCGTGTAGAGTCGATTCCCGCCAAAATCCGCACGCTTCAGCGCCTTGGGGTGCCTTATGCCGAAGGATTTGATCAGGACGCTATCGAACACTACCGCAACCAGGCCGAAGAAATTGCGAACGGTCTTAGCAGCAGTGGATTCGACGTTGAATGGGATAGCCAAATGGTGGCCATGATTGCCTATATGCAGCGCCTTGGTACGGATATCAGCGCGCAGCCGGGCGACCGGGCCGACGCGGTACCGCTAAGAACGGATGATGAGGCTGATGCTTCAGCTACGGCCAGCCATAATTAACCTTCACTTTTAAAACACAACTATTATGGCACGAAACGTACTCGAGACCGTTCAGGGGATTGAAATTTTTCCCCTGATCTCTCTCGTCATTTTTGTAGGCTTTTTTGCACTCATGCTGGGCTATGTGTTCACCATGAGCAAGTCGAAGGTCGAAGAGCTGGAAAACATGCCTCTTCGCCCCGACTCCGACGCTGATGATATTTTTACCGCTGATCCTAAGGAAACGAGGAATTAAGTATGTCTGAAGATAACAACAAACCAAAGGATAAATTTGACAAGAACCTGATTCTCGACGACGAGCGCGATCTTCTGATGGATCACGAATACGACGGAATTCAGGAATTGGATAATAACATGCCGCCCTGGTGGTTGTGGGGTTTCTACTTCACCATCGCTTTCTCGGTCGTATATCTTCTATATTACGAGGTAACCGGCTGGGGACCTTCGCAGGAGGAAGAGTATGAAATCGAACTGGCCATGGCTGCAGAACGCTACGGCGCCACAGATGATCTTGTTGTCGATTTCGCCGAAGCTCAGATTCTTACTGATATGCAGAGCATAGACCGCGGACGCGAGATTTACAGCGCATCCAGAAACCTTTGCGCTACCTGCCACGGTGCCGAGGGGCAGGGTCTTGTAGGCCCCAATTTAACCGACAGCTACTGGAAACACGGTTGTGATTTCCAATCGGTTATTTCCAGCATCAAAGACGGATTTCCTGCTCAGGGTATGCCTCCTTATGGTAGTACGGTTCGCATTCCGGATGATGAGCTGATTATGCTTGCCAGCTACATCATGTATATTCGTGGTTCAGAACCGGATAATCCCAAAGCTCCTAACATGAACAGAGCAGTAGAATGTGTGGAAGAAATTCCGGAAGAGCATCCTGCTGAAGAGTAGTTAAAAATATAGCAACACCTTCAGGCAGGTCGTGTTTCATCTCAGGATCACGACCTGCCTTTATTAAAACAAACTGAACACCGCTGCCGGATAATCCTGCAGTACTTCTAGTAACACTGCTGAGCCGTAAAGAACCTCGGTAAAGCTGTCAGAAACGGCCATTTCAATGAGTAAACCCAACAAAGAAGAGGCAAATCCCAAAACCCACGATGAAAGCTACCGTGATTTTGTCTCTACCATTACCGAAGATGGAAAGCGAAACTGGATCTATCCAAAAAAACCAAGCGGGCGCCTGTACAAACTGCGCACGTACCTAAGCTGGCTTTTGCTTGGTTTTTTATTTGCCGGCCCGTTCATCACTATAAACGGAAACCCGCTGCTGTTGCTCAATATATTCGAGCGTACTTTTGTGGTTTTCGGTGTAGTATTTTGGCCACAGGACTTCTACCTGTTTTTCCTCGCTATGATGACCTTCATTGTCTTCATAGTTCTTTTTACAGCTATCTGGGGACGATTATTCTGCGGCTGGATCTGTCCGCAGACGATTTTTATGGAGATGCTGTTTCGTAAAATAGAGTACTGGATTGAGGGTGATGCCAACCAGCAAAAAAGGCTGAATGCCGCCCCGATGGACCGTACGAAGTTTATCAAAAAAACGAGTAAACACGCGCTTTTTATTCTTCTTGCGCTGGCCATTGCCCATACGTTTATGGCCTACATTATTGGCAAAGATCAGGTGTTAGAGATTGTTTCGGCAGGTCCTGCTGAAAACCTTGGGGGATTTATTGCTACCATGGTCTTTACCGGCTTATTCTATGGCGTTTTTGCGCGCTTTCGTGAACAGGTTTGTATAGTGGCATGCCCGTATGGTCGCTTACAGTCTGTACTGGTTGATGACGACAGTATTGCAGTAACCTACGATTTTGCCCGTGGTGAAGGCCGTGCCAAGGTTGGGAAGCGCAAAAAGGAGGACGGTGTAGTAACCAATATGCCTAGAAAAGGCCCTGAAGAAGAAGTCTACGGCGACTGCATCGACTGCGAGCAGTGCGTAAAGGTCTGCCCTACAGGTATCGACATCCGTAATGGTATACAGCTGGAATGCATCAACTGTACGGCATGTATTGATGCCTGCAACGATGTTATGCGGAAAATAGGCAAGCCCGAAGAGCTCATTACCTATACCTCATATAACTCCGTGGTCGAAGGCACCAAGCCTAATTTCTTTACCACAAGGGTGAAGGCGTATCTGGCCGTATTCGCCCTTCTATTTTCAATTTTTCTTTACCTGTTTGTAACACGCCCGGAAGTCTATACCGTGATACTACGCGAGCCAGGCATGCTTTACAATGAGTTGCCGGGCGACCGTTTTTCCAACTTCTACAACGCCAGATTCTTTAACAAAACGTTTGATGATATGAACGTGGAGCTTAGGCTTCATTTTCCTTCAGGCGAAATTCAATGGCTGGGCGATCAGCGCACTATTCCGGGCCAGCAGCAGGTCGAAAACCGCATTATGGTATTTCTGGAAAGAGACCAGCTTACCGGGGCTCAAACCCAGGTTGAGTTTGGTGTTTATCGCGACGGAAAACTGCTTCAAACGCTTCAAACCGGATTTATTGGACCTCAGGTTCGCGAGTAGTCTAGCCTACTTTAAAAATCAATTTTAATTCAACCACATCAAACCCTCGCTGAAATGGAACCTAAAAAAGAAAAAAAAGAATGGAAGTGGCCACTTGGCATTTTCCTGTTTTACATGACGTTTGTAATCGCAACGCTATCCTTCGTGTTTTTTACTTTCACTCAGGAAACCGATCTGGTAGTGGAACAGTACTACGAAGCAACAATAACCTATCAGGATCATATCGACCGAAGCGAGCGTGCTCTAAATCTGGATGAGCCGCTACGGGTTGAGCAAACGGGCGATTATGTTGACATCATTTTCCCTGCTTCCATGCGGGGTGATGGCCTCACGGGCACTGTTCATCTCTACCGCCCTTCCGGCTCCTCCATGGATGTGAAGCTTCCTGTGGATCCTGATGATGAGGGTGTACAACGCATCACACTTGAAGGCAAAGCCAAAGGACTCTGGACCGTTAAAATCGACTGGGATCATTATCAGACCGGGTATTTTGCCGAGTCAAGACTTTATCTGCAATAAGATTTAACGGAAATGCGAATTTCCGGTGACTCTGATTACTGATTACTGATTACTGATTACTGATTACTGATTACTGATTACTGCTCACAGCTGTCCAAAACGTTTTGACATGTGTGGTAAAACAGGCATTATATCCGTTTATATTAGGCTTTGATCGTAATTACAAAATCAACCCCTCCATATCCGCAGGCTGTAGGCAAGAGGATATCCGATATTTGATACTAGAAATGAGAATAGCGAATTGGCGATCCTGAAGGGATCGAACGTGCGTAGCCCCGGTGCGTAAGCCCGGGGGAACGGAGCAACAATCTCATGAACCCTGAAAGGGTTCCACAATGATG
>PWID01000091.1 GCA_003555145.1 Balneolia bacterium | reverse complement strand
CGGAAGTAGCTGAAGAAACGGTCTTATAAACTTTAATAATGAACGTGAATTTCCTGTTCATTTATTTCAATCACTGAATTATCCAGAAACAGCGATTTTAAAGAATCGAGGTTCTTCTCAAATAGCCGAATCAGATTTAAGTTGTTGATATTGCCGGTTGATACTATCAACAGTTTTTGGGGACTTCCATCCAGAATATAATTATCCAGAAAATCACTGTCCTTTGAAACGACTATCCGGTTTTCCCGGTCTGCTATTTGTATTATCTCTTGATCTGTAGTTGCATTGAGACCGGGTAATTCCAACGTATGTTTAGACTCAACTCCATTGGCGGAGAAGTAATCCGACAGACGTTTAGGGAGATGAGCATCAACAAGAACTCTCACTGAGCAACTTTTTGAGTTTTTTTAGTTCGGGATAACTGAGCAGCATATTCAAGACAGGCCAGAAGGTCTTCTCTCTGCAGATCCGGATAATCCGCTAGAATTTCATCTATGCTCATGCCGGAAGCAAGTAAATCGAGCATGGAGTCAACCGGATAGCGTAATCCACGTATTGTCGGCTTTCCATGACAAACGTCGGGGATTCTTGTAATTCTCTGTAATAAGTTCTGACTCATGAATCGTATGTTTAAAGAAAAATGACCTCTATTGTACAACGGTCAGTAATGTGAAGTCGTGTATAGTCTGTTGGCGTGTGTCCCGCACTTCACATTTCATGCTAAGTAAGTTAAACCAATTACTTAGTAGTGCAATTATACCTTTTCTTGAATAATTCGGGCTAACTTCTTCAATATATCAACCTGATTTTAATATAATCTTTTTCGCGCATACGATTTCATGTTCATCTATCTACACTAGTTTAGCTATTTACAGAAAGAATGAATTCAACGCGGGAGCATATTAACTGGAAGGATTTGATAAACCAAGGGGATTTGGTCGTAATAAACGCCGCCACAAAAATAAACGGTTTTGCAAAGCCTTCTAAGGCTTTTTATATCCGTCGAAGTTGTTGTGCTCGGTCTGGTAGAGCTTATCCTTCGGCAGCGATTTAAAATACCCGTAGGTGCGTTTCAAACCCTCGCTGCGGTCGACCTGAGGCTCCCAGTTTAAGAGCTTCCTTGCCAGGGTGATGTCTGGCCTTCTTTGTTTGGGATCGTCCACGGGCAGGTCTTTGTAAATCACCTTCTGATCGGTGCCCGTCAGTTTGATAATCTCATCAGCGAACTCTCTGATTGTGATTTCATCGGGGTTGCCTACGTTCACGGGATCGCTGTAATCGCTCATAAGCAGTCTGTAAATACCCTCAACCAAATCATCTACATAACAGAATGATCTGGTTTGGGATCCATCACCAAAAACGGTTAAGTCTTCCCCGCGAAGCGCCTGACCAATAAAGGCCGGCAGTACGCGGCCATCGTTAAGCCTCATTCGCGGGCCGTAGGTGTTAAATATTCTCACGATTCTGGTCTCCAGTCCGTGGTAGCGGTGGTAGGCCATGGTCATTGCTTCCTGAAACCGTTTCGCCTCATCATAAACCCCTCTTGGCCCGACCGGATTCACGTTTCCCCAATAGCTTTCTGGCTGCGGATGCACCGTAGGGTCTCCGTACACTTCCGAAGTTGATGCAATGATGATGCGAGCGTTCTTTTCTTTTGCCAGGCCAAGCAAATTATGGATGGCAAGCGAGCCAACCTTCAGCGTCTGAATGGGGATTTTCAGGTAGTCTATCGGGCTTGCAGGCGACGCAAAATGAAGGATGTAGTCCAGATCTCCGCTTACGTGCACGAAGTTTGTTACATCATACCTCACAAACCTGAAGTTCTCGTTTCCCAGCAGGTGGGCAATATTATCGACATCTCCGGTGATGAGATTGTCCATTGCGACAACATCCATCCCTTCTGCAATAAAGCGGTCACAAAGGTGTGATCCTAAAAAACCGGCTGCTCCGGTAATGAGTACTTTTTTCTTTCGTTTCGAATTCATTAATCTGATCTGTAGTGCAAACTGATGATTTGGGCTTCCGGCATAAACACAGGTTCAAATATATAGGTTTATTTGCGCTTTTGGCGACATCATTTGCAGTGAGATAAATTGCTTTCCTGTCACGAAATTCAGAGCCACCTTTAAACTATACTTTATATCGCACAAAAATTTCTACTGCTTAATGCAGCATTTTTATTTGGGTTTAAACTCCTATTTTAGAAAGTTCTCATTAATTGAGTTTAGCAGCTAGACGCAGAGGCCAGGGTTCATTGAGTATCCCAACCCTTTTTCAGAACTTGTATACTTCAACTTAAAATCTTAAAAAACTTTCCAGTCTGATTTTTCAGACCGACAGACAGGAATCAACTCTTCCCCACAAATGGAAAACAATATCAAGACAGCCGAAAAAAACGACAGATTAGAAAGGGAAAAAGATTTCCATAATGAGGCGTTTTCTTCGGAGAAAAGGCAGACGACAAAAAAATACTACAGCACCACTGCATTGAGTAAAGAGTTTTACAGAACTCTGACACAAAATAATGTGAAAGGGAAAAAATATTGGAATATGGGTGCGGACCCGGGAGTCAGGCTTTTACTCTTGCTGCTTTAGGGGCAGATGTATCAGCCATTGATATTTCAGATGTAGCTATTGATTTGGTCAAAAAAAAGGCTGCGGAAGAAAATCTTGATATGGATTTTTTTGTGATGAATGCCGAATCACTTGAATTCGAAGATAATACGTTCGATAAAGTTTGCGGAAGCGGCATTTTGCATCATTTGGATTTAGAAAAATCCTATTCGGAAATCCAGCGGGTTCTTAATAAAAACGGTTCTGCCATCTTTTTTGAGCCTTTGGGACATAATCCGTTCATAAATTTTTATCGAAACAGAACTCCGCAGCTTCGTACTGAAGATGAGCACCCATTATTGATGAAAGATATTGAGTTCGCCCAAAAGTACTTTAGCGAAGTGAATGTCCATTACTATCACCTGACCTCCATAGCATCATCTTTTATACCATTCACCTCGGTTCGGAAACCATTTTCAGCATTGTTAAACAAGCTGGATAATGGCTTGTTCAAACTACTGCCGGGTTTAAGAAAAAATGCCTGGATTGTTGTGATTGAGCTAAAGAAATAACGATTTCGCCAGCTTTTCCTACTCTATCGTTATTCGCACCAGGTAGTCCTTTTCGAACGGTACATCATGCTGGTCCAGGTTACTTGTAATGATGTATATATCTCCATCCGGAGATTGTTCAACCGATCGGATCCTGCCGAAGCGTCCGTTCGTGAAACGGGTGAGATTGTCCTCTTCAACGATATCCCCATCCTGCAGAATATCGAGCTTCCAGAGACTTTGGCTTCTGAGTCCTGCAAACAGAAAGCTTCCGGCCCAGGGCCCTGAGTGTACAAACGTCGCACCTGAAGGAGCCCAGGTATACTCATCGCGGTCGTTTCCAACACCGCTGTGAATCAGGGGGCCAATCATACCGGGAGCAGTTTCACCTCCGCGAATTTCCGGCCATCCATAATTACCACCCGGTATAATGTGATTAACTTTGTCGTGACAGCATCCCTGACTGCCGGAAGGGCCGTGCTCTGTAGCTAACATAACACCTGTTTGCGGATGCCAGTCGAAACCCTGGGAGTTTCGAAGCCCGTATGCATAGACATAGTTATCGGCGAACGGATTATCTGATGGCACAGATCCGTCTGAATTGAGCCTCAGAATGCTTCCGGGAGGATCATTCTTGTCTTGTGCTGTTTCAACCACGTGGCGTTCGCCCGCGCTCCAGTAGATTTTCCCATCCGGCCCGAATTTGACCTGCGCGGTATTATGCATACCCCGCCCTTTGATTTCATCTAGCAGAATGGCATCGAACGTACCGGTGTTGGTTTCCGGATCGTGGATGTAGCGCACAAGCTTGTTGTAATCGTATTCTTCTGAAGGGGCGTAATAGCTGTAGCCCAGATATACGTAGCCATTGGAATCAAAATCGGGATCGAGCGTAATGCCAAGCAGCCCGCTGTTGGCAACCGACGGGGCATCTGGTGTTTTAAGTGAGTCGCTTAAGTCGAGCCATGGCTCGGTCTGCAGCTGCCCGTTAAGAAACAGCCTTACAAGCCCTCTTCTTTCGGTTACAAAGAGCTTTCCGTTTTCCGAAAAAGCCATCTGCCATGGAATCACAAGCTCATCGCTAATGACCTCATAAATCAGCGGTTCCGGATCCTCTTCCAAAACGGGGCCGGCGGAGTCATCTGAGCAGCTATAAACTGCCAGCAGGACAACGGATCCTACTAGCCAATACCAACGTTTAAGCATCATCGTGTTATTCTATTTAAGCAGTGTCATTTTTCTGGTTGTAATACTGTTTCCCACACGCAAACTGTAAACGTATACTCCACTGGCAAGGCCTGAAGCATCGAAATTGACCGTGTATGTACCACCTAACCTGGGCTCATTAATTAAAGTGGCCACGTGCTGACCCATAATGTTATAGACCGCAAGATTTACATGACCGGTTTGAAGGGTGGTAAACTCAATGTTGGTGGATGAGTTAAACGGATTGGGGAAATTTTGAGATAAATCAATTAAATTCGGCAGCAGCTCAGATGGCGGAACATCAACCGGAATGACAACTTCACCGGAAGTGCTTAACCTGGCCCAGTTGGACGCGCTTTGGCCGTCAATAGAATTGAAAAGGCCACCGATATATAAATCCGTTTCCATGGCATAAAGGGCCGAGAAGCTCATATCTGTTGAATAAGCAGAATAATCCGTCCATTCATCTGTTTCAAAGCTCAGGCTTGCTAAGGCCTGTAACGGACCTTCTCCAGTTTGGATACGCCCTGCTACAAACATCTCGTCTCCAATTGAGTAAACTGAAGAAACGATTGAACCCTCATTACTTCGCTTAATGAATGCATCCGTTTGGCTGTCATATTCAAATAATCCATTATCCGTAGCTACATAAAGGATTCCGTTATGAACATAAAGGTCATTCACCGGATGAGGAAAATCCTCTGTAAATCCCGATAACTGCTGCGTATTTGTATCCATTTTTATCAGATAACGACCTAAAGGAGGTGTACTCCAGGAACTTGATGTTCTCGCAATGAACAAGACTTCGTCTAAAAATGCAAGATTAGTGACATTCGCACCACTGGTGAAAACCTCCCGCTCAATTGCCGACCACTCGCTGCTGGTGAAATCAAATACAGAAAGACTTCCCTGAAGGTTCGTTCTGTTATGCCCCACATAAATTTTATTTCCTTTAATCGCGATGTCATTAATAATAGTTGGCAGACCTTCACCTAATGAATTCCACTCACCGGATACCATGTCATATCTGGCGATGTTCCGAATGTTTGTATCTGATGAATGACTAAAACGGCCTCCGACAAAGAGATTTGTCCCCGATTGTTCTAAAGCATTAACAAAAAAATTACCCCCCGGAATCGGCGATAGACCAATAACTCCGGGTACGTCTGTCTCTCCTGTGTGCAGATTATGACGCACTAGACCCGTAGTCCCTATTCCATAACCTATACTAAATGCGCCGCCAAAATAAACGTGGTCTCCATGGTGAGTGAAGGCATTAACAGAGTTATTGAAATAACTACCTGCATTTATGTTTTCAAATAAGTTCAACCACTCTTCGGTTTCAATATCATAAGCAGCAACGTTACTGTGGACCATTCCATCTACCTCTACAAAGTCGCCGGTTATGTAGAGGGTTCCGTCTACCTCAAGCATAGATGTGATGCTGCCAGGGATACCATCAATGGCAATAACCTCTCCGTTTCTTATCAACGAAAGGTGGGTATCAGTATTTCCAACTTTCAGGCCACCTATAAAGATGTCATCCCCATAAATTTCAACCGATGAAACCGTCAAAAACAGATTTTCATCCTGATCCGGATCAACTAAGCGGACGGGTGATAAATCTTCATTGTCTAATTTCAAAACTGATTTTACGGACGTTTGTCCTAAACTTTCGAACCGGCCGGTAAGGTATATTTCATCGTTTTTGATACGAATCGATCTGATGTTTCCAACATTATCCAGCATACCTATGTTGCTGCGTTCATCATTAATCAGATCATAAACGAATATTCCATCGTAAAGATCGAAACCGGACTCCATCGGGACCAAGTAAATGAGCGTATCTCCCCTCACAGCAAGCTGGGTCATGTTTGCATAATCTGAGGGCCAGGGGTTAATAACGCTGGAGGTTTGTGTATCCGGAAAATATCTTATCAAACTATACCAAACCGAAGTGCTCTCATCATCATGAAAATCACCTGCCGCAACTATTGAATCTTCGTACCAGGCTATTGAGAACGCTCTTCCAGGAATATTATCGTCGAACTGCCAGTCATCCTCAATAAAATCATATAGCCACAAGCCTTCCTGAGTTGCAACATACAAAGTATTTTCATTTATGAGCTTATCGTTTATGATGCCACCCGGGTAATTTATCGATCCCCATTCACCGGTATTCAAATTGTACTTAGCCAGCTTTGATACCGAAAGGTCTCCTATACGCGTAAAAGAGCCTCTAAACAGCAAGTAATTTTCATGATGGATAATTCCTGTAGCTGTTCCGTTTAAACCCGGCGATATACCTGAGGTATGGGTCCACTCAGCCTGACTATTATCGGTAGTGTATATTGTTTCGCCGTCCGATTGTGCGAAAGCATCGCTCCACGCCAGGGCAGCTGTAAGAATAGCTAAGATGAAGGTAGTAGCGATCTGTTTCATAAATATAGTGTTTAAGCATTCACCGGTTCTGACAATAATCATCTGCCGGTTCTCTTTAATGAAAAAACAAACAAAAAGCCGGCCGAATCAAAAGTAGTATGGAAGAGAAACCGGACTTTATAAACTTTACATTACATGAATAATCAGTGATTTACATATAGATGACTTTTTCAATTTAATACTTCAGCTGTTATAAACAAAAAGGCCCGTGCATTTCTGTACGGGCCTTTCGAAATCATGCATAAATTCACATTTATCGCTTCATCTTAGCCTTCGCTGAGGATGCGCTCAAGATCTTTGAGGGTACCGCGAACAGAATCTGCTGAGTTGTTAAGAAGAGCAAGCTCATCTTTATCCAGCTCAATTTCGATTATCTCCTTGATACCACCTTTGCCCAGCTTAACCGGAACGCCGATGTAGAGATCTTTCAGTCCGAATTCGCCTGTTAGCATAGCTGAACACGGGAAAATGCGGTTCTGATCGAGGGCAATGGCTTCAGCCATTTGAGCTGCCGCTGCACCGGGAGCGTACCAGGCTGATGTTCCCATAAGGCCAACCAGCTCGCCGCCGCCAACTTTGGCGCGTTCGATAATAGCGTTCAGCTTTTCTTCAGAGATAAGCTGCTTCACGGGAATCCCTGAAACCGTGGTGTAGCGCGGAAGCGGAACCATGGTATCACCATGACCACCCAGGATTTGAGCCTGTATATCTTTTGGAGACACGTCCAGCTCTTCGGCCAGGAAAGCACTATAGCGGGCCGTATCGAGAATACCGGCCATACCCATAACGCGCTCTTTCGGAAAACCGGAGGCTTTCCAGGCTACATAGGTCATTACGTCGAGCGGATTCGAAACCACAATAATGATGGTGTTCGGAGACTTGGCAACCAATTGCTCGGTAACCGACTTCACGATATTTGCATTGATGCTCAGCAAATCATCGCGGCTCATGCCGGGACGACGGGGAACGCCGGCCGTAATAATGCAGATATCGGAATCTTTGGTGTCCTCATAGTCACTGCTTCCGTGCAGATAGGTGCTAAACCCGTGGATCGGGGCTGTTTGCCACTGATCAAGGGCACGGCCTTTAGATGGGTAAAAAGTTTTTTCTCCGTCTTTCTTTTCGAGGTCGATAGCTACAACTTCTTTGGCGAAGTCGCGCTGAGCTACGGTGAGGGCTGCGGTTGAACCTACATTACCACCGGCTCCTACAACTGTGATTTTCATAATAATTCTGAGGTTAGGTTTAATACTTTTGTTTAGGGTATATCCGGCTGCTCACTGCCGCCGGACTACTCGCGCAGGTCTTTACCCCACATGAGCTTGGCCCGGAGCGTTTCGAAATAATTACGGCCGGGCAGTTTTATAAGGCGAACATTAAACCGGCTCTTGCTGATTCTAATGTCCGTAAGTTCTTCATTATTAATGTTACAAATTTTGCCATCATTAGAAAATAAAATTTGCTGACTGGCAGGCGTGGCCTTTACGGTAATAACCCTGTCTGCAGGCAGTACCAGCGGTCTTGTGGTAAGTGCGTGCGGGCAAACAGGCGTAATAACCATCACATCGGTTTCCGGAAATATGATAGGCCCACCTGCCGAGAGGTTATAGGCCGTGGATCCGGTGGGCGAGGCAATAATGAGGCCATCTGCCCAGTACTTATTAATTTTCTGATCGTCGCAGAACACCTCCAGCGTAATCATGGCCACGCCGGAGTGTTTGGTGAAGAGGAATTCGTTGAAAGCCAGCGCCTGATTCCCGTTCCATTCGGCTGCCAGCATGAAGCGCTCCTCGATCTCCCAATTTTCGGAAATGAGGTGCCCGAGGGCAGATTCCAGATCCTGCAGCTGCGTATCGGCAAGAAAGCCCAGGCGCCCGCTGTTGATGCCCAGAATAGGCGTGGATGCTTCGCCAACGAGACGGGCGGTATGAAGCATAGTGCCGTCTCCGCCAATCGCTATTACGGCATCGGTGCCGGAGATGGCTAGTTCCTCAGTTGGAAATACAGAAACGAGGGGAGAGGATGATGGAGGCTGGGGAAGACGTGCCGAAATGGCTTCAGCCAGGTGCACGGTCTGGTTTCCGGCGATCAGAAAGTCCCTGATCCTGCGGACAACCGCGAGGCGTGGCTCAATTTCCGGGTTAACGATCAGGCAAATCTTCATTTCACAGCTTTATATTGAAATATCAATCATGTTAATATACGAAATTGGTCGTCGTCCTGAAATGAAAATCGGTGCATTCATTCAAAGTCGTCCCATAATTTAGATGAAGCATTCTTCAAACTTATTGCAAAAAAAAGCTCTTCAACACTATGCCGAAGAGCTTTGAAACGAATCTAAAACCGCCCGTTTACTGAATTACCAAACGATACCCTTGCTCTGAGGGAACCAGGTTAACCAGCGCTTCATTTTCAAGTACAAAAACTGCAATTTCGTTTTCCTCGTGATCGAAAATCACAGCATCAAGCCCGAGCAGCTCTTCTTCAACAAGCAGCCTGAGTGTTAACGGCATGTGGAATACGTCTCTTTCCTTGCCGTCCTTCAGCGAGATTTCAAACTCTTTCTCTCCTTTACGCTCAACGCTGAATTCAGCGGCGTGGCGCTGTCTGGCATACAGCGTTGCTTCTTCCATTTGTGCAAGCCAGAGCTTTCCTTCTGAGCGTAGCTCTGCAACCCGTTCCATCTCTTCATAGAAGTCTGCCCTGCGGTAGAATCCCCATCCGACAGGGCGGCCGTCCGTTTCACCGTCAAAGCCAATAGCGTGATAGGTGTTTAATAACCACCCGCCTTGTTCCACACACGGCTCCAGGTGGCTGAAAAACTCTTGTGGATCATTGATGCATTCTTCCCCGCCGCAACCTTCAAAATCGTAGCTTTCCATACGAAGAGCAGGAAGCCTCATCCAGTCTGGTGGGGCAGATTCTCCATTAGCCATAATGCAGGGTCCGTAATCTTCAAAAACCGTTTGATTTAAGCGACCGGACAAAAAGCCCGCATCTTCGAGTGCATTTCTGGTGCTGATAAGCCGGCCGGCGCCGTAAGGATAGGCATAGGCTACCGGATTAAATCCGTAGCTTTTTATACTCAGGTAGTTTTGCCGGAATGAGGCATAAGCTTCATCATAATCAAAACGGTCGTGGTGGTCGTGCGCATGTCCGTGGCCAAACTGGCCAAAGCCGTAGGCAAGCAGCTCATTCCTCATAAATTCTACCCGCTCCGGGCGGATGTCGTAGCTTGCGCTAACAATCTCAACGTCGATAAACAAGTCGCGCTCTTTCAGCCAGTTTAGCTCAGTTTCATATTGGGCTGGTAAACCTGTATCAAATGTAGGAGTGAAGGCAGCCTGATAGCCGTTGTACCAGTGCGTTACTTCCTGAATAGCGATTCCGTCAATTTCTACTTCGTCT
>PWID01000070.1 GCA_003555145.1 Balneolia bacterium | reverse complement strand
CCTTCGACCATCTTTAAACCATAAAAAAAGGCCGGGGCCGTTCACCGGGCCCGGCCTTTCAGATCTTACCTATGGACTGTTGGTTATGGTCCTGTCTTTTCCGTCAAGCGTCGTGGGCTATCAGAAAAAGTTCTTTGTTGCGGAGGTCATCTCGCCAACATCCCTATATGCGTATAATTCAAAGCTGATGTGTCAAAAAAAAAGAGCATCCACAAAATGAATGCTCTTTTCTAAATCATTTAGCTAAAATAAGTTAGGAAACTTCTTCCAGCTCACTTTCGCTTTCGTAGGAAGATACTTCCGGACAGCTGCAAATAAGATTACGATCTCCGTAGGCATCGTCGATTCTGCTTACTGTTGGCCAGAATTTAGATCTCGAAATCCATGGCAGCGGATAAGCTGCCTGCTTACGGCTGTAGCTGTGGTTCCACTCATCTGCGGTCGCAAGCTCAGAAGTGTGAGGCGCCAGTTTAAGAGGATTGTCCTCACGGTCGGCACGGCCTTCAGCGATATCGCGGATTTCATTACGAATGGAAATCATCATCTCGCAGAAACGGTCAAGCTCGGCAAGCGCTTCACTTTCGGTTGGCTCAATCATAATTGTACCAGCAACCGGGAACGACATAGTTGGAGCATGGTAGCCATAGTCCATCATTCGTTTGGCGATGTCTACCGCTTCGATACCACACTCGGACTTAAACGGACGAAGTTCAATAATCATCTCGTGGGCTACACGGCCAGTCTCACCCTTGTAGAGTACATCATAATGACCTTCGAGACGCGCCTGAATATAGTTGGCGTTTAGTATGGCCAGCTTGGTTGCGTTGGTGAGCCCCTCGCTTCCCATCATGCGGATGTAAGCATACGAAATGGCCAGAATGCTTGCGCTTCCGTAAGGTGCAGCCGAAATTGCCGTGGTATTCGTTTTCTCATTATCGAGCGTAACGTGTCCGGCAAGGAATGGCGCAAGATGTTTCGCAACACCAATCGGGCCCATTCCGGGACCGCCGCCGCCGTGCGGGATACAGAACGTTTTATGAAGATTCAGGTGGCAAACATCTGCGCCGATAATTCCGGGCGACGTGAGTCCAACCTGTGCATTCATATTCGCACCATCCATGTAGACCTGCCCACCGCGCTCGTGGATAATTTCACAAATTTCACGAATGTCGGCTTCGAACACGCCGTGTGTCGACGGATAAGTTACCATCAATGCAGCCAAATCATCTTTGTACTTGTCGGCCTTCTCACGCAGGTCGTCTACGTTGATGTTACCCTTTTCATCACACTTGGTGATGACCACTTTCATTCCTGCCATTACCGCACTTGCGGGGTTGGTTCCGTGAGCCGATGATGGCACAATGGCCACGTTCCGGTTTTCGTTTCCATTCGCGATGTGGTATGCTCTGATGGCCATTAAACCGGCATATTCGCCCTGTGCACCAGAGTTTGGCTGCATGGAAACCGTATGGAATCCGGTGATTTCAGAAAGCCAGTCAGTAAGATCATCAATAATCTGCTTGTATCCCTGAGCCTGATTAACCGGCACAAAAGGATGGATTGAACCCAGCTTTGGCCATGTTACCGGAATCATTTCCGTAGTGGCGTTCAGCTTCATCGTGCACGAGCCGAGCGAAATCATCGAGTGGGTGAGCGAAAGATCGCGGTTCTCTAGACGCTTCAGGTAACGAAGCATTTCGTGCTCGCTGTGGTACATGTTGAAAACCTCATGGGTGAGGTATTCAGTCGTACGGGTAACGGCTTCCGGAAATGTTATGGTGATGTCATCTGAGGCCTTTTCAAGATCAAAGCCGGCAGACTTACCCAGAACAGTGGAAAAAATATCGATGATCTGAGCCACGTCTTCGGGCTCTTTTTTCTGATCGAATGAAATACCGATATGGTTCGAGTCGAAATAACGGAAGTTCACTTCTCGTAACTCGGCTTCTTTACGTACGGCATCCCGTAAATCGTTAGACTCTACTTCGATTTTAAGCGTGTCGAAATACACCGCGTTAAGCTGTGTGAAGCCGAGGCTTTGGAGGCCTTTCTCTGCAAGTCTGGCCATTGCGTTAATGCGCGATGCAATTCGCTTGAGGCCTTGCGGCCCGTGGTAAACTGCGTACGCACCGGCCATTACAGCAAGTAATACCTGTGCTGTACAAATATTTGAAGTCGCTTTCTCGCGTCGAATATGCTGCTCGCGCGTCTGCAGCGCCATCCGGTAGGCGTTTTTTCCGGTACGGTCGACAGACAGCCCGATAATACGACCCGGAATCTGGCGCTTGTTTTCTTCCTTAGTGGCAAAGTAAGCCGCGTGCGGGCCGCCGTATCCAAGGGGAATGCCAAAACGCTGCGTGCTGCCTACTACCGCATCAGCGCCCATTTCACCGGGCGACTTCAGCAGAGTGAGGCTCAGCAGGTCGGCCGCTACGGTAACCTTCACATCATTCTTAACGGCATCAGCAATCGGCCCGCTGATGTCCTTTACTTCGCCATTGTTATCCGGATACTGGAAGATGGCCCCAAACAGCGTTTCATCTTCCGGGTTAAATGATGCCACGGGTGCAATAAGAAGCTCAATTCCAATTGGCTCGGAACGTGTTTTGAGGACATCAATGGTCTGCGGGAAACAGTCATCGGCAATGAACAGGCGGGTAGCTTTTTTGCGGCTGCCTTTACGGGTGGCAAACATCATGCTCATGGCTTCAGCTGCGGCAGTGGCCTCATCCAGGAGAGAAGCATTAGCCAGCTCCATTCCGGTGAGATCGATAACCATGGTCTGGAAATTGATGAGCGCTTCTAGTCTTCCCTGCGCGATTTCTGCCTGATAAGGAGTATATGCTGTATACCAGCCCGGATTTTCCAGTATGTTGCGCTGAATAACCGGAGGGGTTACAGTATCGTAGTACCCCATACCGATATACGTTTTGAAAATTTGGTTTTGAGCGGCTATGCGGCGGAACTCATCCAGAAAGTGATGCTCACTTAATGGCTCAGGCAGGTTCAGCGGCTTCTGCAGTCGAATCGATTCGGGAATCGTATTGTTGATTAATTCATCGAGTGACGAAACGCCAATAGTATCCAGCATGGTGCGGATATCATCAGGCGTGGCACTATTGTGGCGATGTTCAAAACGTTCACGGTCAAACAGCTTATTCATAATGACTGATATGGTTTAATGAAAATACTTTAAAAGACCTTTCAGGACCTCTGTGTAATAATAGTCGAATTCTCTACGCGCTTTTCAGTTCTTTCTGAGGCTAAACAACACTTCATCTTTCCTGTCCATTCACCCCATGTTTACAACGTGATAAAAATACATAATTGCCCGCATTTTTAAATCACCGGAGCTGTATGTTTACAATCATTAATCACTGCTATCCATAGTCCCTGTACGACAGTAAAATAGCAGTTTAATTACGACTTCCGGTTCGCTCCCGCGGCCGGTTCCATTCGTTATTCGAACGGTTCACGTCGGCAATTAATCGATCCGGATCGATTATAATACGCACCACCTTTCTTGGGTCGTTGTGTCTGAATGTCCATGAGCGTGAGCGATGCCAGATTTCGACGGGAAGCCGGACTTCGTGTGTATTGCCGTCTTCATACACCAGGCGAAGCGATACCGGCATCACCAGGTCACCAGGACTGGTTACAGTAATAAGCGCGCCTTCGTAGGCTCCCCTTCTCGTGGTAATATCCTGCACCTTTTCTACCGCCAGATTGATATTGCGGTTTTCATAAAACCAGCCTCTCCAAAACCAGTCCAGGTTTTCGCCGGATACGTCGTTTATGGTTCGGAAGAAATCAATCGGGGTGGGATGCTTAAATGCCCAGCGTTCGATGTAAGTACGAAACGCCTCATCGAAAACCTCTTCACCCAAAATATGGTTACGCAGCATCAGCAGGCCTATGGCGGGTTTAAAGTAGGAAACAAAGCCAAGATTCTGAGGCTGTACCCGATCGGGGTGCGTCATTATGGACTCTACATCATCCCTTAACAGCGTTGGCACAAATTGATCCATTGAGCGAATCCAGGGCGTGTACTCGCCATCGTTAAAAGCGAGCGTACTCAGGTGCCCGATAAAAGTTGTAAGGCCTTCATCCATCCAGAACCATTTGCGCTCGTTGGAGCCAACAATCATAGGGAACCAGTTGTGGCCAAACTCGTGATCTGTTACGCCCCAAAGTGACGCTCCTCCCCGATCATAACCGCAAAACGAAAGGCCGGGGTACTCCATACCGCCAACAATTCCAGCTACGTTAATGGCATTATCCCACGGATACTCGTACCACATTTCCGAGTAGTGCATAATACTAGCCCGCGTGTATTCTGTAGATCTGCCCCAGCGTGACTCACCAGCGCTTTCTACCGGATACAGCGACATCGCTGCCACCGTTCTGCCGCTCGGCATTTGGGCACCGGCGGCATCCCAGATAAATCCCCGGGAGGCGGCCCATGCTACATCACGAGTGTGCTCCATACTATAGCGCCATGTAAGCTCACCTTCCTGCACCGGCCGGTTTTCCGGATTGCCAATTTCATCGGGGCTGATGATAAACTGTGTTGAATCTGATTCCATTGCAGCTTCCAGACGCTCAATCTGCGTTTGGGTGAGCACTTCCTCCGGATTCAGAAGCGTTCCCGAACCGCCAACGATAAAATCCCAGGGCAGGGTGATGTCGTACTCAATCGTACCGTAATCTCTGTAGAATTCACCTGCACCAAGATACGGGCGCGTATTCCAGCCGTTTACGTCATCATAAACCGCCATGTTAGGATACCACTGGGCGATGGTGTACACCCAGCCGTTTCTCAGATTAATCCGCCCCATCCGGTCGGCGCCAAATTCCGGGATGTTAAACGCATAATCGATGTGCACAGTGAGTGAGTCTCCCCCGCTGCCCAGCGATTCGGCCAGGTCGATCTTCATGCGGGTATCCCGGATGCTGTACTCCGGTTCGTAGACGGAATCGCCATAAGTAATCTCAACCTTGCTGATTTCATAGCCGCCGTCGAAGCCCGTGCTTCCAAACCGCCAGCTTTCAACCGGTGTGGCGCGCCCGCCTTTGGAGCCCTCCTGAAACAAGTTCTGCTCGAGCATTAGCCACAGAAAGGTGAGCTCATCCGGGCTGTTGTTGGTATAGGTGATGGCTACTGAGCCCTCAATCCGCTGGTCGGCTTCATTAAGCCTCACGCTGATTTTATAGTCGGTTTCATTCTGCCAGTAGTCATGTCCCGGGGCACCACCTGGTGTACGGTTCGGAGGAAACTGTTCCAGGGTGAGCGGTTCGAATAAGCTGTGAAGGCTGGCATCTTCCTGAGAAATGGCTAAGCCAAAACCCATCACAGAAAAGAGCAGAACCAGAAAAGTTTTTCGAATGAGAATCATCTAATATCAGATTTTATGATTAAATGAAGACGCTTTTGAAGCTTCGGCTGGAATAGGTTACATCATAAAAAAGCCCGCACGAGAGCGGGCTTTTTCTAAATCATATTATTTGGAGAATAGATCGAACGACTCACGCGAGTCCAGCGAGCGCACGAACTCTACCATTAGTTTCGAAACAGCCGCTGTATCTTGCAAATTGGCCATTTCGGTTGGAGAATGCATATAGCGCAGCGGAGTGGATATCAAGGCTGAGGGGATACCGGTTTTCGAGTGGAAAATACTGTCGGTATCTGTTCCTGTGCGAATGCTCGACGCCTCATGCTGTATGGCTATTTCTTGCTTTTCAGCCACTTCAACCAGCTTATCAACCACGCGTCTCTGGTTAGCCGTACCATGGGTAATTACGGCTCCTTCACCAAGCTTAACCTGCCCGTGTTCTTTCTGATTGATGCCCGGACTATCAGTTGCGTGGGTTACATCGGTAACCAATGCAGCATCCGGATGAATTCTATAGCTCATCATCCGGGCCCCGAATCCACCGATTTCTTCCTGCACAGCATTTACAGCAACCACGTTTACTTTAAGCTCCGACTTCATCGCGGCAAGCTTTTCAAAGGCCTCGGCGATAATGAATCCACCAATACGGTTGTCGATAGCACGGGCTACAATCAGATCATCCGATAAAAACTCGATGTCTTCCGAATAGGTAATCGGATCACCAATGCGAACCATTTCGAGCGCCTCATCACGGGATGAAACGCCAATATCCACAAACAAATCTTTCCACCCGGGTGATTTGTTGCTGTCGCGATCCTGCAGATGGATTGCCGTATTGCCAATCAGGCCCCGAACCACGCCCTTAGCGGAGTGAATAGATACTTTTTTGGCACGGGAAATCGCCGGGTCCGATCCGCCGATTCTGCTAATATAAATGAAGCCGTTATCATCAATATGCTGAACCACCATGCCAATTTCGTCGCAGTGGGCCTCCAGCATAACGGTGATGGCATCTTTATCGACATCGAGAAAAGCCGCAGCTGAACCATAGGCGTCGGTTTCAATACGGTCGGCAAACTTGCTTATATGATCAATCCAGACCTGCTGTCCGGCGACTTCATAGCCCGTAGGGCTGGGTGTTGAAAGCAGCTCCTCAAGGAACTCTAGCTTTTCGGGTTGTAGCATTAAATCGTCTTCTGTTTTTAAAAATGTATGTTAGTGTGATGGCTTTTTGTGCTCCATCAGTCTTTATCGGCGTAAATCGACTCAATCAGATCCTTGTATTCGGCCTCAAGCACCTTGCGCTTAACTTTAAGCGTTGGCGTAAGAATACCGTTCTCAACGGTAAATGGTTCCAGAAGCAAACGGAACTGGCGAATCTTTTCGTGCGAAGCCAGTTTTTTATTCAGCACTTTAAGCTCGTTTTCAAACAGCTTGCGCACGTCCTGGCTCTGCCGGATGTTTTCGTCTGTTCCCGGATTAATACCGTTTTGCTTGCAATAGCCACGAACCGCTTCAAAATCGGGCACAATAAGAGCAGACATAAACTGCTGACCTTCACCTACAACAACCGCCTGATCTACATACATGCTGGTCTTAACCATATCCTCAATTGGGCCCGGATAAATGTTTTTACCGCCGGCATTCACAATCATATGCTTAAGACGATCCGTAATTTGCAGATATCCGTCAACAAAACGACCAATATCCCCCGTATGGAACCAGCCGTCTTTATCAATTACTTCTTCGGTTTCTTTTTTCTTGTTGTAATACCCCATCATAATGTTAGGTCCCTTACACAGAATTTCACCCTCGTCGCTGGAAAGCTTGCTCGGGTAATCTTCACCGCTTAGCTTCGCGATGATTTTTGAATCCTCCACGCGCTGTATGCCCACCGTTACACCCGGAATTACGTGACCAACAGTGCCGTAACGCTCTGCACCCCATGGGTTCACCGTCATAACGGGCGATGTTTCAGTCAAACCATAACCTTCGGTAATTTTTAGACCGGCAGCCTGGAAGAACGTCCCGATTTCACCCGGAAGCGCCGCGCCCCCGGATACGAAAATACGTACACGCCCGCCCGTGCGCTCTTTAAGCTTATCAAAGATTAGCTTATCGGCAATTTTCTTCTGCAGGTTCAGGAACGGGTTTGAATTCGTGACGGATTTCTTGCCAACGCCGATACCCCAGTTAAAAAGGCCTTTCTTAACGGCAGAACCCGCCTGCACGTTTTTAAGAACGATGTTATACATCTTTTCGAACAGCCGCGGCACGCTCACCACAACTGTTGGGTGCGCCTCAGTCAGGTTTTTCGAAACTGTATCAACGCTTTCGGCATAGTAGATTTCAGCACCGCCGGCAAGCATTGCATAATAACCGCCCACACGCTCAAATGCATGGCATAACGGTAAAAAGGATAGTGCCCGGTCTTCAGGGCCAATTTCAATTACCTCGTGGGCGGCCTTCACATTACTAACCAGGTTGGCATTGGTAAGCATAACCCCTTTGGGTTTGCCTGTAGTGCCAGAAGTATAGATCAGCGTACTCAAGTCGTCCGGGGTAACTTCTTTGAGAGCAGCCTGAATTTTATCTGCATACTTTTGGTACATCTGTCGGCCTTCTTCGAGCACCGTTTCCATAAGATGTACGTTCTTTGTTTCTAAAAGCTTTTTATTTGGCGGAGAGTCGAACGCTATTATTTGCTTAACCGACTTGGTGTTTCCCTTAATTTCTACGGCTTTTTTCAATTGAATACCGGTAGAAACAAAAAAAAGCTTTGAGCCAGAATCGTTTATGATGTACTCACATTGCTCGGGCGGAAGCGTTGCGTAAAGCGAAACGTTGATACCGCCGATTATCTGACCTGCAAAATCTACCAACGCCCACTCGTAGCGGTTTTCGCTAAGTATAGAAAAACGATCTCCTTTCTTGAGCCCGGCATCCATCATATAAGCAGCCAGCGCGTGCACATCTTTCACAAACCGTTCCCATTTAATTTCTTTGTACTCCTCATCGGGCCCCGGCTTATATGCATAAGCTGTTTTGTTCTGTCCCTTAGTTTTCATGGAAAGCTCGTAGAACAGCTCCGGGATGGTCTTGAAATCTACAATAGTCGGCATAAAATCTGATTAAGTTTCAAGTAACGGCGCGGGCTTAACTCCCGCGATATTAATTCTGTGTAAATAAATGATGATTTAAGTCGGAATCGTTCGAATATATAGAAATTACGCATCAATTTTCAGCAATGTATGGATAACAGTAAATCCATAGGGGCGATTGTGATGGAGGTTGTATCAGCTTCATCACCCTGTCTATATATAATGTTTCAATTTTGTACCTTTTCAGGCGTTCTCTAACTTAACTTATTTCAATCATCATACAATAGCATCTGATGAAGACTTCAGTTTCCCTTTTAATCCTCTCAGTTTGCGCAATCTGGGTACTTTCCCCTGCTCTTGTCAGCGCACAGTCCGGTAGCTATACCTATTCAACAGAACCCCTCAATCTTGAGGTAATGCCTCCCGAAATACTGGAAGAAGCCACAATTGAGTTCCTTGATGAGCTTTATCAAAATTATCATCAGATTCCGGCCGAAACCTTTGGCCCGCTCCGCGAATACCTGTATATGCTCATTAACGCGAAGGTGAATCATATTTACCACGAAACAGGCTCCATTATTAAAGAGGATTCTGCCCTTCTCGAGATGCTTTTTTTCTGGACAGAGCCCCTTGGTGCTTTAGGTGGAGCAAAGGTCTTTAATGAGATTAAGTCGGAAGACTCTCCTCCGTTCGAGGAATTCAACGAACTCCCTGATGATATTTCAATTAGTTCAGAGAATGAATTCCTCCTGGTAGAGTCTGCTAAAGGCTGGGGCATTACCGTGCCCTATTACTTCATGATATGGATGGCCGATGATTTTGAATCCGCGTCAGGCGATCAGACTCAGGCTATAGTCGTATCCACAGGAACCTCACCCGACGATTCGCAGGCCGGTTACTCACAGAGCACCATATCTCTGCTTTATATCGATAATCCAACTGATGAAAACTTTGCTGAACAATGGACAGAACTATTCGGTATTGGTGATGAAGCCGTTAGTCGCGATACAGGCATAGACGGACTACAAAGCCTGTATTCATTTAATGAAGAGCAGCAGGTACATACCGAAATTGCAGATTTGAGCAAAGATGGATATGGCCTGCTGATTGTTTACAGCGGCTATGAATCAACATGGCAGCACAACCGGCAGCACTTCAACGATTTTATCAATCATCTCCGGATCAGCAAATAATAACTTTATTAAAGCCAGTGAAGAGTGAAGAAAATGCCATACATACTTTTTCTGGTTTAAAGTCGTATTTTAAGACCCAAAGCCGTATACAGGCTTACAATCAACAATTGATTCACGCTACCTAATTCGTACACTATGGCAACGCCCGCGCTCCAGGAAACTATTGATGAAGTTAAAGAGCTTTTCAGAACGTATCTGAAGGCCAATGGTCACCGCCAGACGCCCGAGCGGTTTATGGTGCTAGAAGAGACCTACAAGGCCGACGGCCATTTCGATGCCGATGATATGTATTTCCGTATGAAGGAAACCGGCTACCGCGTTTCCCGCGCCACCGTGTACAATACGCTGGATTTATTGGTTGAGTGCGGATTGGTGCAGCGGCATCAGTTCCGGCAGAATCAGTCGTACTACGAACGCGCTTACGCCTACCGCCAGCACGACCACATGATTTGTGACGACTGCGGTGCCATCATAGAGTTTTGTGATCCACGCATTTTCGAAATCCAGAGCATGATGAAAAAGCTCTACGATTTCGATATTTCCGGCCACTCGCTCCATTTTTACGGCAGGTGTTCAGATCCGTCGTCATGCACCCGCAAAT
>PWID01000318.1 GCA_003555145.1 Balneolia bacterium | reverse complement strand
CGGTCGCGAACACGGCGGATTTGGATTGAAAGAATTCGTGAACATTAAAAGCGTGATGATTAAGCAGTGAAAGTACTTATCCGGTTTGTATGATTTAAACATGGCTGCTGCACGGCTGGTGTACAGCTATGATATTATTCCGATGATTGATGCCCCGGAGTTAATCACCACATCCTAAGTCTGGAGAGTGGCTTCAAAATCCTAATAGTGCAAAGCGTGTATGCGGCTATGTGTACCACAAAAACCTGTTTCACTGCTCTTTGATGAGTAACGGGGCAGTTTTTTTTGTATGATAATTTCCATCACACGGATTTTCACTTCGTGGGAATCGCTGCGCAGATTGTAGTGCAATGGAACGCGTAAACACGCCTCATCACCCCACAAAAAAACGGGAACCCGATCGACAACCGAATTCCCGCTTAAAAAACATCCCATCAATAACTGTTACTGTAAAATGTCGCTGTATAATGAATGCCTTATTTCATCAGCATCATTTTGCGGACTTCGGTATGCGTTCCCGCTGTGATGCGGTACAGGTACATGCCTGATGCGAGGTGAGCTGCATCGAAGGTAACGGTATGGCGTCCTGCGTTTTGCATGCCGTCGGCCAGTACGGCTACACGCTGCCCCATCAGGTTATACACCTCCAGACGAACGACTTCAGATTCAGGCAGGGTGTACTGAATTTGAGTTGTCGGGTTAAACGGGTTAGGATAATTCTGGCTCAGCTCAATTGCGCGGGGATTTTCAGATGGATCATCGCCTATGTTGGTACCCCCGCTTCCGGCAAATACGTTTACATCATCGAAGTACCAGGTAAAGTTATCGCTGCCGTCGCCGATCTGTCCCTGAGCAAAGTCAAAAATAAGGGTTACTATATCCCACTCGGTGGTAAAACCGGCACCGCTCAAATCCCAGGTCATTTCTTCCCACTCGTTGCTTGTGGTGGTATTAACGGCTATTTCATACTCCTGTACTCCATTTTGCTGCTCCACTTTTACCAAAACGGGAACATCAGGGCGGGGGGACCAAACCTTCATGGTAATGGTGTGCTCATCCTGATTAAAGACAAACGGACTGCTTACTACAAAAAACGAACCACCCCAGAAGGCACCGCCGTTTTTTATAAACCGACCTACCCAGCCGCTTTCGTTCAGCTCGTCGGGAGCAGGGTTTTCGACCACATCGGCTTCACCACCGGAAAATCCGGTAAACACGCGATCCCAGTCGAAATTTGGATCCTCAAAGGTGAGCGGAAGAGCTACGGGAAGAACCCCGCCCGGATCATCGGGCTCGCTGAGCTCAAGGCCGTAAACGTCCATTTCATCAAAAAACCAGGTGTGGTTTTCGCTTCCATCACCAACCTGACCCTCTTCAAAATCAAAAATAAGGGTGATGGTATCCCAGTCGATATTGTAGGCTTCGGCCTCAATATTCCAGCGCAGGGTTTCCCACTCGCCGCTTGTTGTAGTGTTTGTGATGATTTCATATTCGAGCTCTGAATTTTGCTGCTCGAATTTAACCAGCACCGGCACGTCTTCGCGGGGTGACCATACCTTCATCGTAACTTCGTTATGACCGCTGTCGAAAGAAAACACGCGCTCGGTTTCGAACCAGGTACCGCCGAAGAATGCACCGCCGTCTTTCACCATTTTCCCAACCCAGTCGCTGTTGTTTACATGGTTCGGATCCGGATTTTCAACAACCTCTGTGGAGCCACCCTCAAAATCGGTAAAGGCAACATCGTAATCAAAGAAACGGTCTTCGAATAATAGCGGCATAGAAACGCGCTGATCGGCATTCGCATCCTGATAAACCCTTACATACTCTACTTCCATAGTCTGCGGGAACTGTGTAGTGCCATCAGGATCCCCCGGCCAGTTGCCGCCTACGGCTACGTTAAGCAAAAAGTGAAAGCGCTGATCGAACGGAGCAGGAAAGCCCTGTCCCTGAGAAAACCAGTTTGTTTCTGTATGGTAGTGAATGTCATTTACGTACCAGCGGATTTCACCATTCTCCCACTCGACGGCGAAGGTGTAAAAGTCATCGCTGAAGTCACCGTTTGGCAGCGTGTAGGAGCCCCCGCTGTAGTTATGCGGCGGTCCGTAATGGATTGTTCCATGCAGCACATTAGGCTCATGACCAATAAGCTCCATGATGTCGATTTCACCACTTCCAGGCCAGCCGCCGTACACAGCATCGGAAGGCATCATCCAGAAAGCAGGCCAGATTCCCTGACCCTTGGGTAGCCTCATACTTGCTTCAAAACGGCCATAGCGCCAGTCACCCTGATCGATAGAGCGGATTCGGGCGGAGGTATAATCCATACCGTTGTAATTTTCTTCTAAAGCAACGATGTGCAGACGCCCGTCCTGCACAAAGATGTTTTCCGGACGATCTGTATAGTACTGCTTCTCGTTATTGCCCCAGCCTGAGAGGCCTTCAGAGGCGCCGGTTCCGTATTGATACGACCATTTAGAAAGGTCTAGTTCATTTCCGTCGAATTCATCTGACCAAACCAATTCCCATTCTGTACCGGAAGTGGTTTGCCCGGTAGCGTATGTGCTTAGCGCAATCGCCATCGCGCCTGCAAGGAGTAAGTAACCTAAGTATTTCATAATACAGTCATTTTTCGTGTAGGTGTTGTTTGATAATCTTTAAGGAGATATAAAGGCAGCCGGCCGGATTTCCACGCCCGGCCAGCTGCACTTTATTTACCCCCAACAATTTCATTTTTATACATTTGTTCCCTTATGCCGGAGTTATGGGTTCTTTTGAAAGGGATTTACCATATTCTCTCATAACCAGCTTAGGTGTGCGGTCTTCTTTAAAAACACCCCAGTGTTTTTCAGGCTCCAAAGGTTCTGGCGAGCCTTTCCAGGGTTCATCGAAAGCTTCGAAAAAGAATGTCAGGATTTTTTCCTTGTCCGTCCAGGCCATCAGTTTTTCAAAATATATTTTCTGATACGTCTCGTTTACATTATCTGCATCTATACCCCGCCCGTTTGAGTTGGTAGCCCAACCGGCTTCAGTAATTACAACAGGTATATCCGGGTATTTTTTAGCTACCGAATAATAGTTTTCTTTTGTGTAGCTCAGAGCCTCTTCGATATGCTTGTACTCCCAAACCGGATAGGTATGTATGGAGATAAAATCGACTTCCTTCGCAAGCTTCTGAAGCTTGATGTGCCATGGCACATAGTTTTCACAAAAGGTAACCGGCTGTTTAGCACCGGCCTTTACCATCTGTACGTATTCAAGAACTTTGTTTTCGTGCACATAGTGATCGGTCCAGTCCACGCAGGCTTCATTGCCAACCGACAACGAAAAAATGATGTCTTCGTGATCATTTGCGAGTTTTATCAGCTTCTCAATTTTGGAGCGGTTCAGAGCCTTATTTTTTTCAAGCTGTTCTTCGGAATACACACCGCCATCCCACGGGCAGTTAAAATTATTCATCTCAGCCTCAATATAAGCGCCCATCAAAAGCTTAAAGCCGAGCTTTTCTTTTCTGATAACGTCCAAAACCATGATCGCATGCGGATCACAATCGTACATCCGCAGATACTTCCAGTGAGGCTCCATGATGAGCAGGTCTTCTTTAACCTGCTCGTATGTAGGGTATGTTTCACCCGGACTCTGACCTTCACGAAAACCGGAGTAGCATATCGCTCTTGCAGGTTCAACGCCCAGCTCTTTAAATGTATTCATAGCTAGAATTTAAGATTTCCTTTGGAGTCCCAGATGCCCCAATACGCGCCAACATCTCCTTCCGTACCGGTTTTCCAGGCCTCGTCAAAAGATGAGAAGTAGAAGGTTTCTATGTCGTTTGCCTTAACCCAAAGCTGCGTTTTGATAAAATACTTCAGTTCGTTCAAAGGAGATGGCTGTGCTCCGCCAAGTCCCTCTCCGCTGCTGGGCCACCCCGTTTCAGTAATAATTACAGGTTTGCCTTTGCCTGCATCAATGGCCAGCTGGTACATGTGGCGCATATGGTCCAGGGAGTAGTCGAAAGGCGTGCCCTCCCAGTATGGATAGCAGTTACACAGGATAACGTCGCAGGCCTCCGTAATACGGGGCTTTTGTACAAATTCGTAGTAGGCGTCCACATACCCGACAGGGATTCCCGGCAGGGCAGCTTTTACTTCTTCGATATAGGCCAGCAGCTCGTCTTCTGTGAGCTCTTTGCGATATAGCACCTCGTTACCGACGGCGGCGACGTCCACAAGTCCCTCTTTGGCCAGCTTAATAAGACCGTCTATCTCTTCTCTGTTCTTTTCAGCATCGTCGCCAAGCCAGGCGCCCACAAGTGTATTCATGCCTAATTCTTTCGCGACTTTGGGTATAATCTCATTTCCTTCGATACAAGAAAAAGAACGAATGGCCGATGTATGAGGCTTCAGAATATTTAGCCTTTTGCGAATTTGTTCTTCAGAAATAATGTCGCCAGGTTGCTGCCCGTCTTCATACAGACTGAAACAAAAACCGTGTACACCATCTTCCAAAATTTTTCTGAATTTTTTCTTCAGCTCATCTTCCGACTGCCCGTCCAGCTGATGTATTTCCTCAGGTACCCCGGTTGGCCTGAACCTTTCAAATCGTTCTTTTCTGTATGACATGTATTTTTAATTTAATGGAACTGAATTCTTTAAATTTCTCCCCGGCGTTCAACCAGCTTACGCTGAATTTCATCGCACTTCTCTTCAGTGAGGTTGTATCCCCACATTATCCAAATGGCAATGGCTGCCGTTACAGATGGTATTACGATATCGGCAATCCGGAGGTTCAGCATGGTTTCTGCTGTCTGTACAGTAGCGTTCTGATCAAATCCCACCAGAGCAAGCACGGCGCCGCTTAGCACGAGCGCAATTCCCTGCCCCAGCTTAACCATCCACCAGTAAATAGCGCCGAAGGTACCTTCTTTTCGGGGCATTCCGTTTTCGAGCTCGTCCATATCACAAACGTCGGCCGTCATGCTCATCATAATTACGAACAGACCACCAAGTCCAAATGCCATAAATGGAATCGGCATGAATATCATCATCGGAACTTCAGGGTTAAAACCCCACCATTTTAAAATGTATCCAACAATTGAAAGTCCGGTAGATATAATAAATGCATTGCGTTTACCAACTTTATTGGCCATCCAGGTAACGATGGGAATTACTCCAAAAGCGGTCATAAATGCGGTTATTGTAGAAAACCATGCGGGCCAGTTACCAGTCAACCCGTAATCACCGTTAAACATGTAGAAAAGAATGATGAAGTAGCTGAACGATGCCACCATCTGAAAACCGTTAAACACCAAAAATGTAGCGCCACAAATTCTCACAAACGGCCTGTTTTTGAAAACCTGACCCATTTTCCGGAAAAGATCTTTCAGGTTATCAAAGGCTTCCGCAAACGTAAGGTTAGCCTGATTGGTGATGTTTTTCTGATCAATTTCACGGCAGAAAAGACCTGGCAGGATACCAAGTATAATACACGCGCCACCCACAACCCATGCCATGGTGCGAACGCCTTCCGCCTGATCTGCAAATAGGTTCGGGTTCGCAATGATAACCCAGAACCAGGGAACAATCATCCATGCAAACTGGCCGATCATCTGCGCAAAACCCATAAGCCGGGTCCGCTCTTTGTAATCTGTTGTCATTTCGTACCCCATTGCTATCAAAGGGGTTGAAAAAATGGTGTTTGCACCTATAAACAAGAAAGACATCAGCAGGAAGTACCAAAAATTGAACATCTGGCTGGCTTCCGGATTCATCTGCCACAGCATGATGAACATCAGACCCGCAAGTATGGCGCCCATGAATATATAGGGCTTTCTGCGCCCATATTTAGACTTTGTGTTATCCGACACATAGCCCATAATGGGATCGGTAATGGCATCAAAAAGACGAGGTAACCCACCCAGTAATCCGGCTAAAAACGGATTTATTCCAAATGCAGTCAGAAGAAAGAACTGGAAAACGCCAAGCGCTCCGGGAAACAGATTATTAACAAGATGACCCGAGCCAAATGCAGCCTTCTGAACAATCGGGATTTTCTTTCTGGGTGGTGTCGCCTGAACTGACATGCGTAAGGTCTAAGTGAGTTTATGTGGCCGAATCAAAGTCGGATTATCATCCTTTTTTATTTTATTCCTGTCTTCTTTCTCGTATTTCGCGGTCGGTTGGTGGCACAAGTACATCTTCCATCAAGGCATCAAGATCGCCGTCGTAGGTTTTTGTGATGGGCTGTCCGTCGCGCAACAGGCCTTCAAAAACACCCTCATCTACCAGGTCCCAAAGTGCATACTTGGCCTGGGCCTGCAGGTTGATGAGTCCGAAATGGTTCTCGGAGCCCAACGGGTTTGCAGCATCTTTCCAGGGTTCGTCGAATGCTTCGAAGTAGAATACGCTGATATTATTAGCATCAGACCACTCGCGCATGGCTTTGTAGTAAAGGCCCGACTTGTACTCATCAATCGCGTTAGCGCCGCCTTCACCATAAAATTCGTTGGAGATAGTCGCCCAGCCGGTTTCGCCAATATGAACAGGCTTGTCCACACCAATGCTGTGCATGTAGGCCACCACGTCGTTATAATGCTTTTTGGCAAGATCCATAGAGCGCTCCATTGCGTTATGGATTTTTTCGATATCGGTGAGCCCTTCTTCATCATCGCGCACGCCCCAGAATTCGGGATTGTAGTGGGTATTGTGAATAGGGTAGGTATGCATGGAAATGAAATCCACGGCCTCGTACAGCGCGTTCAGGTCGTCTGTGTGATATTCACTGCCGCCACCGCCCCATGCTGCGAAATCGTCTGATGAGGTAATCCAAAGCGTTTCGGGAAGCTCACCCTGCTCCTTAAGATCCTGCAGATGGTTTACCCAGTTCAGGATGATTTGAGGCTCTACGTAATACTCTGCTGCCCAGTGAACCATGGCTTCATTTCCAACGGCAATGATTTTCACGATTTCGGGATACTGCTGAGCGAGCTCAACCGCGCGGGCAATCTCCACCTCGTTGCGCGGGGCATCTTCATCACGTATGCGCTCCGGCTCGTCGGTCCAGGAGTTTTTTGCATCGATCCATGCCCCTAGCATCACGTACATTTCAAAGTCGGGGTCTTCGTCGCTAAGTTCACGAACAGCCTGGAGCAGGTTTGCGGCTTCATCATAATGCACATTGTACGTGCGAAGCAGCTTCACACCCATAGCCTGAAGGATGAGCATGTCTTCCTTCAGTTGCGGGATTGTTGGCTGTATGTCACGCGTAGTTTCGCGGTAGCCACCGTACGAAATGGCCTGATATTCGGAATCACCCAGAATTTCCTCAGCCGTTATGGTGATGGAGGAAAAATCGTGGCCCGAATCCTGCTCTGGCGTACATGCCATCGCAAAAGCCATCATTATTAAGGATACAAAAGCAAATTGCAGAGATTTCATAACAAATTATGTGATTTTAAAAACTAACGAAGCTGCTTTTCATCAACCGAAACGGTGATGCTTTTCACAACTCCTGTTCGATCGAAAATAGCTGCGCTGGTTTCATGATCCAGCATGGAGCCATCGAATGATTTAGTGGACCCGTCGGCAAGAACAACTTCAACGGTGTTTTTGCCGGCAGAACGGTAGGTTACCGGAACCTGACAGCAGGAGAACAGCAGGGCATCAGCGGGAACGTCGAATTCCTGAACCTGCTTTGTTATGTCTACAAAACTCAGGCTCAGGCTATCACCGGAAAATTCATCCTTTCTCAGAAGGAACGGGCTAAAGCTTAATTTTCCGCTTTCCACATTCACGCCCAGTTCGGCAATGTTTGCAAGGATGTCTTCTTTTACCTGTCCCGTCATGCCCGGCTGCTGTGCACCTCGGTGCCAGGGCGTGTGCGAGTAAGCGTCCGTCGGGAATGCTCCGTAAACGGCCGGTGATTTGTGAACACCGATTCCTTCGGCAACTGCATAGAAGTGTTCAGCCAGCTTATCCTGTATGTCTTTAGGAGCACCTTCGGCTTTAGCCTGCTCGCAGATTTCGCCTACAGCTACATACAGTTTAGAAACCATGTGCCAGTAAATCGAGCCGAGCCCTTCGAACGCATAGAACGTTCCGGATCTGCCCGTAAAAGCTTTATGATTGAAAACCTTTTCGAATATCTGAAGCACGCGGGAGCCGTCTTTTTCGACAAGACTCTCATAGCCGGCGCCTTTCAGCGTTTCGAGTGCTGCTTTCACATCCGCTGCGTTGCGGAAATTGCCATCGAAGTGGTATTCACCTTTAATGTCTTTATGGATGAGCTGCATGTTTCCGTCAGCAACCAGTTTTTGGAGCAAAGGTGAATGCTCTACCTCAGAAGCCGGAATTGTGTTTTTCTCAAGAAAGCGTGGCAGCTGCTTATTCGGATACAGCATATAGCTTTTCTGATCTTTCCGGTATAATGCGCTGTTTCGGAGAGATTCAATTACTCCAAGCGCATCTTCCGATGAAAGATATTTGGCGCTAAGTACAGCTACCTGACCTTCCAGCATTTCGCTCAGATAACTAATCGAGATACTGTTTTCTTCCATGCTCATGATATTATAGGCATGGAACAGATTATCTTCACGGCGGTTGGCCTCGATGGAATGCTCCATCCACTTTAGAGAAGTCTTCACAAACTCTTTTAGCTCGCCAAGTGAAAGGCTTACTTTTTCGCCACTGAAGCCATCATCATAAATTTTTGTTCTGTAGGTGCTGCCGGCTTTACCTAAAGCATCGGTAATCGCCTTACGGTCCGAGTCGTTTATGGAACCGGCAATCAGCTCACTGTTGGCGTTAAGCACGCTGGCAACACTCGTAAAGAACTCCTTCATCTCGGAGGAAAGCTCTACATCACGAACCTTGGATTCGCTTAGTATTTCATCAAAAAACTGGAGGAACCGTCGCAGATAGTAGAGCGTAACCATAGATACGCCGTTGCCTACCAGGGCGTTGTTGGCATCATTCCACTCGGGGCGCTGGGTGTTCATCCAGATACCACCTTCGGGGATGAAGTTAGAGACTTTAGCCAGCACGGATGCCAGAATTTTTTCCATAAACCCAACATGATGGATGTCGTTTTTACCGCTTGAAAGCAGAGAGCCATCAGCGCCCTTTTGGGCTACTTTTGTATGGATGGCGTGATCTGCATCAAAATCGAAATCTATGGTGTTTTTATGATCCCGGGCAATCTGCTCGTAAGGCTTAATGCGGTACGGCACGTTGGCATACACAAAGCTTTCGTTTTCGAGCAGCTGATCAAAACCGCCGGGCTTGTGATTGCGATAAAACTCGAGAAACTTGAGCATGTAGATAATCTGATGATCACCCCAATACCCGATATACGACCATGGGTTATCCGGCTCTATGGTTTCCCAGTCGAATCCGCCTTTGGTTACGCGATATGGGTTGTAACCGTCGAAGGTGGAGGTATTCAGAAATTTGAATATCATTCCCTCTATAAAGCCGGGATACGAATGCACCAGCGCTTCCCAGTTCTGGAAAATATCGCGCCAGTTGCCCTGGTAATCCAGAATTTTGGAGCCGTCTATTTCGCTGTGCGTGTTAATGGAAAACTTGTTCCACGGCCGGCTCGGGTCGCCGTGTCTGCGGCTGAATTTCAGCGGGAGATATTCCCGGCTGAGGCGGTAAAAATCGCGGTCCTTACTATCGGCGACCAGCTTGTATAGCTCAGTATTTGTGAAGGTGTCTTTCAACCCCTTTAAAACATCTTGATTGCGTTCGAAAACCTCTTTACTGGCATTGGCAAGATATCCGCTAAAATCTGCCTTTTCGATTTGGTAATTATGATCGAATGTACCGCCCCGCATGATGTTAAACAGCACGTTGGAAAAATGGCGCGCATCCTTGTAGGAATCAGCTGATAAACGAAGGCCGTCTGCACCGGCTACCAGCTCGCGCAGGGTGGCTGAACCTCTTGCAATGTCGGCTTCAATTTCGTCTTCCAGCTCAGCTTTTTGTGTAATTGAGTGGTTCAGAGCCGTAATTTGAGCATGATTCTGATTTACGTTAGCAACAATATTCCAGCTCCTGCTGCTGCCATTGGAAAGCTCTAAATCCGTATGTATGAAATAGGCTCCTTTCTCACCTTTTATGTCGTCTTCCGACTCAATAGCATCACCCTTACGAAATGCGTCGAGCTGAAGAGAAGAGACCAGATATTTCGGATTATCGATTCCTTTCGACCACACAACGTTTGCCTTGAGCGCTTCGCTTGGCTCGGCTTTATCCACGATGATGGCGCTAAGGGCGTAGATTCCAAGTCCGGATTCTTCAACCAGTTCGCTTCGTTTGTAGGCGTCTACAAGATTGCTGGATTCGTTTTGGAGATCAGGTTCAACTCCGTAGGG
>PWID01000074.1 GCA_003555145.1 Balneolia bacterium | reverse complement strand
GCCAACACCGGGCGAAACCATGCAATTGTTCGACCGCGACGCCATTGAAGTGTATTCCGGCACAGAGCATGTCGTAACCTGGACCAAGCCCGAAGATCTCGATGATGAGCCTTTACTTCGAACCCAGGGTCGCGACATTCGAAACCGGGCCGATCTTTTTCCCAAAGGCACCAACGTAAACTTCGTATGGCCCGAGAAAGGTACCGATCAAATTTTTATGAAAACATATGAGCGCGGTGTTGAAGACCTCACCCTGGCATGTGGCACAGGGGCGTTAGCCACAGCCGTAAGTCATCACAAAAAGTTCACCCCAACTGAAGACGGATCGTTTTCATTCGATATAAAATGCAGTGGCGGCGTGCTCAAAACATCTTTTGAGTATGATCTAAATACTAAAAGCTATTCTAATCTCTGCCTTACCGGTCCGGCCGTTATAGCATTCGACGGCACCTATTATTTTGATGTTTAAAATTTTTCATATCCCGTTAAGACGTTTGAACACGGTTTCAATACCGTGTTTAATTCTGGTGGGATCCATTTTTATACTGCAGTCCTGCCTGCCATTATATTCCGATTCACAAAATAATGGCGAATCTGAGCAGTCCGTAAACATGGCGGTCGAAAACGACATGGCTGTGCTGCCTCAGGTTGCCCCTCCTGATTACATTCGAAGTATAGAGCTGTTTCGAAACTCTCCGGGAGGCGTTCCGGTCATCACCCTAAATTCAAACGAGTCGCTCACGCTCCGTTTCGATGAGCTTGCCGGCACCGTTAATACATTCACCGTACGTCTTCGCCACTATAACGCAGACTGGACCGAAAGCAGCCTCATTTCCGGACAAGTAAACCGCGGTTTTCAGGATGATGTTATTGGCGGCGGGACTCCGGGTATGGGGCAATCGCCTTCATATTTCAGCTACAGCTATTCATTCCCAAACAGAGAGCTGGGCATTCGCGTAAGCGGTAACTTTATGATTGAGGTTTCGGATTACAATACGCGCGAGGTGCTTTTTTCACTCCCGTTTTTTGTGATGGAAGACCGGGGACGTCTGGATGCTTCCATTTCTGAATTCTTTCAGGGAAGAAACTTTCCCTACCACCAGGTTTTCGCAGAATATTATTTCCCTGAATTTGTGAATCTGCCCCTCACCGATATTGATATTTACTTTACTCAGAATCAGTTTTGGGGAAGATCTGTACGGGCATCGCAGCGGGATGTTTCCAGCCCCGATTATATCAGGTTGCATAACGACAGAAACGAAGGCTTTCCCGGCAGATATGAGTTCAGGCCATTATTGATTGACGACATTTTCAGCATCAGCCGGGATGTAATTGAAGTACGGCCCGAGCGGGATCCGCCGCTTATTCGATTGCAGTATGATGTGGTCGATCTGGACGTAAACCCACGGCCATCGCGTTCATACGCATATGGTGCACCAAAACCCGGACGAAGCGCAAGATACACAGAAGTAGAATTCAACCTGGACCGACCATCGTTTATGGCCCCGGATGAAGAAGTTTACGTACTAGGATCCTTCACCAACTGGAATCTGAGTGAATCACAAAGGCTCACCTACAGCGAAGCAGATGATGCGTTTTCTGCGCGCATCTTTATGAAGGAAGGCCGTTACGATTACGTTTATGCCGTTCGGACTAATTCTGGAATCGACGACTTAAGACTGGCGGCATTTTTCGCACAGTCGTCTCAGGATTACCAGATAAGGGTGTATTTCCGGGATCAGCAGGAAAACTACGACAGGCTGCTGCAGTACGGTAGTTTAAGGAGCAGGTAACGGCCTTGCATTTAAACAGCAAACCCTACCGAACAAGTTATTGCAAACGGATTACTTCGCAAACTGTAAACTTAACCAGCGCCCCGAAGCGAGTCTGCTTGAAATGCTTATTAGCTGCTGATCTAATTAGCTAAACTTGACCGATGAAAATTATATAGTTGGTTTAATCACTATATTGATTTCGGCCTCAAATGTAATTTGACGCAATAAACCAAAAGTTATCGATATATGTATAGATGTATTCAATTAGTGCTCTGCCTGATGTTAATTATCGGATGTTCTACTACTCCAGAACCGGCTGATGAAACAAAAGAATCACAATTGGTACATGTTTCTATGCTTGAAGCAATTCCTCCGCTTATACAGCAAATGGAGAATGTGACTGTCTATCCAGGAGACTTACAGCCCATTTATTCATTAGAGCTTATACCCAAACAGACTTATGGCAAGTCCGGAGAACCTTATATGACAAATATTCAGAGCGCTGTTGTTGATGATAAGGGCAGGTTAATTGTATGGAATTTTCAGCCAGACTATATGCCAATTCTGTATGTTTTCAATGATGACGGCACTTTTTACTCCCAATTGGGAAGTCAAGGCGGAGGACCAGGTGAGTATGGACATATCGCTGGCTTGCACACAAGGGGATCAAAAATATATGTATACGATCATTCTGGTCAACGAATGAATGAATATTCTACAGAAGATTATTCTTTATTGCGTACGATCTTGCTCGAACAGTGGTATCAAGGTGGTGAAGCGGGCTATATTGAACCAAGAAATGATGGGAATTATCTCGCTACTTTTCCTGATTCCCGTTCAAAACTCGGACGTCTGGAAACCAAATATCTTGTAATGGACAGCCTGGGTAATCGTATTAATTTTGAACCTCTTATTCTACTAGGTGGATTTAGAATTGGTGTCGGTGAGGTATTGCGACCCACAATGCCTTTACGGTTTATGGGAACAACTCTGATGGCGATATCTGATGAAGATGTTATTCACACAGTATTTACACGGGAACTTTTGGTCAAAAAGTATGATGCAAAGGGAAGCTATCAATCTTCCATTTATTATCCGATACAAGGCTTACCTTTTAATCTTGAAGAACACACTCCACGAAGTAGATTTGACCCCAACGTCAGGGATATCAGAAATGAATTTGTACGAATTAACGACGCTTTGCCCAAAACATATCCCGTTGTTGAATCTCTGATGGTAGATGACGAGAATAGAATTTGGGTAGCTCTTCCCATGGATACACGAAATGAGATGTTGGAATGGTGGGTTTTGGCACCATCGGGCGAACTACTGGCAAAAATGCAACGCAGGCAAGATTTACGATTTGTAGTAAGAAACGGTTATCTGTATGGCAAAGAAGTTGACCAGGATACTGGCGTTGACTTTGTGGTAAAGTATAGTATAAACTTAATGCCTTACTAGTGTTCGCCCAATAGTTTTGAAATTAAAACAGTTAACTTAGCTGATCATCTGATTGTAAACGGCTTTGGCTTTTTCACGAAGTTCTTCAAGATTACCGTTATTAGTAATGATGATATCGGCATGAGCCCGGAGCTCTTCCGGATTTTGTTGCTTAGCCATGCGCTGCTTCACGTCCTCAGGCTGACTTCCATCACGCTCCGTGACACGTGAGACCCGCGCCTCCTCATCGGCTTCACACATCACAATGAAATCGAATCCATCGGGACGTCCGTTTTTCAGCAAAAGCGCAGCTTCTTTCACAAAGAGTCTTGTTCCCTTTGCTTTTTGCTCTTCAATCAGCTCAGCGCCGCGGCGGTAAACGGCCGGATGAACAATCCCGTTGAGTTCCTCAACCCGGCCCTTTTGAAATGCTTCCTGCGCCAGATATTCCCGGTTGAGGCTTCCGTCCGGTTTATAAACGTCTGTTCCAAATGCATCAATTAGCTGGCTTCGTACCTTTTCGTCTGAGACCATCAGATTTTTGGCAACCTCGTCGGCAAACATCACATAAGCTCCAAGTTCCTGCCAAACTTTAGCCACGGTAGTTTTGCCGCTGCCAATTCCGCCGGTAATGCCAGTGATAATCATTTTCTCAGAGGATATTATGATGCTCGACCTCTTCCTTCATAAAAGGATAGTCGGTTGTATAATGGAGCCCGCGGCTCTCTTTTCGTTTTAAAGCGGACTTTATAATGAGGTAGGAAACGGAAATCATGTTTCTGAGCTGGCATAATGGCACGCTTACTTTCGTACGCTGGTAAAAGCTCTCAACCTCATCATGAAGCATCCGGGTTCTTCTAAACGCCCTGTTTAGTCTCAGATCACTGCGAACAATACCCACGTAATCCCACATAATTTGCTGCAGCTCACGGATGTTATGCGAAATTAGAACCCACTCTTCCATGTTAACTGTGCCTGAATCATCCCATTCCGGAACAGTTTCATTTAACAAAGACTTCCCGGCGTATTCCCTGGCTTTAACAGCCGCCCGCTCTGCCACCACAAGCGCTTCGAGCAGACTGTTCGATGCCAGCCTGTTTGCTCCGTGAATCCCTGTACAGGCAACCTCTCCGGCCGCAAAAAGTCCCGATATGGTTGTTTCACCATCTATGGTTGTCCAGACTCCGCCACACATGTAGTGGGCAGCCGGAACAATGGGAATGAGGTCAGTAGCCATATCCATATTATGCTCGAGACATTTTGCATAAATATTCGGGAAAGATTCGAGCATTACTGACTTATCGATATGGCGTACATCAAGATAAACGAAGTCGTCACCACGTTTTTTTAACTGGTCATCGATGGCTCTGGCTACAATATCCCGCGGAGCAAGCTCCTTTCGTTCATCGTAGTTTTCCATGAACGCTTCACCTGCTGTATTCCTCAAAATAGCCCCATGCCCCCGAACGGCTTCGGAGATCAAAAACGAATCGGCTTCAGGGTGGTGCAAAGCCGTTGGATGAAACTGGATAAACTCCATATTAGAAACGCGGGCCTTGGCTCTGTAGGCCATGGCGACCCCGTCGCCGGTAGCAATCTCCGGGTTGGTAGAGTGCAGATAAACCTGCCCTGCCCCACCTGTTGCCAACAGCGTGGCTTTGGCTAGTACACGCTCCACCGTATCGGATTTCGTGTTAAGTACATATGCCCCGTAGCAGTGTTTGTCGTCGGTATACTTGGTTACTTTGGAACCCATATGATGCTCCGTAATAAGCTCCATTGCATAATGGTGCTCCAAAACGGTGATGTTCGGATGGGCTTCTACTTTAGCCAGCAGAACACGCTCTATCTCACGACCTGTCATGTCTGCTGCGTGGATAATCCTGTTATGCGAATGACCTCCTTCGCGAACCAAGTCTAGCTTCCCTTCTTTACTGGTAAAATCTGCCCCCATCTCAATCAGCTTTCTGATTGTTTTGGGACCACTCTCAACAATTTTTTCGACGACATTTACGTCACACAAGCCAGCTCCTGCAGTAAGCGTATCCTTCACATGCTTATCATAAGAATCGGTATCGTCTAGCACAGTAGCAATTCCACCCTGTGCGTAGTTTGTATTTGATTCTGCCTTGTTTTTTTTGGTAATGATGCCAACCGTACCAGAATCTGCCACCTCAAGGGCAAATGAAAGTCCGGCGCTGCCGCTGCCAATTACCAGATAATCGAAAGAAATCATGTTGAAATAGTGCACATCACCAAGAATAATGTGTTGGTGATGTGCTAGTTAGAGTGAAACAAAAAATGTTTTCGCCAGCTTATTTAGATTCACTCATCAAAAACGCCTTGATGAATTCATCCAGTTCTCCGTCCATCACAGCATCCACGTTAGATGTTTCATGGTTGGTGCGATGATCCTTAACCATATTGTAGGGATGCATTACATACGAACGGATTTGTGAGCCCCACTCGTTCGCCGATTTAGTGCCTTCAAGAGCATCTTTTTGGGCTTCCTTTATTTCCTTTTCAAGCGTATAAACACGCGACTTAAGTAGCTTCAAAGCTTTTTCACGGTTCTTGAGCTGGCTTCTCTCCTGCTGGCATTCCGCTACAACCCGGGGTTCGGTACCATCAGAAAGCTTTCCTGTCCAGACCAGACGAACACCAGTTTCTACTTTGTTCACGTTCTGTCCACCAGCTCCCGAAGAATGAAAGCGCTGCAGCTCGATATCGGCCGGATTCAGATCTACTTCGATTTCATCATCGATAACGGGATAAATAAAGACGGAACAGAAAGAGGTGTGCCTTCTGGCGTTACTGTCGAATGGTGATATCCTCACGAGGCGATGAACACCGTTCTCAGCTTTAAGGTATCCATAGGCAAATTCACCAGTCACCTCAATCGAAGCGCTCTTAATTCCGGCAACCTCACCATGCTGATATTCCACGGTAGAAACAGAAAATCCTGCGCGTTCGGCCCAGCGGACATACATGCGATACAGCATATTTGCCCAGTCCTGACTCTCCGTTCCGCCTGCTCCGGGATTAATAGTAATAAGTGCATCGCGCCGGTCATCTTCATGCTGGAGCATATTTTTAAATTCCAGCTCATCAATGCCTGTTTCGAGGGCTTTGATTTCCGCATTCAGCTCGTCAGCAACCGGTTCACCTTCAGCCAGCATCTCCTGATATACGGTGATGTTTTCTTTTTTTTCATTCAGAATATCCCAGGCCTTTACCCAGGACTTTTCAAAATTCAGGTCTTTCATAACAGACTGCGCCTCATCGGGATTATCCCAGAATCCGGGTGCCTGCGTACTTTGTTCGATTTCTGCTATTCGGAGTAAACGTTGATCGTAGTCAAAGATACCCCCTTAGCCCGTCGAGCCTCGTTAGTAGCTTTTTGATGAAATCAGAAGTATAGTTTAATTCCTTTGTACTCATATTTATGCTGGTAAATCGGATTGTCGGATAGTTAGGCCACTCTGCTTGTGCAAAAGCGACGCCCATGAATATAAGGTTAAAATAAAAAACCTCCGGTTGGAAAAACCGGAGGTTTAAAAGTTACTTAAGCTATATGCTTAGTCTAGAAGTTTTGCAACAACAAAACCAATTACAAAACCACCAAGCAGTGAAATACCTACTCCTTGTTCCGGATTAGAGCGCACATACCTTCTGGCATTCCGGTATTCTTTTTTAAGATCGCGTTCTAAACGATCACGTTCATCACTCAGCTTGGAAATGGTATCTTCATAAGTCTTCTTGTCGAAAGCGATTTCAGCTTTTTCTTTAATTTTGTCTGTATCCATGCCATCTCCTTTTTTAGATGTTAATTTAATATATTCCAAACGCCCTATATTGAGCGTTTGTTATGCTAATATAACTAAATGCTTTAAAAAAACGTTTGATATCCGAATAATACAAATTGCCAGGCTATAGAGATGACTTCAGAGGACTACGAGAAACGATTTACTATTTTAAAACCTGTAATCCGTAATGCCGGTAAAGAAGTTAAGAGATTGAGGGACGAGGGTTTACTAACGCAACGAATTAAGGGAGACGGCAGTCCCGTGAGTTCAGCCGATGAGTGGGCTAACCAGTTTTTACGTAATGCAATCGAACAACATTTCCCAAACGAAGTTGTAATAGGTGAAGAAGACGAAAACAAGAGTTATCCCCCCGGAACCGACCTGGTTTGGTATATCGACCCTATAGACGGTACTAAGTCTTATCTTGAAGGAAAGAATGATTACTATGTCTTGATTGGCCTCACCTACAAAGGTATTCCCGTTTTCGGTCTCCACTATCGGCCAGAAACGGCAGAACTGATTTACGGATGGCCTGGCCAGAGACCTGCCTCTGTAAATCTTAGCGGTCGTCCTTCCAAACCGATGAAACCAATATCGGACTGGTCTTATGAACCGCGCATTTATCTAAAATCCTACGATATAGCCCTTCGGGAAGCCATAAAGAGCTATGGGGTAAAACGTGCACGTTATGCCCCCGGCATGGTAGATATGGTAGCGCCCCTTTTTGGGATGGCCGAAGGGTTCGCAAGTTACCGCAAAAGTGCCTATTGGGATCTTGCCGCCCCTGCAGCTATTATGAACGCAGCTGGTTTCCGGCATGCGAGTCAGGCTAACGACCTGCATAAAACGGTCTTGTTTAACGATGGATCCTGGAACACCGATTTTTACTATAACTTGCCTCCGTCCAGCCCGGATAGCTTCATAGAACACCTTGTAAAAGTAAGACGCGAGTTTCAGACAGATTCTATCTGAATGGAGAGCAGTTTTACCCTATTTGGCTTTTTCATTCATCAATCAATAGGCTATATTAAATGATTAGCTGAACGCAAACAATAATAATACCCTTATCATATGCGCTTCAGCAACTTAGACAAATTCTTCTATATATTTTATTAAGTCTTTTCATGTCAGACCCGGCCGATCTTGCCAAACGTATTCAGCAGTATATAGACATCCAGCAGGAGGTCTATGCTCCATTAGGCAGCTCAGACTTCGCCGGTATGGAGAAGTCAGTCCAGGAAACGAATAATCCTGTACATAAACACATAGAATCAGCTCCAAAAACTGTGGAAACGGATACCGCAGATAATGCCCAAACCCTCAATCCTGACTACCCTTCTCCGAAAATGATTGAATCTCTGAATGCCTGCTCTACTTTAGATGAACTCAAAAATCTTTGTGACACCGCCGATATTTTAAAAACAGACCTTGCCGATACTCGCCTGGTTTTTGGTAAAGGTAATCCGCATGCCGATTTGATGATTATAGGCGAAGCCCCGGGAGCCAAAGAAGACGCGCTCGGTGAACCATTTGTTGGCGCATCCGGCAATTTACTAACCAAGATATTAGAAGCCATCAAAATTGAACGCTCTGATATTTACATTGCGAACATTTTAAAGCACAGGCCACCGGAAAACCGAAACCCATCGGCCGAAGAAAGAAAACGCAGCCTTCCCTTTCTGGAACGCCAGATAGATATTATTCAGCCCAAACTTATCTTATGTCTTGGGCTTGTATCAGCTCAAACCCTTTTAGGTACTACCCAGGCCCTTAAAGATCTGCGTAGCGAGTTTCACCCGTACCGGAATAGTTTCGAGCTCATGGTAACCTATCACCCTGCAGCCCTGCTTCGTAACAAACATCTCAAGCGCGATACCTGGGAAGACGTCCAGAAGCTTCGTGCCAGATACGATGAGCTTGGCGGAAAGCCGGCCTTTGAATCATACAAATAATTTCCCACAGCAGCTTTTTCAGTTTTAATTAATACATGTCTAAGAACTACCGCGACAACGATAATCAGCGAAAAAACAATTCCATGGGCGAATACGAACAAGGCGGTGTCCTTCCACCACAGGCTGTAGAGATCGAAGAATCCGTTCTTGGCGGTATGCTAATCGAACATGAAGCCGCTACAATTGCGCTTGAACAGCTCCAGTCGTCTGATTTCTACCGAAAATCGCATCGTCATATTTTTGAAGTGATGACCGACCTGTACGAAAAGAGCAATCCGCTGGATATTATTACGGTGGAAAGCGAGCTTCGCGACAGAAAATTGCTTGACGATTGTGGTGGGCCCGGCTATCTGAGTGAACTTACGCGCTCCGTGAGCTCCGCAGCCAATATTGAGTACCACTGCCAGATTCTCACCGAAAAAGCCATCAAGCGTACTCTTATTCAGGCGTTCACTGATGTAATAAAGGATTCGTACGACAGCTCATCAGACCCGTACGACCTGCTTGACAAGGCCGAAAAAACCATCTACGAGCTTGCCAATTCCAAGCGCGGAAGTGATTCAAATGCCATCAGCGACATTCTGAAAAAGACGCTGCAGCATCTTGAGGAAATTCGCGGACAAAAAGGCGGCATTACAGGTATTCCATCAGGACTCGACTGCGATAAACTCACGGCAGGATGGCAGCGTGGCGATATGATTATTATTGCAGCCAGGCCGTCTATGGGTAAAACGGCTTTCGTTCTTACCGTGGCCAGAAATGCTGCGCTTTACCCGGACCCCGAAAAGCAGTCGGCCGTTGCATTGTTCAGTCTGGAGATGTCTGATATGCAGCTCATCCAGCGTTTGCTCACAATGGAAGCTCGCGTGGACGCTCAAGCCGCACGTACGGGTCGCCTTAAGGATGAAGAATTCAAACGCCTTATTGAAGCTGCCAGCCGTCTTTTCAAAGCAAGAATTTTTATTGATGACACCCCTGCCCTTAGCGTAATGGAAATGCGTTCGAAGTGCAGAAGGCTCAAAAACGAGCACAACATCGATTTGATTATAGTCGATTATCTTCAGCTGATGCGCGGCAACTCCAACAACAGCAATACCAACCGTGAGCAGGAAATCGCAATGATTTCACGCGGTTTGAAAGGCCTTGCCAAAGAGCTTGATGTTCCGGTAATCGCACTTTCACAGTTAAGCCGTGCCGTAGAGCAGCGTGGCGGAAATAAACGTCCGCAGCTTAGTGACCTTCGTGAGAGTGGATCGATCGAGCAGGATGCCGATGTGGTTTGTTTTCTGTACCGCCCGGAATATTACGGCATCACAACCGATGAGGAGGGGCACTCAACAGCAGGAATCGGCGAATTAATAATTGGAAAGCAGCGTAATGGCCCCGTGGGCGATGTTAAGCTCCAGTTCG
>PWID01000284.1 GCA_003555145.1 Balneolia bacterium | reverse complement strand
TGCTGAGCTATTTTTTTGCACATAATCATCGTAAATAAACGATAAATATAACTATGAGAACAGAACAAATGGAACAGAAAACAGCCACGCAAACACGTTTTGAAGTATACGATCCGGCCATGTGCTGCAGTACCGGCGTGTGCGGTACCGATGTAGATGATGCACTGGTAAACTTTGCCAACGATGTAAAGTGGATGAAAGCCCAGGGGATTGACGTGCAGCGTTTTAATCTGGGTCAGGAGCCAGAGGCATTTAAACAGCATCCATATGTCCTTACACGTTTACAAACAGCTGGGTCAGACTGCTTGCCAATCGTATTCGCCAACGGTGAAATAATTTCGGAAGGCAGTTATCCTGATCGTGCCCGTCTGGAGAGTTTAATAAAGTCCGCGAACGGACAGCCAAAGCCTGAAGAGAAACCCGCTTTCACTTATGATGAACGCGTTGACGCTTTGGTTACCATAGCCGCCGCGGTCGCAGCCGGCTCAGCTGATATTCTGCAGCAGGCATTCGAAAAGGGACGTGAATTGGGTCTGGGTAATCAAGAGCTATCAAAAGCAATGCAGCAGGGCCTCGACGCTAAGCAGCGCCTGACCGAAGAAACTGTAATTACGGCCAATAAACTGCTTGGTGTGCAGCCATCAAATGGTTGTGCCCCGGGAAGCGGCTGTTGCTAAGCCGGTCTGAGTACACGTAATCTTAGTTATCCGGAAAACCACATTATGATTACTAAAACTATTCGCTAAAACACAGGCTTCATTTTCAATAAGATGCCGTCACAGCTTAAAGAGTATTTCTATGTTACCCGAAATTACCCCATATATCTTTTTCACCGGAAAGGGCGGAGTTGGTAAAACATCTCTGGCCAGCGCAACGGCCGTTAAGCTGGCCGATGAAGGCAAATCTGTTCTTTTGATAAGCACAGACCCGGCTTCGAACCTGAAAGAGGTACTGGAAACAGACATCACAGAAAAAGTAGTACCGGTTAAGAGCCTGGAGAATCTCCACGCCGTAAACATCGATCCGGAAGCATCTGCAGAAGAGTATCGTCAGCGCGTTATTTCTCCGCTTGAAGGGTTGCTTCCACAGCATGAACTCGATAAAATCCGCGAGGAGTTATCCGGGGCCTGCACTACAGAGATTGCTGCATTCGACGAGTTTGCCCGCTACGTAGCCGGCGATGAGGAAGGTAAGCCATATGATGTCATTATTTTTGATACAGCCCCTACCGGGCACACGTTGCGACTTCTTGAGCTTCCTGCAGCGTGGAGCAATTTCATAGAGACGAATCCGGATGGAGCATCCTGTATCGGGCCATCATCGGCTTTAAAAACGAGTCAGGCCCGCTATGAAAAAGTAGTGGAGCGCCTCAGAGATAAAGATGCCACAACAATTTATTTGGTAACGCGTCCCGATGCGTCTGCTCTTCGTGAAGCCAACCGCTCGGGTATTGAGCTGGAGGAAATGGGATTGGCGAATCAGCTTTTGCTTATTAACGGATATTTTGAGCCCGTAGATGATACAGATCCGTTCGCTAAGAAAATGACTGAGATGGCCGATCGTACGCTGGAAAACATGCCTGAGCGTCTTAAAAGCATACAGCATGTACGGTTTCCGCTTCGTCCTTATAACTTATTGGGGCTGGACAGGCTTAGAAAAGTATTTCAGCCATTGGATAAAGATGAAATTTTGGAAAGTAACAAGAGTATTTCAACAGTAGAAACCAAGGCTGATGTACCTGATTTGGATCAGCTTGTAGACGATATTGCCGGTGGTAAAGATCACGGCTTAATCATGACGATGGGTAAAGGCGGCGTTGGTAAAACAACGGTCGCAGCTGCGATAGCTTTTAAACTGGCGCAGCGTGGATTTCCGGTTCACCTCACCACAACGGATCCGGCTGCTCACCTGCTGGATCATATTGGCGATATCCCGCTTCCGGAGCAGCTTGAAGTTAGCCGTATCGATCCGCATGCCGAAAAGCAGGCCTATATCGAAAAGGTGCTGGCGCAAAGAGGGAAGAACAAAACGGATGAAGAGCTCAAACTTCTGAGGGAAGATCTGGAATCGCCCTGCACCGAAGAAGTGGCTGTATTTCAGGCGTTTTCAAAAGCTATTCATCAGGCCAAGCGCAAGTTTGTGGTAATGGATACCGCCCCAACAGGACATACATTGTTGCTGCTCGATACCACTGGAAGTTATCATAAGGAAGTGCTGCGTAATACTGGAATGGATAAGGATAAGCTCAAGACACCGTATATGCATCTTCAGGATCCTGATTATGCGAAACTGCTGATTGTAGCTCTTCCGGAAACCACTCCTATTACCGAAGCGGCAAAACTACAGGACGATTTACGCAGATCAGGAATCGAACCCTACGCATGGGTAGCCAATCAAAGTATGGCAGCGACGCATGTAACTGACCCACTTCTTCGGCAGCGCGCTGCCGAAGAAGTGCCGTTACTTAAAAAAATGGAAACGGATCATGCCAAAAGGCTCTACAGCATACCATGGATTGTTAATGACCGCGTGCTCGAAGCTATGATTGCCGGAGAACTCAGTGAAGAAACGGCAAATTAGTTAACGCTAAATCAGAAGGTGTAGAAGATTCCGGCTTTGATGCGGTAGTTATTAACATAAGTACCCGGATCAAACCGGAGCTCCTGCCGGATGATACCTGCTTCGCCCCGCAGGTGCCATCTTCCGGTGAGGTAATAGTGACTCGTAAAAATGAGCTGCTGCGACTTGAGAAGCAGGTTATCGCTCAGGATAACGCCATCACCAAGCTGAAGCAGTATATCTTCGGTTGTAGTACCAAAGCCCCCCAACAGCTGTATGTAGCTGCGCTCCGAATCGAAAAACCGGCGTGCAAGAAGTGTGATGGTTTGCCCGCTTCCGGAATCTGTGAAGGTGAAATAAGGTCTCAGCGTGAACATATACTGCTCCCAATAGTGGGTTAGCGATCCTGTCAGAATCCAGCTTTGGGCATCACCACGGAAATCGAGATAACGGATCCCTGCAGAGGCTTCGCTTCGATAGGGTAGAGCTCTGAAAATTTCGGCTCCGGCTCTGTGGACCGGAAAAATATCATCCGGAGACCAGGCGTACATAAAGTGTCCGTAATAATGCTCTCCGAATTTAGGATAGGTCTCCAGCTCAAACTGTGTTCCCCATTGATCGAAACGGAATCCCCGGTTTATATTGGCGATCCATGTAGATCTGTCGAATTCTGAAATCAGAGTGAATTGGGTGATGAACTGCTCATCATAAACATCAGAAAAAAAATCAATCTGCTGGGAAATACCGGCAGTCCATATGGGGTTGGTTTCTGACTGAGACTGTACCGGTTTTGAGAAAAGGACAGTTGTTAAACAAAGCAGGATAACAGTTGAGAGCCTGACTGGGTAAAATGGCATATCTAAAAGATTATGTTGTAGAAACATAGTTCGCGCGAAGCGCAGGGATTGTATACATTAAAGAAAAAAAAGAATTGGTATATTATACGAATAAATGAGTTAGCCGGCTAACTGTTGCCGACGGGTTGCAGACTTAACTTAATAACTATCCGGTAAGTTTTAGTTGATATATGAAAAGTGATGATTGGTTATATTCTGCTCCGATGCCGGAAAAGTTAAGCTGGAAGATGAATGGTGAAAAATGGAAACAGATTGCAGGCAATCTGCTCAATTATGCGGGTAGTTTTACGCCGCCTAGCGGCAGGATTAGATTTAAGCTTGAAGGCGATTACGATAGTAAGTCGTTGAACCTCAATGATTGCGATTCAGGAATAGGGGTGGATAAAAAGCTTCAAAAGCGATTATTCTCGGGAGGAGGCGACATATGGCTGTCGGGATCAGATGGTGAAGTTTCCACAGGAATAGGTATGGTAACTATCCAAAAATATGTTAAACTACATCTCGGCAATATATTAGTTTATTCCACACCCGTAAAAGGAATGACGATTCATATTAAGATGCCAAACTGACTTAAAGATTACCAATGGGTAAAACGATATTATTAGTTGATGATGATACTTATGTAGCTAGGTTTATAGGCTTTAAGCTTAATAAGCAAGGATATACGGTAAAACATGTCGACAACGGATTTGATGGACTTGAAATCATGCGAAAGGAAAAGCCTGATTTGCTCATTCTGGATATGATGATGCCCGGGCTCGACGGGCGAGAAGTGGCAGAACGTATTAGTGAAGAAAAGTTGATGGATATGGGCAAAATCCTGGTGCTTTCCGGAAAAGAGGTAACTGACGAAGTTAAGGCTCTTTTCGATTTAGGAATACATGATTACCTCCAAAAGCCCTTTAATATGGATAGCCTGCTCATGCGAATAGAGCGCGCATTAGATGCAACGGGCCCCTAATGTTTACACCATACGACACTATAGTTGCCACACTAATGTCTGCCATTCTGATCGTACTGGTAGCTTTGTTTATGGCACTTGTCCTTTACACTAGCTTGCACCGGGTTAAGCTAAACAGAGAGAAAAAGAGGTATGAAAAAGCCGAAGAAGAAGTACAGCCTCTTATTTATGAATACCTCGAAGATAAACTTACTGAAAACGAGTTTTCCAATCACCTGATAACCGCTCAGCATGTTATAACGGCATTTCGTACGCTAAATCTGCTTATTGATAACATGCGTGGAGAGGAACAGGCTCGGCTCAGGCAATTGCTGGCGATACAGAAATTCCACCGTTATTTCTCCAGCCGGCTTAACTCCAATCATCCAACCGATGTGGCACAGGCGTGTCGGTATTTCGCGCAGAAAAATATTGCTAATATTTCAATTCTGGTCGAATTGAAACGTCTTCAGGAGCATCCGTATAACGTGCTTAATTATTCAGCGACACTTGCTCTTATTAACTCTCCGGACGAAAAGGTAAGGGATGAAGCGTTCAATGCATTTCTGGAACGTAAGGAGAACGCATCAATGGCAGTTAACGATATCGTTTTTAAATATTGTGGTAAGCATGAGAACAGTAATACGGCCGCGGCCATACTGGGAGTGGCCATTCAAAATCCGAATGTTCCGGTAAATACGGCCTCCTCGCTTATTAAAATTATTCCCGAACTCGGTTTCTTTCAGCTGCGGGATGTTCTGCTTGAATCTCTGGATGAGGGACACGCAAACGATGACCAGGGGATTTATCGGGCGACGCTTATTGAGGTGCTCAACGAGCTAAACGACCCCGGGACCAAAAAATATATTATGGCCAATAATTTATGGGAATCCCCTTACACGCTCGTTCGGCTTGCAGTAGCAAGATGGGCACTTAATCAATATGAACCGGAATTGGACGGACTATTGGAAATATTGAGTCAGGATCAGGATCTTGAAGTACGAATTAATGCTCAGAAAGCACTTTATAAATCTGAAAAGGCTGAACGGATAGCAAGAGGCTTGCCTGAAGATCTACAAACTGAGTGGGAAGAAATTAAACGAAGCGGGGCTGCAGATGTCGGTTTTCTTTAGCATACTGGTAGTAATTAATATACTGGTACTCATTTACTTTGTGGTTGTCAACGGGTTTTATCTGTACCTGGTAATCGCCTCTTTTTTCCACATCAGAAGATACCGGAACATCGACCGTATCTTTCAGATGACGGGCGTGTATTCAACCAAGCTGTATAAGCCTGTAAGTATCATCGCCCCCGCGTATAATGAAGAAGAATCGGTAATTAATTCGGTGAACTCGCTGCTGAATCTCAAATACGCTAACTTTGAGGTTATTGTAGTTAATGATGGAAGTACTGATAAGACGCTCGAAAGGCTTATTGAGTACTTCAAGCTGGAACCGGATATTCGCCATCGCCCGAAATATGTAGAGCATAAGCCTATTAAAGGTGTCTATACATCAGAGCGCTACCCTAAGCTTCTGGTAGTTGATAAAGTTAATGGACAGAAAGCCGATGCGCTTAATGCGGGCATAAATATGGCCAGCAATGAGTTAATATGTTCAGTGGATGCGGATTCGGTTCTGGAAACAGACGTAATTCTGAAGATGCTTCGTGTGTTCATGGAAGACGAAAACACCATTGCAGTAGGTGGTGTGGTTCGAGTTGCAAACGGTTGCGTTTTCAAAAACAGACAATTAGCAGAAGTAAGGCTGCCAAAATCGTATCTCGGTCGTATACAGGCTGTTGAATATCTAAGAGCTTTTTTGTTCGGCCGGGTGGGCTGGGATTACCTGAACGCACTACTTATTATCTCAGGTGCTTTTGGCGTTTTCGACAGGCGAGCCGTAATCCGCGTTGGCGGGTACGTTCATGATACCGTTGGTGAAGACATGGAGCTCGTTCTCAGGCTTCACGATTATTACATCAAGGAGAAGATTCCGTACAAGATTCGGTTTATATCAGATCCTGTTTGCTGGACGGAGGTGCCGGAAGATTATGCTACACTTGCTAAACAACGTAACCGCTGGCATCGCGGGCTTGCCGATTCTCTGTGGCGCTATAAGCACATGACGTTCAACCCAAAATATGGCCGTCTTGGCTCTCTGGCTATGCCTTTTTTCTTTTTCGGTGAGCTGATAGCACCGGTTATTGAAATATTTGGCTATGTACTAGTAATTCTGTCATGGATCTTTGGTGTGGTCAATACCACATTTGCGCTACTGTTCTTCTTTGTAGCCGTCGTTTTGGGAATGGTGCTATCGTTGAGTGCAGTACTGCTTGAAGAATTAACCGTACGACGGTACTCAAGGGGGCGGGATGTACTTAAGCTTGCGCTCTATGCCCTTCTGGAAAATCTGGGATATCGCCAGATCCACTCATGGTGGAGACTGCGCGGTCTTATCGCTTATTTCAAAGGGGATAAAAAATGGGGATCTATGAAGCGCAGAGGTATAGCAAAAGAAAAAGCAGCCTGAGTGCCCAATCAGATTTATACAGGCATAAGCCGAAGGTTGATATTCGAGGAATGCTGGTCCCGGGTAAGCGTGATACTTCCTTTTTAGTTTAATGATGCCTCCGTATAAACTGTTTTAATCGGGATTATCAACAAAAAAATCACGGGTCTATGCTTAAGAAAACCTTTTTTGCACTCCTTGCCGTATTGCTGCTGCTCGTTCTTGTTATGATTATAAATACCAGCCGGCTGGGCAACACTCAGATGGAAGCCGGCGAAATTCAGCCGGTAGAGTGGGATCGTGAAGCAATGCTCGAACGCTTTTCGGAATCCATCACCTTTAAAACCGTATCCCATGAAAACCCGGCGGATATCGATTCTTTGGCGTTCAGAAGGTTTCTGGATTTCATTGAGGAGTCTTTTCCCCAGGTTCACGAGCGGCTCGACCGCAGTATGGTCAATGAGCTTACGCCGGTCTACCACTGGCAGGGCAGCGAACCCGGGCTGGAGCCGATTTTATTGCTGGGTCATTATGATGTGGTCCCGGTCGATTCTACCGATATAGACGGATGGGAATATGCGCCTTATTCAGGAACCGTAACCGATGTGCATGTATGGGGACGAGGCACCATGGACAATAAGAATAACGTGATGGGCCTGCTGGAATCTGCGGAATACCTGCTTAGCCACGGATATGAACCCCGGCGAAGTATCTATTTCGCTTTTGGCCATGATGAAGAAATCGGTGGTCAGCAGGGTGCCAAAGCCGTGGCTGACCAATTCGAACAGCAGGGCATCCGGCTTCACTTTGTGCTCGATGAAGGCGGCGTGGTGATGCAGGAAAATCCGCTGGTAGATTTGCCGGTTGCTCTGGTAGGCGTGGCGGAGAAGGGATATGTATCGATGGAGCTGGTGGTGCGCACGCAGGGTGGCCATTCATCACAGCCGCCAAATGATACGGCAATATCAATTCTGAGCGAGGCTATCATCAGAGTTAACCAGAATCAGATGCCCGCGCGTCTGGAAGGCGCTACTGAAATGATGTTCGATTCCATTGCCGATAAGATGCCTTTTGCAAACCGGCTGATTTACGCCAATCGCTGGCTATTGGGAGGGGTGTTAAATAACGCACTGCTCGATAATACGGCAACCGCGGCCATGATTCGCACTACAAGCGCTCCTACAATGCTTCGGGCCGGCGTGAAAGATAACGTGCTGCCAAGTGAGGCCCATGCGGTGGTGAATTTCAGAATTCTTCCGGGCGATACGGTCGATGATATTAAGGCTCACCTGAACCGGGTAATTGATGACGAGCGGATAATAATTCGTGAATATCAGACGATCTACACACCGCCCACAGAAATCTCGCCGGTTGATACGCAGGTTTTTGAATCTCTTCAGCAGACCATCATGGACCGGTTTGGTGATGTTTATGTGATCCCGTATCTGGTTATCGGGGCTACTGATGCCCGCCATTTTTTCGGAGTTACGGATCACTCGTATCGCTTTTCACCAATTTTCATGGAAGAAGACGGGCTTTCCCGCATCCACGGAAGCAACGAGCGTATTTTAATAGACTCCTACCTCGGGTCGATTGATTTCTACACGGTCTTAATCGAACGGATGACAAATTGAAATGAGCAAAGCTGTACTTTTGAATTTAAGCTGGTAGTGAGTAGCGAATGATTGGCAGGGGATGGTTGATGCAGACATAGTGTTGTAACAATATCATCATTAACCATAACTGATTATCATCATCAGAAACTATGTGGAAATATATTGGTAAAGAACGCCCGCCATTTGCAGAGACTCCCGAAGAGGGGCAGGAATCGGTGTGGGATTATCCTCGTCCGCCAATGCTCAAACCCGATATCAGACATGTTGTGGTAAAATTGGGGAATATCATTATTGCGGACACGACCCGGGCCATTCGGGTACTGGAAACGGCCAGCCCGCCGACCTTCTATATTCCGCCTGAAGACGTAGATCAGGAGAAGCTTCGCAGGGCAGATGGCAGCTCCTTTTGTGAATGGAAAGGAAAGGCCGCCTACTGGGATGTGATCACAGCTGATTCAAATGTCCTGGCAGCGGGATGGTCATATAGCGGACCAGCCGAAAGATTCTCGCAAATAGATGGCTATTATTCATTCTATCCTGCCCGCGTATCCTGTTTTGTTGATGGTGTTCCGGTAAAGGCACAGCCCGGAGGTTTTTATGGAGGCTGGGTAACACCCGATATAGCGGGTCCTTTCAAAGGGGAACCAGGAACCGGTGGATGGTAGTACATTCCGCGTTAATATTGCGAATAAATCGGCGTTAATCAGCGTCCATATAACATAGCTTACGCAAAAAAGGCCGACCCAATCATTTCGATCAGGTCGGCCTTTTGATTTTAAGCGTGATGGTCAGCCTTTATCTGGCTGATGCTGCAGTTTGCACTTCAGCGTGCTTCACGTAAGTATCGAGCCAGGTGAGGGTTTCCCAAAGCATGTGCATCACTGATTCGCGGGCGCGGTAGCCATGGCTCTCGTGTGGGAGCATCACCAGTCGTGCCGTGCCGCCAAGCCCCTGAAGCGCCTGATAAAGTCGCTCGCTCTGCATAGGGAAGGTTCCTGAGTTGTTGTCCTCTTCGCCATGCAGCAGCAGGATAGGATTATTGATGTTGTGCGCGTTAAAGAACGGGGACATGGTGATGTACAGATCGGTATCATCCCAAATGGTGCGCTGTTCGCGCTGGAATCCGAATGGTGTGAGGCTGCGGTTGTAAGCGCCTGAGCGCGCAATTCCTGCCTTAAACAGGTCGGAGTTGCCGAGTACGTGCGCCACCATGAAAGCTCCATAGCTGTGTCCGCCAATAGCGGCACGCTCAGGATCAGCGATGCCCATGTCGGCCACTGCGTTGATTGCGGCCTCGCTGTTCATCACAAGCTGCTCGATGAAGGTATCGTTTGGTCTTTGGTCGCCTTCACCCACAATCGGCATGGTAGCTGCATCAAGAACGGCATAGCCTTGTGTGATGAGCCACTGAGGGCCCCAGTAGCTGATGTTATTAAAGCGATAAGGTGAGTCGGAGCGCTGACCGGCAGCATCGGCGCTTCTGAACTCGCGCGGATACGCCCATACAACAAGCGGAAGGCGTCCATCGGTATCTTTATCGTATCCGGGCGGAAGAAGCAGCGTACCCGTAAGCGGAACGCCGTCTGCGCGCTCGTAGCTAACGATCTCGCGGTGAACATCACGCAGATCCGGATTCGGATGCTCAAAGCGGGTGATGGCAATTTCGCTTCCGTCGCGCATGTTTTGCAGGAAGTAGTTCGGCGGCTCGGTCACTGATTCCCGGCGCGTAATGATGCGCTCCGCTTCGTTATCCAGCAGAGTTACCACAAACTCGTAGTTCGGCGATTCACTTCTCCAAAGGCGCTCGGTTTCTTCAGTCATGATATCATAGCGATCCAGAAACGGACGGTTTCCTTCATCGGATGCGCCCTGACCGGTTAGGTAAATACCGAAGCCGCTTTCATCAGTTACCAGTACGGAATAGCCGCTTTCGTTGGTGCGCATTTCAGGAGAGCCCGGATCGGCGTAAAT
>PWID01000063.1 GCA_003555145.1 Balneolia bacterium | reverse complement strand
CCCCAAACACAGTAACTCAACATTTAAAACTTAAACCGCCCGCTCCCTTTCCCATCTTCTAACGGTATCAATCTCCCTGAGGTAATCGCCAATAACGTGGCTAAGAATCCACAGATAGCAGTAAAAGATCAGAAGCGGGAGCGTCATAATTAAAAAACCGAAAACGTGATTTCCTAAATGAAGGAGCTGGAAAAAAAAGAATGGCAAAACCACGGTTATAAAAAACACGCTAATGGCTTTATACCATTTTGCCCGATACAGATGCCATAATAAAAATGGGGTAAAAATAGCTGCCAGAATAAAAAGAACGTTTAGGACCAAATTGTACGGCATTAAAACTATTCCGAAGCCTAACGACAAAGTATACTTTTCAAACTGCAGCCAATACTGCAATCTTTTGAGAGAAGCATCTTCCACGGGTACCGCATTAGCCAGAATCTCTCATCTGTTCATATAATGAAATGGTTAAAGATTGAATCTACGATTAGCAGGCCTGAAGCTACGCGCGAATAGGCTTTATACCGTCCAGCTTTTACGCGCCTGAAGGCCAGCCATGAAACCGGAGCCCGTAATAATGACATCCTGATAATGATTAAGGGCTGAAAATAAGCAGCAAAAAGGCGAGAAATAAGACAATGTGCACAGCGCCTTGTAGCACATTTGTACGCGTACCGCTGAAGGTCATGAGGCAAACCACAAGCGTTAGCAGCAGTAAGACCATCTGTGCCATTTCAAGACCGAGCTGCAGCGTTGCGCCCGTAATAAGGCTTACCGTAATTACGGCCGGCAAGGTCAACCCAATTGTCGACAGCGCCGAGCCAAGCAATAAATTCACCGAGCGCTGAAGCTGATTAGCGCGTGCTGCGGCCAGTGCGGCCATGCTTTCCGGGGTTAACACAATAAGCGCAATGATAACTCCACCAAGTGCCACGGGAGCCCCAACCTGAACTATGCCAAAATCTACCAGCATTGCTATGCGTTCTGAAAGAAGCACTATGGGTAAGAGGGTAAGTAACAGTAAAACCGAATGGTAGGTTGTGGAATAAAGCGGACCATGACCATGGGAGTGCGGTTTTGGGAGCACCTGCGTCTCCTCACTTTCGGTCGCCGTATCAATTTCCTGCACCGGCTGCTCGAAATAGTTCTTGTGACGAACGGTCTGTATAGCAAGAAAAATACCGTATAGCAATAACGTGATAAATCCGAAGAAGCCAGCCTGTACCGGGGTGAATGTAGGAGTATCTGTCGAAGAAGTAAAATCCGGAAGTACCAGTGCAAACACCGCAAGCGGCACCAAAACGCCAAGATAGGCACGGGCTCCGGGCAGACTATAATCCTGCTCGCCATGAGTGAGACCGCCGATCAAGAGTGAAGCACCCGTGAGGCCGCCAAGCACAATCATTACAACAGCCATCATGGTATCCCGCGCCATTGTAGGGGCATCGGCACCGGTGAGCATAATTGCCGAAATAAGCGAGACTTCAATACCCACAACTGCGAGGGTTAGAACAAGCGTACCCAGCGGCTCTCCCAGCTTGATGGCGAGCGCATCAGCATGTCTAACTACACCAAACGCAGCCCAGAGAACCACACCAAAAAGCCAAAATGCCAGCAGCGCCCCGATCAACGGCGAGGCACTTTCGGGGTTCACAATTGTTTCGAGCGTTGCGTCAAGAGCAAAATGGAAGAATAGCAATGTAGCTACAGCCGCTAAAAAAGGGGCCTCTTCTCGTGCAAACCGGCCCGGTGTGAGACGGCCTGTTGAGGAAGAAGATGATGATGATGAAGCCATAATTGTGAACTCCTTTTTTTAGATAACAAACTGATGCATAAACGGGCGCAGAAATTAAGAATTCAATAAAAGAGAAAATCATGAATAAAGCCAACAGTAATAGCCACAAACGCGGAAGCGGAAACAGCTGAAACAACTTGTAAGGGCTTTGCTTATCTCCATCTACTCATACAATACTTTAAATAACCCTCCCGGAATGATTCTAAATCCGGTTTTCGGAATCACTACTGTCCGGTAAAAATCCAATCGTGGTCGATTAATGCCTTTTGAACAAAATAGAATCCTGGTTCTGGCTTTTTTTAAAAATGAACCCACTGAATGTCTGATCCAATTTAGTGGTCATTCAGTAGAAATAAACATCTTTTACCTTTAGTGATTTTTAGTGCTTTCCTTTTTAGCGTTTATTCTCACGGCCTGTATAGTCCCCCGGACACCAGTGGTTCGGAATCTTGAAAAGTCATCGCCCGACTGCTAGCTTTCTAAACTTTTTCGGCCAGTTTTGTGAGATATAGTTTATGGCATCCTGTATGTCCATATCGCGGGTGCCGGAACCTGTTCGCACATAAAACTTCTGACTGTTTCCATCCTTCATATAAACAGGAAACCCTGCACGATTTACAATTATCCGACATACTTCCATGTCATTATGAGTATGAAAAATCAAGCGGATGTAGCTGCATGCCGCCGTCCCTAATTTCTCTGACACTGTGCTCATTATCAGCTGTTCAAAACCGTCCTTATCTTTCCGTTTTAACGTTTGATAATCATTCTCCAACCCTATAATAGCACCTTCGTCGTTCACTCCTATTAATAGTGTACCACCCTCGCTGTTCATGAAGCCGGCGAGCGTTTTCATGACAACTGTCTCCAAAACCCTGTTTACGCTTTTTTGATTCAAATCGTACCGAAACGAGGATTTAAACTCCATGGTATTGCTTTCGCCCTGTTCTATGAGAGGCAGCAATCCCTGATTTAATTCACTCAGAAGCTGATTGATTTTATCATTTCTCTCTTTAAATCTGGTGTAGATATATACAAACAGACCTACGCTAAAGATGCCGAAACCCGAGTAATAAAGAAACCGGATGGGTGTTCGCAACAATAAGGTATCCATCAGCTTTCCGGCAAGAAAGGTAACCGGCCCGATAGTTGTCCCCCCGGCATTGTATTCAATATAGGATGCAAATTCAGATAAAGGCAGCAGAACAAAGATGCCAAAAATCATACCTACAATAATTATCCCGGTATATTTTACAACAGGTTCTAATTTCATACGCACTATTTACGGCTCATAATATTTATCCCAAATAGCAATGCTATATCACTTTTATAGCAAGAGGAAACTATTTCCAATGAAGTAAGCGCTAATTAGCTTTTATTACAAGCTGTTAAGCTAAGTTTTACTAAATGGATGTTTGATTTTTTATTTCAAATTACCCCGTCAGCCAACCTTATAGCTTCTTTCACCGGAATTGCGGCTACTCCTCTTTTTGATAAATTCGCACATAATCAACAACAAACTGATGCGGAAACAGCGAATCGTCGATTCCCTCTCTTCCTCCCCAGTTCCCGCCTATGGCCAGGTTGAGCAACAAATATTGCGGCTTGTCGAAAGGCCAGACAGCAGCATCGTCTGATTCTTTCTCAAAGGTGAAGTACTTTTCACCATCGAGGAAGAAATCAATCCTGTCTTCAAACCACTCTATCGCAAAAATATGGAACGTATCCCACGGGCTGTCAACCTCAACCGCGTTCCCTCTGTTAGTGTCGACTATGTGGTTATAAGCGGCAGTATGAATGTTTCCATGAAATGTATTGGGATCATACCCGACATACTCCATGATATCAATTTCGCCGCATGCCGGCCAGCCCACCTCACTGATGTTTTCACCCAGCATCCATATTGCCGGCCATGTACCACGCCCTGCCGGTACCTTTGCCCTTACTTCAAAACGGCCATATTTCCACGTCTGTATTCCGCGTGTAACCAGGCGGGCCGAGGTGTAGTCAAACCCTTCAAGGCTTTCCTTTCTTGCTTCAATTATCAGATGGCCATCCTCCACCCTCGCATTCTCAAGACGTGCTTCGGTATAATATTGCTTTTCGTTATTGGCTATGTAGCCGATATCGTACGACCATTTATCCGGATCGGGTAACCCTTCGTAATCAAACTCGTCGCTCCATACCAATTGCCAGGTATCTTCCTGAGCATATGCTGTATGATTACAGGTGAGTAGTAAGGTCGTAAAAAGGATGAGGTTTAAAAAAAATCGCATAGCACTATATATTTAGATTTCATGCATCTGGTTAAGTTACCTGCCTAAAACATACGCACATCCGCAGCCAAATTTCAGCTGCATTATAAGAAATCCTGGCTAAAGAATTAATTGCGAAATAGCAGCTTATTATTACAGTTCTTCATTCTTTATTTTTTTACCGCACGCTGATGAACTTTTTTTCACCCAGGAATCATCAATGCACGACATTTTATAAAGAAAAAACTAACGATATGCCTGCTTCAATCAATTAGCACATGTTCTGCGACCTAATTTTAATAGTACTCATTTAAAACAGATCCCTCAACTTACAGCTAATCCCCGGCCGCAAATTTACTGATGTAGTTTAACGCAACTTCGGTGGTATCATCATTTCCGCTATCGAATAAACCGGCCGTTTGGTCGGTAGCTACTTTAGGTATACGCGGCACATATATTTTAACAGCAGGATGTTGCTGTTCCCATTTTTTACAAGCTGCTTCCCCTTCTGCTTTGGCTTTGGCATATTCTTTTAAGTAAGCAGGTGTTTCACTCACAAAAACGGAAGAAGGATAAAAAACAGCCGGAGGTGAAGCATTGTGTGTTTCCAAGCAAGCCATCAGTTTTTCAAATCCGGCAACATAAAACGACAGGAATTTTTGATAGATGCGTTCATTTAAATCCTCTGCATCTGATGTTTCTATAAACGGGGTTGCGTAATAATACAGGTGTGTGGGTTTCCAGCCAGCTAATAGCTGTTTCAGTTCTGTATGGTCTTCACCCAGCACATTATAGGAAAGCGCTGTGGTTTTATTTTCAGTTTCAGCTACGATTAAGTCAGCATCAACTTTTCCGCTGTTGTAGGTAAACCTGACATCAGCGCCCCCGGCAGCTAAAAGTTTAGTGGTCACCTCACCTATTCCTCTGGAGCCGCCTATAATCAGCACCCTCTGCCCCTTAAACGAATCTGTACTAACCTTAGATTTGGCCTCAGTATAACTTAGTTGCCGTACAGTTTTGGGTCGAAAAAAAGCAGCAATACTGCCTTTTGCATCAGAACAGCCTATATGTAAGCGTACCAAATTGAAACGCTCAATAACATTTGAAACGCTGTATTTGAATCGGGTTTCCTCTTCATCTATCTCATCAAACTGTAGCTCCAACTCACTGTATATGGAATTTAGCCCAGGTATCATCATACCCACCAGGCGGGTGCTTGCCAGCAGTTGAGCTGTTTGTTTATGGGCAAGATAACGGGTTAGCATCGGGAACATCTCTTTGCCCTTTGTCGCGTTAAAATGCAAATCGAATTCATTGCTGATTCCATCAATATTATTAATTCCAGGCGTTTTGCATTCCAGCTGAGGCGTATTGCTTTTTGCATAACCTTCGCTTGCCACTTTGCTTACCGGCTCCCACTGCAGAATTATTTTTTGATAAATATCATCTCCATTATAAACTACAATGGTTGCTTTCCCATCGTCTGATATGTCTGCTGCATAGCCAATTACAGTATCATCAATTTTAATCGGTTTTTGAAAAACAGCAAATAATGAAATGAGTCTTACAGAGTGCCCTAAGTCCGCTGTAAACTTATTTAATGCCCAAAACAGACCATGTACGCCATGCACTACCTGCTTGCCATACATCAGCCGGCGTGCGGCTACAGGGCTTACATGCATGGGATTATGATCGCCGCTTAGCTGTGCAAAATCTAATTGGTCCTTGTGCGTAAATATTTTCACGGGCATTCGTTTTTGGTAGATGATTCAATTTGGTATATACAATTGACAATAACCTTTTTAAAAAAGGCAGATGCGCACTCAAGTTATCTAAGTCCTGCATAGTAACGAAAATCTCACAATCTTCTATTCAGCACCCTCCCTCTCCATCACCTCAGCAAATTCTTTACCATTCGAGAATGAATCAAGATGCCTAACAACTGCTTTAAATTCCTCCAGGCTTAACTTCAGCCAATTATAATCCGTTCGTCGCTCTCTTTTGAAAGTGCTGGATTGATTCGCGCGACGGGAAGAGACGAGAACTATCCATTCTTCTGCACCTTTCCGACAGTAGGCAAGCCGGTACCTGTAGGCTGTATTTACCTCTCCGTATCGAGTGCGCATCCCGGAGACCGGACCCGTAAAAATATCCCGGCTCGAAATAAGTTTACCTGCGGTCAACCGGAGAGCCAATCGTAACCAGAACCCGAATTCGGATTCAACACCTGCATTGCGATACATCTGGCCCTCTGCAACAGAGCGGAGCTGTGATATATCCTCGCCATAACGGGGAAGGAACATCTCGAATTTAGTACGTGCTACCTTCCGAAACTCCAGGCGGTGGGATCGAGGCTTACCCTCAAAGTACGTATAGAACACATCCAGTGGTGTTTTCCGAGAGAGCGAACAGATTGGAAGGTTTTTCTCCCTTCCAATACGTGATTCTTTCAAAGAGTCCAGAAATCCTGCCATGTGTGATTCTGTTTATGGTGCGAACGGCCCCGTGTTTAACGCCCAGACGTGTAAGCTACAGGTTTTAATAAGGTTGAAGTTAAGCAAAAAAAGTGCAGACGTCAGCAGCAATAACTGGTTATGTACTCGATTCGCAGAACCAGGGTTTAAACACATCGACACTGGACCTTTCATATCATGGGTATTTCTTGCAATAGCCATGAAATCATGTAACTGGGTGTAGCAGCAATTAGCGAATCAATTGCTAAAAGTGGTTTTCCATTGTTTCTGCTGTAGCCAAAATCCTGAACCATTCGACAAAAGCAGTTGAGGCCTAAACAGACATCGGTTTACAACCGAGCCCGTTTAGGCCTCAAATAATTGCTAAATGCTAAATCACAGAGCTGTAACATGCCAAATGGATCATGCTTTTCTGTTAAAAACTAGCTTACTTCTTCGTATCCACTTTTGATAATAGTTGAAATCATTTTGAAGCGAACCTCTGCCTCAATTACATTTCGGGCGTGTGCAGGTATGATAATCGATTCACCCACAGACAGTTTATGCGACTTGTTATCTATCCCTACAACAGCCTCGCCATCAATTATCTGGATAAAGGTATCGAATGGAGAGATTTTCTCCGCTAAAGCTTCGCCAGAATCGAAGGATACAGCCGAGATATTACCGGTCGTTTTTTTGATGATAGTTTTTATAACAACAGAGTTCGGAATGTATTCAATAATCTCTACGATTATGTGGGTTTTTGCTTTTTCTAATTCCTGGTTATTTGTTGTCTGGCCTAAACCCTGATTGTTTGTGCTTTTATTCTTTCTGTTCATATATAAAATGAAATGTATTTACTGCCCAAAACTTTGGGGTAGTGTATATTGTAAACCTCATGATACGAATAAAAACAGTCAGGCTAACCTCTTTTTTTTAAATATCTTAATACAATGAAACATTCTGGTGAACCTATTATTTTTAAAAAATAAGGAACCATCAATAATGCTAACGATGCGAATCACCAGACCGGTAAACAACAAGCCCGATAATCATAACAACCAAAGAAACCAGTATTGGAACCCAGTCGCCGGTACTTACCGTAACGTCTGCGCCTAATAAACTAAAGGACTCAGAATCGTCCAGGTATTGAAATCCAAAAAATAAGATTCCAATAAACCCGCCTGCGCTCAATATAATACCCAAAATCTGACTCGTGCTCATAATTACCCTTTTTTATAGTGCCGTGAATTATAATCAATTGCTTTAGGTGACTTTCATAACTACAATTTGTGAACCCTGAACCTATCATTTGTTATGTGCCCTTAAAAAAGTATTGCATATATCACAGATGAGACCCGGGTGTTTGTGAATGATGGTGGTATTCGGGAGAGAAAGACTGTATTTATTTCTTGGGGAAAAAAGCTCATAATCGACTCACCGACCATCTAAATAAGATCTATAGTTACAGAATCCTGCGCTCTCACAGACCTGTAAAGCGCGTTATTTCAATACCCTGCCCCTTCCATTCAGAATACCTCCAACGATATTTGTAACTCATAAACGATAAATTGTAAGAGCTCTCCGCAGGGATATTGGCATATTGAAATTGTCATATCTCCAAAGAACTAATTCAGATAAAAATTATGAGAGTACAAAAACATTTTACCACATGCATCGCCCTTACAACGTTGTTGTTTGCAGGGTTTGCAACAGGCAGCATGGCACAGGTTACAGATATCGAATCAGAAGCGCCCGTTATTTCATCGACTTCACCAGCTTATGGCGAGTCTAATGTCAACGTGGACACTGATATCGAGATCAGATTCAGCACCGAAATGGATGAATCAACCATAAATGCTAACACTATAAAATTACTCAAAGATGCTGCTGGTTCTATGAGAGGCGAGCAAGAGCAGCATCAAGAGCATCATATGAATGACAATGATGCGGAAGAAGTCGAAGGCAGCGTCTCCTATTCCGGCAGAGTTGCAACATTTACACCCGGCTCAGATCTGGAAGAAGGTGCTCGTTATACTATAATCGTAACAACAGCTGTGAGAAATACAGAGAACGTCGCTCTTGAAACCGAATATAGCTCAAGCTTTACAACCAGAAGCTCTGATGATTCATCATATTCGGACAGCCGGGACGACGATTTCCGCATGGATCGTGGCGATCGTGATAACCGAGTTGATCGTGGTATTCGCGATGACAGGGGTGACCGAAGCGACCGGAGCGATCGAGACCAGTATACTTCACAGAATAATAAGGTTGATCTGGGCAAAGCCGGTAATTTCGTAATTCTTGCTAAGTCAACTATCAATCACGATTCAGAATCCAGAATTACGGGTCAAACCGGTGAAGGGTCCGATTCATATAAACAAAAAGAAGAGCAGAATTTTGTTGATTCAACCCGACAGAGAACCGACGATGATGTCATCGTATGGAGATCAGACCGAACCGATTCAGACACAACAGCTACAGCTGGCACAAGCAACCTTGAAGTGAATGAAGCAATAGATGATATGATCGCAGCTTTCAAAAGCGTTTCTATGAAAAGTCAGGAAGAATCCATGCGAGACAGAAGTCAAGACAGAGACATGAACAGAGACAGAGACATGGATTCCAGACGTAGCGGAGAAGCTATGAGACACCAGAACGGTAATTTCCGCGATGCCGTCCTTACCGCCGGAGTTCATGAATGGGATAGCTCCATCGATATCGACTATAACGTAAACCTTTCAGGAAGTGAAGACGATGTATGGCTCTTTAAGGTTAGCAATAATCTTGATATAGATGAGGATATTACCATCACTTTAACTGATGGAGCGCGGGCAGAAAACATCTTTTGGATAGTTGATGGCAGCGTTAACATTGGCAAGAATGTTCAGTTTGAAGGTACTATACTTTCTGTGGATGACATTACGCTTGAAGAAGGCGCACGGGTGAACGGAAGATTGTTCAGCCAGTCCTCAGTCAACCTCAATGGGAATACAGTAACCGAGCCAAGTGAAATGGCCGGTCGCGCATCTACAAGCAGCAGAAGATAATTAGCGACCTGGACCTCACTAATAAATAATCCATAAGAACGGGCGCCTGACAGTGCCCGTTTTTTTTGCATTAATTCACCTGGCCAGCACTATTATCTGCTACAGCTCTATCATAACTGTTCAGGCTTACCGCTCTGTGCAGTTTTTTTATTAAAGCTTCAAAGAATACAGCTTAGTATGAATATTTTTCAATTCGGAATGGCAAAACAGTTATTTTAAACTATAACTAAATTTTGCGCCCATGAAAGATCAAGATCATTTTGATTGGGTTTCCCAACGGAAACAAGCTCACCAACGCATTCCTTACGAATATGCACCAAGGGTGTATGGAGGGATATCAACAAAGCCGGTTAATCGCCAGCCACAAGTACATTTGGCCTGGGGAATGCAGGCCTTCAGCCTTCTTCACCATCGCAGTCCCATCCGGTGCAATACCATCACAAACTCACAAAAGGTGCAGCTGAAAGCTCCCGGCAAATCATGGATTATAAGAGGCCGCCAATATCTGTTGCTGTTGCTCTGTTTGCTTAATAAGAGAATCAGCGGAAAATTAACCAGAAGCGGCGCCCTGGCTTGCAGCTACATCACATTACATTACACCTTGTTCATCAAACAGATAACCACTGCTCACCTGCATAAGTAAGGGTGGCTGCCCCCTCACCTAAACAAGGGCACACCAGGCTTTTGCGCTACCCATATAAATGGGAGAAATAATGATTAATGAATATGAAATAACAGAGCCAGGCTACATAGACGCCTTCGATAAAGAAGCATTTACAGAACCACAAAAAGAAGATACTGAAGGTATTTCCGGAGATGGCCGCGCGGGGATAAAAATTATCACACACACCAGTGAGTTTGACGAGCTGGAAGATGAGTGGACAGAGCTGGCCCGGGAATCTGACACAGAT
>PWID01000013.1 GCA_003555145.1 Balneolia bacterium | reverse complement strand
CGTGCCCTGCGGAAGCTGACGCGCTTCTGCAATCGAAATCGGGCTGCCTGTATCCAGGGTTTCGGCCTCGAGATTAAGCGTGTACGACTCGTTCTCAGGATCGTTAGTAGTGAGGGTGATGGAACCGGTGTCGAAGCCGGGCGAATCAGCGGAATAAACCAGCGTTACGTTCTCGGCCTGAAGCGATTCCAGCGTAATATTAAGGTCTCCCTCAACAGAGAAGCTTGCTCCGTTAATTTGCGCACCGGTTATCTCAAGCGTTTCCAGACCATCGTTGCGGATTCGCATGGTGGCCGTTGCTGAACCGGTTGTTGTTCCGAAACTGAAGGTTTCACCATCGGCATAAGGCACATCATTTACGCGAACAAAAAGACTTGGATCCTCCGGTGAGTCGATAAATGAAGTAATCTGAACATCATCGATACTGATGCGATTACCGGCTGTTTTTTCTAAACGAATCCGGATGTTGCCCGGAATGTTCTCGTTAATCGTATACTGATCGAGGGTGCTACCTAAAGTAATGGCTTCACCAAGCGTATTCCATGAAGAGCCACTATTAGTTGAGTAATAGGCTTGAACAATGCCGCCGTTATCATTTGCAAAGTTTGAGTTAGAGGCATAAAATGAAAGTTCACTTAAGCCATCCGGATAGTCGAATTCCATTTGGATATATCCATCGCGTACGCGTGCGGACTGGGTGCCGTTTCTAAGATCTCCGCCGGCACTTCCGAGTAAAGCATCATTAAAAAACCATACGCCTGTTCCAAGGGTTACGTTTGCCGGAGCATAACTACCCTTAGTACCGTCTTCGAAATCTTCAAAGAGCTGTGCCTGCAGCGTAAAGGGGAAAACAAGGATGAATAGAAAAGAAGAGAATTGTAGTAGGTATTTCATGTATTGATAATTAGATAAATGCGATAAAAGTAGCTTAAATCGCGATTACAGTCATGTGAAGAAGGATACGCTTTTTTTATGTAAAAAGTGAGAGACCTGCTATTACCGTTATATAAACATCAGCGTAGCAGCAGAGTCAGGATTGTGCTTTTACCAAGCCTCAGGCGCTCACGGGTTTCACTCTTTCCAGCTCCTGATCTATTTTCCGGATGTGCGTTTTCCAGTCCAGATGGGCGTTAATTCGTCTGAGCGTATTCCTCGGCAACGGCTTTACTTTGTCCTGAAGCAGTCTGCGCATTTTTTTGAATAAGTCATCTTCGTCCTCAAAAAATACCGGAGCGTGAAGCAGTGGTTCGTGCAGCGATTTGGGAATGAGTTCCGGATAGGTTAAAGCGTTAGGCACCATGGGATGACACCCGCAGTACACGGCTTCCATCAAAGCTGTACAGAAGAACTCGTAGCGTGATGTGGAGATAACAATATCACCGGAATGAAGCAGCTCAGCATATTTCTTTGTATCGGAAACAAAGCCATAATGAAGAATCCGGTCTCCGTAGCGGTCTCGCATCTGCCGGAGCTCCGGGCTTTCGGTCTGCAGCTGATCACCAGCCAGGATAAGATCGAAATCTGTATCGGCATCATCCAGACGATTAATTATTCGGTTGAACATCTGCGGGTTGCGATCGTACTCCCACCGCTGATTCCAAACAATTACCGGTGCTCGTTTAGCTGATTTTTCAACCGATTGAATATTAAGTTTGTGCAGTTCAATACCAGGATAGACTACCCTGCTTTTGGCCTGAAGCTGCTCATTGAGACCCAGATATCTGCGTTCAGAATATTTTTTGAGAAAAACAGGCAGAGCGCTGAAGAACTCATCATAATGAAACTGAGAGGAAAACCAGAGCTCGTCGGCAACCAGAGCGCTGAGATAATTGATGTAGCAGTAGGTTTCATCCCGGTCCTCTCCCAGCGGAAGCGGCATGGTTAACTGATTTTCGTGCATGTACATCACGCAGGGCGTACGGGCAAACCGTGGATTGGTAAGCGCGATAAATGCCGGGAGGTTTGTCATGGAGCTGGCAAATATGACGTCAATTTCATCTTTCACCTCTTTTGTTTCTTCAGCCAGCGTTACGGCACCTCCGCTCATTCTCCATTTCCATGAAATATCGCTCAGGCTAACGGGAAATACGTTGTGTGATGAGTGTTTACAAAAGCCATCCATAAAAGCCTTATGTGATCCGCCTGAGTAAGGCTCGAGGTACAAAACGTTCATACAGCTATTTTTTCCTTGATTTGAAAGAATACATCACCATTTACCATAAGATAGGAAAAGTGAGCTCAGATTCAGCAAAGCTTTGGGTCAGCAATCTGTGAAACAAAAAAGGCCGCGGGATGGCGGCCTTTTCAGAATATCATACTAAGAAATCAGGACAGCGCTGCCTGAACTTTATCGAAATCTGGCACTTCAGATGCTTTTTCGAGCACTTCAGCATAAGAGATAAGGCCATTTTTATCGATCACAAAAGCGGACCTTTTTGAAACGCCAACCATTCCGTAAAAGTCATCATAAAGAGCTCCGTAGGATTTAGAAACTTCCTTATTGAAATCGCTCAGGAGATGGAAATTTAAATCCTGCTCTTTTTTGAACGCCTTGAGGGCAAAGAAGCTATCTACACTTATTCCTAGTACTTCGGCATTGAGCGACTCATATTTTTTAATATTATCACGCACGTGGCATAGTTCGTCGGTACAAACCGAACTGAACGCAAGCGGGAAAAACAAAAGCACTACATGCTTTTTACCAATGAAGTCTTCAAGACGGATATCTTCACCGTCGCTGTTTTTAAGAGTGAAGACCGGAGCCTTATCACCTACTGAAAGAGCCATAAAAATTAAAGTAGTTAAATAGTTGGTTGAAATAATCAGGAATTTGCTTCAACAGCATGTTCGCTGTAGTCATTCCCTGATGACTGATTCAGCATAATAAGTCGCTGATATCCATAGGTAAACGTACCGGCACCAATAATAATAATGAGTTTCCAAATCCATGAATTTGCCGTGACCACATCTCCCGGGAACCAGTACACAACTACAGCAAGTAAAAGCGTAGAGACCCCTGCTACGGGAATAAGATATTTACCATCACGGCTCATAAAGAACCCAAACAGAAGAACAGCTACCAGAAGTGCACCACCCTCATAGATACCTAAAATAATTTCATTGAGGTAGGCAGTTTCAAAAACGAAAAAAAAAGATATGATAAGCAGCAGTGGCATTAGCGTAAAAATATACGGGAATCGCAACATTTGAGGTCTGTCGAGCCAGTTTTCAATACCAAGTGCTACCAGAAGGAAGCTTATACCAATTACACGTGTCCAGCCAAACGGGTTTGCGTTTTCAATAATACCAGTAGAGATTAACCCAAAATCAGTCACAATCCAGTTTAATGAAGTAAACAGGTAAAGCAACGAGCCAAGCGAATACCAAAGCAATAATTGGCTTCCCTGTTTTCTGTACAAAACAAAAAACTGTATTACTGCATATAAAAGTATAAGACTAAGTGCAGCATCAACAAATGTCGTCATTCGCCTTTAGGTTTACGACTCTGAGTAAGTGAATTATCGATAGAAAGAACTCTCTCAGCAACCGTCTTTAGCTGTTTTCTTTCGAACTCAACCATTTCTGACAACAAGCCGGCGATGGTTTGTGGCTCTCCGTTAATCAAGCCCGATATTTTAAGATCTTTTAGTGGCAGCTTTTCAACAAATGAAACAAAATCCGTTCTGTTCTCGGCTATTCGCTCAAGTATTAGCTTTGGATTGGAGGCTTCGTCTTCCAATAATTTAAAAGAGGATTTAAAGTCGCCAATTTGTTCATCTACATTTGGAACTGAAAAGAGGCGCTCACAAAGCGGACGATAGTAGCTCTGCTGCGCATGATCAATAAGAGCTATCATTTCAATTATAGACTCAATCCCGCCAGTTTTTTCTGAGACGGGCACGCTGTCAATAACATAGATAAGCGCTTCGGCTTCATCTATAAGATAGGCTGCATCACCGATAATCGATTTCAGGTGTTCATCTGTGTATTCCATGGGGAAGTAAACTCCGAATTGAAAAGATGTAACAGAAACGGCCCGAATTGTTGCGTACTGAACAATCCGGGCCGTAAAGGTGTATTATAAAAGCACGAAGCTTAAAAAAGATTTAGTTAATGCTTTTTTGATCTTTTTTAGCTTCAAGTATATCTACAATAGAAAGTCCGGTATCCCAGTTTTCATCACGATTACGAACTGAGTGCGTGTTGTTTTCCTCTTTGTAGTTCCAGAACTGTCCAAACTGACGGTTTTTGTATGATTTAAGAAAATCGAGTCGTTCCTTTAACTCTTCTTTCGGAACTAAAAGCTTCTCTTTATCGTAAATGGCATCGCCGCGGGAGTGAAATACAAGATCATAATCTTTGCTCATAACGATAGCTTCCTCAGGGCAAACTTCTTCACAGAAGCCGCAGTAAATGCAACGAAGCATGTTAATCTCGAAAAAATCAGGAAAGCGCTCTTTCTCATCATCAGTCTCGCTGGCCTGCATACTAATTGCAAGAGGCGGACAAGCACGGGCGCACAAACCACAGGCAACACAACGTTCTTTACCGTTGTCTTTAACCAGAACCGGGCGGCCACGGAAAATTGCAGGAGGATCCCAGCGTTCTTCCGGATAGCGAAGGGTCATGTCGGGCACGAACATTTGCTTAAAGGAAAAAATAAGGCCTTTAAAAATTTCCGGCAGGTAAATTCGCTCAAGAAAAGTAAGCTTACGCTCATTATCGTTGTTTTCGGTTAACGAATTACGAATCGGCTGGTCAAGATTTTGCGTGTAATCTGTCATTATTGCAAATAATCGTGTTGTGGTTAAAACAACGGCTAATTTGTATTGAAATATAAGTCCGTAAGATACAACCTGAGATGGAGGTTTTCAACGTAAAATACGCGATTAAGCACTATTTCTCTTTGAAGACCATGGTAATTGGAACACCTTCAAAATCATACTCTTCACGCAGTTTGTTCTCAATATATCTTCTGTAATTAACAGGTAATTCCTTTGGTTTGTTCATGAAAAATGAAAAAACCGGCGGAGCCTGCTTTACCTGTGTACCGTAATTGAGCTTAAGCTGATGCCCGCGAACGTATGGAAGTGGTCTCTCCTGCTTCATTCTTTCAATGAACTTATTAAGCTCTGCCGTAGAAATCTTACGCTTCCTGTTCTCAATTACCTTATCAGCAAGCTCCAGGACGTCGTGAATACGCTTCTTGTTAAGAGCAGAGATACTGATTATAGGCACATACTGCATCATCTTAATACGCTCGTGTATTTCGGCCACATAGTCGCGGAATGTGTTGGTTTTCTTGTCTTCTACCAAATCCCATTTGTTTACTGCAATCACTATTCCTTTGTTGAATCGCTCGGCTTCAGCAAGAACGCGCATATCCTGCGATTCGAACCCCTGAATGGCGTCAATCAGAAGAATGGCAACATCACATTCCATAAGACTGCGCATAGTACGTATGGTGCTGTAAAATTCGATGTTTTCCTTCACCTTTGTTCTGCGGCGAAGTCCGGCGGTATCCATCAGCAGATAAGATTTATCTTTATAGGTAAACTCGGTATGTATGGTATCGCGGGTTGTGCCTGCAACATCTGTTACGATGGAGCGGTCCATGTTTAGAAGAGCATTTACATAACTGCTCTTACCAACATTGGGCCGGCCAACAATAGCCAGCTTAGGATGTTCGGAAATGAGCTCAGGCTCAGGCTCAGGAAGAACTTCAACAAGCTTATCAAGAAACTCACCCGTACCAGATCCGTTCATAGCCGATAAAGGAAACAACTCATCAAACCCAAGGCTGTAAAACTCAGGGGAGTTCCAGCGACGTTCTTCGTTATCGGCCTTGTTTGCAATTACAAAAACGGGTTTTTCCTGCTGTCGCAGAATTAAAGCCAATGCTTCATCCAGGTCAGTGATTCCTGTTTCAACATCCACAACTAGAATAATGGCAGCCGATTCTTCAATAGCGATATGCACCTGCTCCCGGATTCCGGCAAGCATCACATCTTCATCATCTGGAACGTAGCCACCGGTGTCTATAACAGTAAAATCTTTGTCGTTCCAGAATGCGGTACCATAATGACGGTCGCGGGTAACACCTGAGAAATCGTGTACAATTGCTTTTCTTTGGCCAATAAGTCTGTTAAATAACGTTGATTTCCCAACATTCGGACGTCCTACAATGGAAACTACGGGTAGCATACGGATTCTTTAATTCGAAATGGTTACAGCTTACTAGCTGTTATAATCTTTAACAGGCAAAGATACGCTTTTTTTGATACATTAGCCTTGAGTATAAACGAATACATTTTCAACTAAATCTACCCCATGCTTCAGGCTGTTTACGAGCAACTTGGTTTTTTCCCAACGCTGATAGCCAGCGTACTTTTTGTGGCATGCGTCATTTTCTGGATGGCCGGCATTGCCGGATTATTGGCGAATTCAGACAGACGAAGACCAACAGAATGGCTTACGTATGTACTTATTATATTCGTACCACCCTATCCTATTATATGGCTGATAATTGATATTTTCAGGCAGTACTGGAGAATCACACGAAAAACAGCCGCTCAGGTGAAATCAAGCTGATCCAGCTACCCTATCGCTGCCCGACTGAAGCTGCTTAGCTTTATCTGAAGGAGGCAACTGGTCTTCCTCAACAAGAAGCCATGGCTCTAGAAGCTTTTCACCAAAGTTTTCAATAAAGCGCGATGGCTTTGTAAACACATCACCATAATTGCCGTGCTGAATTACCGGATAAGTGATGTATAGCATATCCATTGCCCGCGTAACGGCCACATACATCAGGCGTAGCTCTTCATCGACCTGATCTTCATCACCCACCGAAAACCCGGATGGTATTACGCCATCAAGGCACTGGATCAGAAACACGTGCCGCCATTCCAGACCTTTGGCAGAATGGATGGTACTGAGCACCAGGGGCGATTCATCACGTTTGCCTTCAAGGGTATCTACAGCCGTTGCTTCAATAGGGTCGAGGGCAAGTTCTTCAATAATGTGGCTAAAATCACGATAATCAACGGCTATAGCAGCAAAAGCTTCGAGATCTTTCAGGCGCTTAGGGTGGTCATCAAACTTTTTCTCACAAATCGGATTATAATATTCACAAATATGAGATATGGCCTCAGCAGGGGTAAACTCGTTATTTTTGAGGTCAATTAAGAGCTGGCTCAATCCCAGCAACCCTTTTTTGAAACTGTCGCTCACAATACCTGAAGCACTAAGCTCATACGGATTTTGTGTGCCTGACATCCATTCCATAAAATCCGATGCTGTCTTGGGTCCTATGCCCTCAATAAGTGTTAAGATTCGGTTCCATGCCAGAGCATCGTCGGGATTCACAATTACCCTGAGGTGAGCAAGCACGTCCTTAACATGCGCGGCTTCCGCAAACTTCTGCCCTCCATATTTGATGTATGGAACCTTCCGTTGGTTAAGCTCAATTTCCAGATCAAAAGAATCCCGGCCATTTCTGAAGAGAATGGCGATATCGTTGAGGGGAATATCCTGCTCTCTTAGGTTCATCAGCATTTGAGTCACAAACCTGGACTGCTCGCGATTGTCGGATGTTTTCACTAAAGCTGGCAGATCACCAGCGTCACGGTCGGTAAACAGCTTCTTTTCGTATTTCTCTTTGGCCTGCTCTAATACCTTGTTAGCTACGTTAAGGATGTTTCCGGTAGAGCGGTAATTCTGTTCAAGGGTGATGCGCTCCGTGCCCTCAAATAGATCCGGGAAGCGCATAATGTTTTTATGATCAGCTCCGCGAAAGCCATAGATGCTCTGTGCATCGTCTCCCACCACCATCACGTTGCCATTTGCCGGCGTAAACAGGCGCACGAGCTCAGCCTGAATCGCATTTGTATCCTGATATTCATCAACAAGCACATGCTGGTGCCTTGACCTCACTTTTTCAAGAACCTCATTGTTCTGCAAAAGTTCGAGCGTGTATATGAGCAGATCATCAAAGTCCATCACTTTGTGCTTCTTTTTGTACTCACGGTAAGCAATGGCAAGTTTTTCAATCTGCTCGATGTGATTCAGAAACTGATCGTATTCGGTCTCCACCACCTCATATAAAGACAGCTGCTTATTCACCGCCGTGCTGATGATGGACATCAGGGTACTCTTTTTCGGAAAACGTTTCTGTGACCGGTCGAATTTGAGGTCAGCACGCAGAAGGTTTAAAACATCTTGCGCATCAGAAGAATCAATAATAGTGAAGTTCTCCGGAAAGCCTATGTATTCATGATATTGATGAAGCAGCTGACTGCAGTAAAAGTGAAACGTGCCTCCTTTCACCTTTCTGCAGCGTTCATCTAATACAGAGCTGGCGCGGTCCAGCATTTCCCTGGCAGCTCTGCGGGTAAAAGTAAGAAGCAAAATTCTGGTTGGGTCAGCCCCGCTTTCAATAAGCCTTGCAACGCGGTATATGAGCGTGCGTGTTTTACCTGTTCCTGCACCAGCGATAACTAAAGCCGGGCCGCCATCATGCATCACAGCCTTCAGCTGAGCCGCGTTGAGCAGCGACTCATAGTCTATAGAATATTCAGGTTTCGGGGTTTCTGTTTTTTTAAGTACAAATCGTTTCATGCGGGTCAAAATAGCACAAAACTACTAATATGTGAAATATATGTGCAGAGGGCTCGCTATTGCTCGCAAATTTGAATGTTGAATTGTGAATGGTGACTTGTGAGTGGTTGTGAATTATTCGAAAAGAGCATTTAAGTTGCTTAGATACTTAATCTGACCATGAGGTGAAACACTAAAAAAGAAAGCGCAAAAAAACACTAAAGTTTGAATTTGCCCCCAATCAATCCGACAATAAGGGGTTCGATTTTAAAAGGAACAAAAAATTGGCTTTTATTTTGTTTTATTTGCAATAGTCGTTCATGATTGGATTTTTACCGGACAGTAGTGATTTTAAGTTTTGAATAGGCAACTCTCTGCGTGAATTGGCTGATACACAGCCGATTGCTCTGTTTTCAATACGAAACCATATCACACAAAAAAAGCCTCATGCGAATTTAATCACATGAGGCTTTTTGAAGCTCCCCGGGCTGGACCTGCCTGCCGTATATCGATCAAAAGAATAGACTCCCAAGAGCCAGTCAGGCAGGTTCGAACCAGCGACCAATCGACTGGCGGAAAGTTGCCGATTGCCTTTAATCAAAAAAACGATGTTAATTCAAAAAAAAAGCTTGATGCGAATTTAATCACATCAAGCTTTTTGAAGCTCCCCGGGCTGGATTCGAACCAGCGACCGATCGGTTAACAGCCGATTGCTCTGCCACTGAGCTACCGAGGAATGTTTAACAACTAACTGCTTTGTTAAAGAGAGCCAAATATACAACTATTACCCCTCGTCTGTCAACCCTTATTCGTAATAAACCTCTAACTTTTTTCCGGTTATTTCTTTAAGGTTCATAGAAACAGATACTTCTATTTGGGGGCCGGCAAGCAGTAAAATTTTCGTCTGTTATTAAGGGTATTTGCTCTGCTTTTTTAGGGATAGGTGCATAATTTTGATATAATACAATATGATTATTAGAATATAATTGCTATATTTAAAACAGCTTAAGGCTTGAACTGAATTATCGAACTAAATTAAATAAACAAAAGGCTTTTTTGAACTGAACCTAAGCCATAAGGAGTGTTATTATGTCACTTAATCCTTTAAAAAGAAAACCTGAAGCAATGGTTAACCACGGTTACCATTTACGTATTCAGATTGGACTTGTGTTAAGTATTCTGGTATTTATCATCGTATTCAGAATAAACTTTGATTTCGAACCAAGCATGGAATATGAAGTCACGGAACGTGAATTAATCGAAATGGAAGAAATCATCCAGACAGAAATTGTGCAGGCGCCCCCGCCTCCCCCGCGACCTCCGGTACCTATATCAGTTCCAGACGACGTAGTAATGGATGATGAACTGCTAGACTTTGATGCCTTCCTGGACTTCGATGATGCAATGGCATCACAACCTGCCCCGCCACCTCCACCAGCGGATGATGATGAGGAGCCAGAAATATTCGTTATTGTTGAAACCATGCCCGAATTAATAGGTGGTATGGAAGAACTGCAGCGCCATGTAGTCTACCCGGAAATAGCCAGAAGGGCTGGGATCCAGGGCCGTGTTGTAGTCCAGTTTGTAATTGATACCGAGGGTTATGTAAGAAATCCTCAAGTAGTAAGATCTGTAGGTGGCGGGCTTGATGAAGCAGCCATCGCAGCTGTACAAAAAGTACGGTTTACTCCGGGCATGCAGCGCGGACGCCCCGTAAATGTGCAGTATACAATACCTGTTCAGTTCAGGCTAACACAAGCCGATTAACACATCAACGGTCCGGTTTTGAAATGCCGGGCCGTTCTTTTAATCTTTGAACTGAACAGTGGTATTTGTGATAGTTAGTAGTTAGTAGTTAGTAGTTAGTAGTTAGTAGTTAGTAGTTAGTAGTTAGTAGTTAGTAGTTAGTAGTTAGTAGTTAGTAGTTAGTAGTTAGT
>PWID01000342.1 GCA_003555145.1 Balneolia bacterium | reverse complement strand
ATTAAAATCCGGGGTTACAAAATCTGGTCGTGCCGCTGGCACTGTTTGAATTGAACCTTTTGTGTGCTTTGCACATCCCAATTCACCATTCACAATTTCCCGATTAATCGGGACCAGGCATAGCCTGGCACAATTCACCATTCTCCGCCCTTTCGTAACCTTGGTTACTGATTTTAATATTTTATTATATTATAATATCGTCATCAGATTATTTAGCAAGCATTACAATTAATATTCCTTTCAAGCATGATATTATGAAAACTATTTCACTATCGATTTTGGCCTTCGGGCTTTTGTTTCTTTCCGGTGCTCACTCTGATGTAGCGGCTTCGGGCTCGTCATTTGAATCGTCCGATAATGACGCCATCACTCTTCCTGATTATCGTATTGCTGGTTTTATACAGCAGCAGTTTGTTGTTGATGAAAGCCCTGATTCCCCTGCGCGGTTTAGTACGCACAGAGCGAGAATTGGGATTTCTGGTCAGGTTACGGATCGGATTCGGGTCAATTTTGTCGGAGGTTTTGTTGAGCCGCCAAGCCGCACGCCCCGTCTGGTGAACGCATTTGTTGATTTTGATGTGCACCCTCTGCTTCAGATTCGCACGGGTCAGTTTCTGGTTCCCTTTGGTCTTGAGGGTCCGGAAGTCATCACCTTTAACCCCGCCATTGAGCGTTCAACGGTTATTCGCCGTACGAACACTATGAATATGTTTCGTGATGTGGGCGTTCAGCTGAGCGGCCGTCATTCGGGCTTGAGCTATGCGGTGGCGCTTGTAAACGGTACCGGTGCCAACAATGCGGAACAGATTGAGCCCAAAGATCTGCTTGGTCGTGTAGGCTACAACATTATCAGTTCTGTGAATGTGGGCGTTTCTGCTCATTTGGGTCAGTACAGGCCCGATCCGGCTGTTGATATTAATGAGGCCCGCTATCGTTTAGGCGCTGATATTAGCTATAGCGGGGATCCGTTTTTTTTCCGCGCGGAGTATGTGTACCGGGAGGATAAGCGGACTGATGCGTCGGCTTTACAGATGAATGGATTCTACGTGCTAGGCGGGTATCATATTACCGAGCGTATACAGGGTATTGCGCGATTTGAGTATCTGGATCCAAATTCTGATGGTGCGTCCGATGAGCTGAGCATCATCACCCTGGGCGCGAACTACCGCTTTGCGGGCAACACGCGTATCTCAGCCAATTACGAAATCCGCGATGACAAGCTTAATCCGGATCTCGGGAATGTGTTTACGGTTCAGATGCAGGTGGCGCTTTAACAGTATGTCAGGGGATCAGTATGTCAGGGCTACAGGGATTCATTATTCATTTTACAGTTACAGAATATCAGTATGTCAGGGGTACAGTGTGTAAATAGTTGGTTTTAAATCTACAGCCGCAATTAGAGAGACCTTTGACTTTCGACCTTCGACCTTTGACCTTCGACCTTTGACTTTCGACTTTCGACCTTCGACTTTCGACCAATTCACAATTCACAATTCACAATTCACAATTTCTTTCTGTAACCAAAGTTACCATACCCTTGCCTTCATTCAACAAATGTATTGATTGTTATTTCGCACATTCGTACATTCTATAAAGTTATTGAATAAACGTGCCTGACGATGAGTTCACCTTCATCCTGCATCAACCAACTGAATGTTATAAAACGGAGTATCCATCATGCAAAATGCAAATCAAAACGGAAAAACAGTACTTGTGCTTGGCGGCGGTATCGGAGGGGTCCGGGTCGCTCGTGAGCTCAACAAGCTGATTGGCAACGAGAACGGCATCACCCTATCTAAAATCCTGATTTTCGAAAAGGAAAAGACCAGCCTGTTCGCTCCATCACTCACCAAGATGATGATCGGCAAACGCGACGCGGCTCAGATTCAGGACGACCTCAGCAAAGTTGCCCTGGGCGGCATTGAAGTGGTTTTCGGCAACGTGGATTCGGTTGATCCGGAGAACATCACCGTTACTTCCGGCGGGCAGACCTACAAAGGCGATTATATGGTCGTCTCTTTGGGCACCGAGCAGCATGATGTGCACAACCTGAGCAAAACGGGCCACAATTTCTATACCTCAGAAGGCGCGGCTGCCTTTTACGAGCAGCTCAAAACCTTCAAAGGCGGCAAGCTGGCGGTAGTGGTTTCATCCCTTCCGTACAAATCGCCGGTCGCCCCGTACGAGTCCGCCATGCTGATTGAACAGTATCTGCGCGAACACAAGCTGCGCGACAAAACCGAGATTTCGGTATACAGCCCGGAAAGAGCGCCCATGCAGTTTGCCGGCGAAAAGATTTCAGAAGATGTCCGCCGCATTATGAAGGAGCGCGGAATTGAGTACAAGCCGCTGCATCAGCTTACAAAGGCCGAGAACGGAACGCTCACCTTCACCAACGAAAAGGGTGATGTGGTAACGACCGAAACCGACATGCTGGCCTATACGCCGGAGCACCGCTGCCCAAGCGTGATTCGCGAAGCCGGAATGACGGGCGAATCCGGCTGGGTTGAAGCAAATCCGCAGACATTACAAACCAAATTCGACAAGGTGTACGCCATTGGCGACATCACTAAAATTCAGCTCAAGGATGATGATCAGTTGCCAAAAGCGGGCGTATTTGCGCAGTATCAGGCATTAACGGTTGCGCATAACATCGTTCGGCAGATGCACGGCAAACAGCCCGACAAGGTCTTCACCGCTGAGGGCAAATACATAATGGATCAAGGAGACGGAAAAGCAACCCGCGTGGGCGGCAACTTCTACACCTCCAGTCTGGACATCAAAGAAACCAGTGCCATAAGCCACTGGGTGAAGATACTCCAGGAAAAATCCTGGTTCGCTGGTCACTTTTAGGCCGGCTAAACCACACGCACATTTTTTAAACAAATACCACAACACCACATATCTCCAAAAATATTAAAACAATGAATAAGCTATTAGTTGGATTTATTTTTACCGCCATGCTGGGCTGGGTAGCCAGCATTATCCTCACCGCCATCCACTTCTGGACCATTCCGCTCATTCCGCCAATGGCCGAGCTACGCGGACCGATGCTGGTAATTACAAGCGACTGGGCCTACATTGGCGGTATTCCGCTGGCCTTTATTGGCGCGATCTACTACGCAGTAATGATTGCTCTAGGCGCAGCCTGGCTAACGACAAAAAACCAGACCGTTGAACGCATTCTGCTGCCTGTAACCGCCTTCGGCTTTGTGGCCTCCATGGGCTTTGTGTATCTGCAGCTGTTCGTAATTGGCGCAATCTGTCCGTTCTGTATGGTATCGGCCGGAGCCACCACGATTCTGCTCATTATCGAGCTGGTTGTGAAGTACAAAGGCGGCGCGGCAATTATGCCTGCCTTAGCTCCCGAGCGCGTCTGGGCCACGGTATTCGTAGCCACAGCCCTGCTCACACTGTTTGCCATGTGGAGCCTCACCGTTCTCCCGCTTCCGGTACCGGGCGCGTAGGGTCGCTTCGCTCCCAATTTTGAGTTGTTGAGCGAAGCGAAATCCCGGCCCTCAAAGGTATCGGGATGAATTTTGAGCTGTGCCAGGCTATGCCTGGGCCCGATTAATCGGGAAATTGTGAATTGTGATTTCAAACCCATGACACACTTGGCTAAACCCTAAACCCTAAACCCTAAACCCTAAACCCTAAACCTAAACCTAAACCTAAACCTAAACCTAAACCTAAACCTAAACCTCAGCCTAAACCTTAACCTCACTATACCATGAGCGATAATATTAAAAATACCACTCCTGCCGGATCTGACTCTGATGCCGAAAAGCCCGATGGACAGGACGGCAGCAGCAAAGAATACGATAACGAAGCTTCAACGGGTAAAAGCGGCGGAATGAGTCGCCGAAAGGCGCTGAAATACTTAGGGGCCGGTACGGGTGCTTTGATGATTGGCGGCGCCGGCGGCTTCTATGGCTACCGTAAGAGCCTTCAGCTTAGCTCGGCTGAGGCCAGCAGGGTTTCCAAAGCAAAATTCGTATTTGCCGGTGGCAGCATCGGCAGCCTTACGGTTGCGGCACGGCTGCTTCGGGCCGTACCGGGTGCTGATGTAACCATCATCGAGCCCCGCGAGGAACATCATTATCAGCCGGGTTACACCCTGGTTGGCGCGGGCGTATATAACCGGGAAGACGTCATTTTTGATCAGGGTTCACTCATGCTTTCCGGCATGAAGTGGGTGAAGGATTATGTGGAGGCTTTCGAGCCGGAGCGCAACCGCGTAATTACCCGTAATGGCGATGCCATTCCCTACGATTATCTGGTTGTGGGCCTGGGCGTGGAAACCAACCATGGCTCGGTTGAAAATCTGAGTAAAGCTCTCGAAACAGACTTTGTTTCAAACGTCTATAATCTGGAGAAAGCCGGCAAATTCCGGCGCATGGCCGACGCGTTTGAAGGCGGCAGGGCCATTTTCAACTACCCCACTGGTTATGTGAAGTGCGGTGGCGCTCCGCAGAAAATCACATGGCTTAGCGAAGATCTCTGGCGCAGCAAAGGCAACGGTTTACGCGAGCGGTCCGACATCAACTTCTTCACACCGCGGCACACCGTATTTCCGGCCGTGCCAAAAGTAGATGATGCCGTTCGGCCGCTTATTGAGGCAAGGGGTATTAAAAACCACTTTCATCATACTCTGCGGGCCATCGATACCTCAACCCGCACCGCTATTTTTGAGCAGTCCTCAGAAAGCGGTGAAACGCGCGAGGTCCGGCAACCCTACGACTTTTTCCACGCCATGCCCAACTTCCGCACGCCCAAACCCCTGCGTGAGGGTCCGCTGACGCGCGAAGGCATTGGCGGACAGCTGTCGGTAAACCGAAACACCCTTCAGCACACGCAGTATACCAACATTTTCGGTGTAGGTGATAATGCAGCCACAGGCGCGGCCAAAACCGCAGCCACTATCCGCAAGCAGGCACCTGTAGTAGCAGGAAATATGATTGATGACATTCTTGGCCGGGAGCTTTCCAATTCTTATGATGGTGCCTCGGGCTGTCCCCTTCTCACCCGCTACGGCCGCTGTATGATGACTGAGTTCGATTTTGATGGCAACCTGCAGAGTGAATGGCTTTATCAGCCCACCCGCGAAACCCGCTTCTGGTGGGACTTCAAAGTCCACGGGCTCAAGCGCCTTTACCGCCACGTAATGCTAAATGGATATGTGTAGAACAGGTTTCAGGTGTCGCTATACAGGTGACAGGTTTTGAAATGTGAAGCGCTAACAGTGTGATTCAGGCTACACTTGAATTACACCCGTAAGCACATTACAATACCTGACAAGATATTCCTGCATGCTTCTCTTATATTACCAACACTCAAATTCAAGTTAATTCAGGGATCGGCAACAATTCACCATACACCATTCACAATTCACCATTTGACTTAGTGAAAACCCGCGATTTTAAAAGCTCTTTATACAAAGAACTGGCTACTGTTACCAAAGCGCTCAGCAATCCGCACCGATTGGAGATCCTGGACCTGCTGGCGCAGGGTTCGTTTCCGGTGGAATACATTTCCGAGCAGACGAATATGCCGGTGGCCAACGCCTCCCAGCATCTTCAGGTGCTCAAGAGCTCCGGTCTGGTGACCACACAGCGGGATGGTAAATACATTTATTATGAGCTGTATGATGATCAGGTGCTCGAAACCTGGCGGGCATTGCGTCAGCTTGGTTTTTCCCGGAATGAGCAGATTAGCAGTATGCTCGTTGAATTCCGGAAGCAAAAAAATCAGCCGGAATTAATTAGCAGCGAAGAGCTGCTGGAAAAGTTAAAAAATGATGAGATCTACCTGATAGATGTCAGGCCTGAAGAGGAGTTCCTGATGGGGCACATCAGACAGGCCGAGTCCCGCCCTTACAGGCTGATGAAAGAAAATGCGGGCGAGCTGGACCTGCCCCGCGACCGCGAAATTGTTGCCTACTGCCGCGGACCATTATGTATGATGGCCGACGAAGCCGTAAGCCTGCTCCGGGAAAAAGGCTACCGCGCCCGGCGCCTGCAAAACGGCTTCACCGACTGGATGGGGACGCAAAGGAACGGGGATTACGACACAGATTAACGCGGAAGGATATGCGATATCTGATATACGATATGCGATTTTTGAGGTAATTTGGGATAGAGGGAAAGAGAGAGGGATAATTAACTCAACTCCCAACCCCAAACTCAAAACGCGGAACGCGGAACGACAGTGGAGCATAACGCGGAGCGACAGCGTAGCCAAACAGGCGCAGTGATCCGCCGGCTGGCGGAGAACCGCCCCAAACGGTGCGGAGCACCTAAACAGTCCTCAAATGCCTCGAAGCTACTTAAAAACTAGTTTCCGATCCTCTTCACGATTTCGGAAGCGAAAACCGCGGCGGATTCCGGATGGAGGCGGATCCAGAGTTCGGGTTCGACGATTTCGAGCTCCATAACCAGGTCTGTGCCCGCATCATCCTTTACCATATCCACGCGGCCGTAGGTGAGGTTGTAGCCCGATGCCTTCATAGCATCCAGAGCCAGCTTTATTTGCGCCTCTGATGGCTCATAGGTTTCGAAGGTGCCGCCGTGATCGTCCTGAACGCGGAAGTCACCCGCCTTTGCCTTTTTGCGGATGGCGTGGGTGTAGCGCCCGTTGAAGACCATGAGCGTATCCTCTCCGGTAGTCTGGATTTGTTTCATGAAAGGCTGAATGAGGAAGTCCTCGGTGTCGAGGTGAGGACGGAGTTTGGCGTCGATTTCTTCGGCCTTATCAGCCTTTACCCTGTAGGTAAGCCTGGCCCCGCCAGAAACCGCCGGCTTAATGACCGCTTCATTCCAGCCTGTTTCCTCAAGCAGATCCGTGATGCTTTCACCCGAACCTTTGTCAATCATGCGCACCGGCACAATCGGTATGCCTTTACCTTCGAGCTCCGGCAGGTAGCGTTTGTGCATGTTCCACTCCAGAGCATCCGGCGGGTTGATGAAAACTGCTTCATGCTTCACCCTGTTAAACCACTCGCTGAATTCGCCGAACCGCTCGTAATAATCCCAGGTTGTCCGAACCACCAAAGCTTTGAATCGGGACCAGTCCACACCCGGCCTTGACCAGTCAACCCTAACACTGCTATAGCCGCGTTTAGCCAGCTCTTCAATCAGATACCGGTCGTCCTCAATCATCTGCCCGTGATACCAATCGCCCGGCCTGGCCTCCCCTTCATAGCGCCGGTCGCTCAAAAGCGCAATATCGGCGCGATGGATTTCTTCAATGCTCTTCATTCAGTTTGTTTGTAGTGTGATGCGGTTCGATTTCGATGGAATAAGCGGATAAAGATAAGAAGTTGCCGGCTGGTTTTTGTCCAGCGAATTTTGGGACGCAGATTTGCGCAGAGTACCCGCGGAGTTACGCAGTTTTATCCAGGCAGACTCAACCGCTGTGCTGGAATTTGATCCATTCACCATTCACAATTCACAATTCACAATTCACAATTGCTCGCGATAGCGAGCCTACAGCTCTTTAATCGATCTCACAAGGTCTTCGAGCGTATTTTTAGCGTCGCCGAAATACATATAGGTGTTTTCGTTATAGAACAGGTCGTTTTCGATACCGGCATACCCTGGATTCATACTGCGTTTGAAGACAACCACCTGCTTGGCATCCTCCACATTTAGTATCGGCATGCCGTAAATAGGGCTGCTCGGATTGTTCTTCGCCTGTGGATTTACCACATCGTTGGCGCCAATTACCAGCACCACATCGGTGCGGAAAAACTCCTGATTTATTTCCTCCATATCATACAGCTGTGAATATGGCACGTTGGCTTCGGCCAGCAGCACATTCATATGCCCCGGCATGCGACCCGCCACCGGATGAATACCATAGCGCACATCCACGCCTTTTTTCTGAAGCAGATCGGCTACTTCACGAATCACATGCTGCGCCTGAGCTACGGCAAGTCCGTATCCAGGCACCACAATCACGCGTTTGGCGTAGGCCGTCATTACCGCCACATCGGTTTGCTGCACTTCGCGAATCGACTTGTCACCGTTATCACCACCGGATGCAGCAGCGCCTGAACCACCAAAGCGGGCAAAAAGCACGCTCATAAGGCTGCGGTTCATGGACTTACACATAATATTGGTGAGGATAAGCCCGGCAGCCCCGACTAACGCTCCACTTACAATCAGCAGGTTGTTATCGATCACGAAGCCGGCAAAGGAGGCCGCGATTCCAGACAGCGAGTTGAGCAGGGAAATAACCACCGGCATATCTGCCCCGCCAATGCGAATAACAAAAAGTATACCCAGCAGTAACGAGATACCGGTTATGAGAAGCACCGGAGCCAGCTCCATGGGCTGTGCCAGCAGCCAGCCGATGCCAAAAACTGCGGCAAGCAGAAGAAGCTGATTAAATGCGTTCTGAAGCGGAAAGACCACTGCGTTTCCTTTGAGCATTCCGTTCAGTTTACCAAAGGCTATCAGGCTTCCGGTAAAGGTAACCGCGCCTATGAGTACGCTAAGTCCCATAATGAACAGATCCGTCCCGGGAAGTACGGAACCGGAAGCCATTCTGAACCAGGCTCCCAGCGCAACCAGGGCGGAAGCGGCGCCGCCGAATCCGTTGAACAGCGCCACCAGTTCTGGCATGCTGGTCATTTCCACCTTTTTGGCTACAGCCGCACCAATGAGAGAACCGATTACAACACCGGCAAGAATGTACTCAAATGAAATGATTTCGCGATCCAGCAGCGTAACAATCACGCCCAGCAGCATACCAAGTGAAGCAAGCTTATTTCCGGAACGCGCGGTTGCAGGAGAACTCAGCCGCTTCAGTCCAAGAATGAATAATACAATAGCCACCAGGTAGGCCAGCTCTACGAAATAAGGCAAAAAACTGTACCAGGAATCAGGGATAAAGATTTCCATCAGGCTTCATCCTCTCTTTTTTTCTTAAACATCTCGAGCATGCGGTCGGTAACCATAAAACCGCCTACCACGTTAATTGTCGCAAACACAATGGCCAAAAAGCCGATGATAGTGGCTGCCGTGCCCGATCCGGAGCCTGCAATTGCAAGCGCTCCAACAAGGGTGATGCCCGATATGGCGTTGGCCCCGCTCATTAAAGGCGTATGCAGCGTAGTGGGTACTTTCGAGATAACCTCAAAACCGACAAAGCAGGCCAGAACAAAAATAAACAGGTTAAAAATCAGTGATTCCATAATGGAAAGCGAAAACGTTTTGATGTAGAAATTTAAGAGGCGTCGAGGCCCAGTTGCCTGCGCACAAACGGACTAATAACTTCACCCTTATGCGTTACGGTACTTCCTTTCACGACTTCATCCTCAAAGTCCAGGGTGATGGCACCGTCTTTTATAACGAGCTCCAGGAGGTTATGCAGGTTTTTAGCATACAGCTGACTCGCATGCAGTGGAAGGGCTGCCGAGATATTTGTCGGGCCAAAAATGCGCACGTTGTGAATTTCGGTAATCTCGTCGGGCTTTGTAAGCTCGCAGTTACCACCCTGTTCGGCGGCAAGGTCTATGATTACGGATCCCGGCTTCATGCCCTCAACAGCTGCAGCGCTAACCAGCAGCGGGGCTTTTTTGCCCGGAATCAGCGCGGTTGTAATTACGATATCGGACTGCATCACCCTTTCCTGAATGGCCTTTTCCTGAAGTTTTTTACTGGCTTCGGAAAGCTCTTTCGCGTAGCCGCCGGAGGTTTCCGACTGCTGATCTTCTTCGGCTAGCGGCACATCCACAAAAGTGGCGCCCAGGCTTTCAACCTGTTCTTTCACCGAGGCCCGTACGTCGAAGGCTTCCACTACGGCACCCAGTCGTTTGGCGGTAGCGATGGCCTGAAGACCGGCTACGCCCGCGCCGAGAATCAGCACTTTGGCCGGCGCAATGGTTCCGGCTGCGGTCATGAGCATAGGCATGTATTTGGCCAGCGCATCGGCGGCGATGAGCACGGCCTTGTATCCGGCAATCGAGCTCATGGATGAAAGGGCGTCCATTTTTTGCGCACGGGAAATACGCGGCACGGACTCCATTCCAAGAGCGGTTATCTCATTTTTCTTTAAAGCTTCAACCAGCTCAGGATTTTGTGCCGGCCATAAAAAGCCGCCGAACAGCGTGCCGGGCTTCATTTTAGCAAGTTCTGCATCGGTCGGACGATTCACCTTAAGCACTATATCTGAACCGGTGATGGCATCATCGGTGATATCGCATCCGGCCTCTATGTAGGCTTCATCGGTAAAAAACGAGCTCAGGCCGGCATCCTTCTCAACCCGAACCTCTAGTCCTTTATCGACCCATTTCTGAGCCGTTTCCGGATTAAAAGCCACCCTCGTTTCCCCGGGCCTTGTTTCTTTAACAATTCCAATTATCACGATTGATCTGTGAACTCCTCATTAGCTATATAAAGCGGTCTCATTTCCGCTGTTTTAGTGTACCCAATTTAAGGTGATTACCGTTTCAAAACACGCTAAATCCATAAAACGGTCGCTAATTCAGGATTTTTATTTATTACCGGACACAGAAGCTATAAAGCGCACGGGGCAATTGAGGACTGTTTGGGTACTTCGCACCGTTTAGAGTAGCGCTTCGCGGTTCTTCGCCACCAACAAGAGTCGGTCACAGTCGCTGCGAATTGGGTTTAGAGTTTAGAGTTCAGAGTTCAGAGTTCAGAGTTTGAAATCACAATTCACAATTCACAATTCACAATTCACAATCACTGTTGTCCGGGGAAAGTAATTTGAGATAAAAATCTGGCAGTGAACTGAAACCTACCAATTCTGTTAGGCAGGCACTAAAAAAGCAAAGCCT
>PWID01000332.1 GCA_003555145.1 Balneolia bacterium | reverse complement strand
GGGCGAATACCTTGTATCGCGCTTAGATGAAATCCGTTACAACAAAAAACATTCGAACTTCAACAAGGAACTGGCCCGGCGGTCGGTATTAAATGAAGCCATTTTTCTTGATTTTTTCTCCTTGAATAGCCTTAAGGCTCAGCGGGCAGGAATTCGTGATTTCGCACACGCATGGGTTCATACATTTGGTATTCAGAATCGAATTGAGGGTGATGAAGATACAGAGCTTCTGGCAGGAAGCTGGATACGAACAGCCGGAGATGAAGTACGGTCTTTGAAGCTGGAGTTACTAAATTATATTGAACAGGAAGACGCACTTGCATATGCTGCAATGTATTTGGTTGCTGAAGAAATGGGCGACTATGATTATGAAGCAGGTATAGGCCTTATGGAACAGTACGAATCTTTGCTTAGCAGCAACTCCATATACAAAGATTTTATCACAACATTAAAATATGAAGTTGGGCAAACCCAACCCGGAATGCCAGCTGTAGACTTTGCAATTCAAAACCAGCATGGAGAAACAATCCAGCTCAAAGACTTCAGAGGTAAGTATGTGATTTTAGACTTTTGGGCCAGCTGGTGCGTGCCATGTATAGATGAAATGCCTTATCTCGAAGAGATTTACCACGATTTTGACAGATCCGATTTGGAAATTGTTTCACTTTCCCTGGAAGAGACCCGCGAGCAATGGAATATGGCTCTGGAAAGATTTCCAAAACCCTGGGTTCAAATTTATGATGATGCTGCTTTTAACCAGGAAACCTTTCAAGCTTACAGAGCGGGAGGAATCCCATTCTATGTTTTGATTGGAAGAGACGGAACTATCATCAGAAATAATGATTTCCGGCCTTCAGGAAATCTGCCTCAAATTCTGGATGAGCTCCTGTACCAGGATATTGACCACACGTATGCAGGTGGAAGATAGGCTAACGTAAACGAATCTTAATAAGCGATGTTAGTTAATTGTTTTATTGACATCAACCCCTTATCTTTGCCTAGTTTAGATTTAGGATTTAGGTCGTGAATCACGACAACTTAAAGACTGGAAAACAAATCAGAAATTTTGAGAAAATTATATTTTTACGATAGTCAGCGCTGTGATTTTGTGGCTGTTGATTATTCAAAGCGCGATAAAGTATTTCATACCGTTACCACCTGGCTGCTAGTAGGCATAGTAGCGGCAGGTTTATTCCTGACCTCGCTAATTTACTTGTCTGGTTCACCAGCAGAGATTGCGCTTCGGGCAGAAAACAATGAGCTCGTTCGTCAGCATCGTGCACATCAGGCGAATCTCTCCAGATTATCCATACAGTTAAGCGAACTCTCTGCCAGGGATAATGAGGTTTATCGCACTGTACTCGGCATGGAACCCATTTCAGATGACGAAAGACGTGCAGGTGCTGGTGGTGCAGATATTTTCGCCCGCTATGATGGACTGAACGTTTCAACTACTGCCCTGCTTCGTGAAACATCAGCTGAACTTGAAAATCTTGAGCAACGTCTTTCCATACAGCAGTTCAGTTTCGACGAGGTAAAAGAATTCTATAACCAGAATGCCTCCAAAATGAAGCATTTACCTATACTGCGACCGTTAGACGGAATTATACTCAGCGGCTATGGTATGCGCACTCACCCTGTGCTTGGCGTGCGAAGAATGCATGAAGGGCTCGACTTTCGTGCCAGTGTTGGTACACCTATTTACGCACCCGGAGACGGAGTAATAAAGTACTCTGCAAACAGAGCCGGTGGATACGGACTCGTTATTGAAATAGAGCATGGCCATGGTTACATGACCCGCTTTGCACACCTTTCCGGTTTTGGAGACGGAATTCGTGTAGGTAAGCGCGTTAAACGTGGTGACCTGATTGGCTACAGCGGTCGGTCCGGTGTTGTTTCGGGTCCTCATTTGCATTATGAAATCCACAAAAATGGCAGGCCCGTAGATCCGTTAAATTACCTGTTTGCAGATCTTACTCCTCAGGAGTATAGAGTATTTACCCGAATAAATTCGGCACAAACAGCCTCAAATTAGGGCTGTATCTTACAATAATTGGTTTATCAGTTTCTGAGACTGTAAAAAGAACACCCGCGCAGATCTGCACGGGTGTTTTTTTATGCCGGTCTAAAGTGAATCCAGATACTTTTGTTCAATAAGATCTGATTGTTTAACAGACTTCTTAAGCCACTTGTAAAGAATCTCCGTTTTTTCAGCCGAATCCAGGCCTAATTCTTCTCTGCTGAATTTATTATTAAGGCGTTGAACCGTCTGATAAAGACATATTGCAGCCGAAACGCTGATATTCAGGCTCTCACTAAAGCCGTACATCGGAATTCGTACACGTACATCAGCCATATCCAGAGCCCTCGGAGTTATGCCCTCCTTCTCAGTACCAAACATAAGAGCAATGGGTCTATCCAAAGGCATATCATCCAGAACAACATCATCGGTATGAGGTGATGTTGCCGCAATTATATACCCAGCACTACGGACATCATCCAGGCATTGCTGCAGATTGTCTGTATGGCTGCGATAACGATGTAAGGTAAGCCACTGATGCGCTTTCATTGTAACACCGGAGCTAACGTCCAGCGGATTTCTGTTCTCAACGGTGTACACGTTTTGAACGCCGTAACAATCGCAACTGCGCATAACTGCAGAAGCATTATGGGGCTGGTACAGATCTTCAAGAATAACTGAGACGTATGAAGTACGAGATTGAAGCACCTGCAACATTCTTTCAAAACGGTTAGGCGTAACAAATCCCTTCAGGTGTTCTGTTATCCGGCGCTTTAGCTCGATATCCATTTAAACCAGGTAAGCGGTTAGCAGCTTATTATTCGTTTACTATCTTGAAGCCCTGCTTGCGCATGGTAACAAAATACTTTTTGCTGGTATAAGGCTTAATTTTCTTTCTGATGTAACTCAGATACACATTAATGTAGTTGGTCTTTGTATCAAAGCTTATATCCCATACATTTTCGGCAAGTTCGTTAAGCGAAAGCGTTCTTTCCTGATTTTTCAGAAAGTAGGCCATAAGGTCGAACTCATTATTCGTCAGGTAAACTTCATTGCCGTTTACGGTAAATTTTCTCTCAAGCAGGTTAATTTCAAGCTCTCCACAAGAAAAAGTGTCTTTTGTTTTACCTAACTCCCGGCGGCGTACCAAAGCCTGAATCCGGGCAACTAATTCTTTGGAATCGAAAGGCTTTGTAAGGTAATCGTCTGCTCCAAAGCTAAGACCATCTACTTTTGTGTCTACTGTATCGTATGCGGAGAGAATTAACAAAGGTGTTTGGATACCCTTCGCTCTAATATTCTTGCATATCTCCAGGCCATCTTTATCAGGCAATCCTAGATCAAGTACTATACAGTCGAAGGATTCGGTTAAGGCTTTTTTTTCGCCCTCAACCCCTGAATTAACAAGAACAGGTTCGTACTCCTTACGCTGCAGGATTTGTTTAACAAGATTACCTATAATCTCGTCGTCTTCAATTATTAGAACCTTCATACTAGAGGTTTAAGGATTTTTAAGTGCAAGTTATTATCAGTTTAATATATAAATATTAATGAAGAATAATTAATACTTATTTCAACCTCATACTTTTCTATAACCTATCTGAAGCAGGTTATCCATAACCTTATTTACAGCTGCAGGCGTTAATTTATGACCACTTCCCAGAACCTCGATTCTTGAATTCAATCCATTATCCTCCAACCGTTTAAAAGCTTTCTTCTGTCCCTCAATCGGTACTATTTGATCGGTTTTGCCATGTATCGCAATTATATTCATATGCTTACATTTGCTCAGTCTTGATTTGCTAAATGCTTCGTCTTTAAGGCGGCCATTAATCATGAATAAGTCGTTTGTATGCTTCCAGCGGCTTAATCCAAAGTATCCCGCCTGGTAAGCCCCCATCGAATAACCGATTACACAAAGACGATTTACGCTCAGCCTGGATGTAAGGTTATCTATAACAGACTGTATAAATTCTGAGGTATACTCAAGGGAGCGTATAAAAGACCCTTGCTTTCCATTATACAAATACCATCTAAACCCCCACTCGGCTCTTGGCTTAGGATCAGATGTATCTGCATAAGGACCCTGTATATATAAATGATACGCCTCGATATCGTGCAATGGCATAGTAAGCTTTTCAAAAGCTTTTATATTCTGGCCAGAACCATGCAAATAAACAATCAGTGGCTTTGGAATATCCTCTCCTGTCTGGAGTAGTTTATATGGTACTTCAATTTTAAATGATGTCTTGCCCGTGCTTAATACTTCCATACAATAGTCTAAGTAGTATAAAATGGTATCGCGTATATATTGTTAATAATACTATACCTGCGAAAATGATACTGAAGTTTGATCAGATAGTATCTGTTAACACCAATATACTAACGAATTTTAATAAAATGGATTACAAAAAGGCCATTACAAAAAAAGCTCCCCATTTGAAAGTGGAGAGCTTTTTCGAAACTGATATTTAAATAATCGCAGCTTCTCTTTTCCTGCTTTTCGTACCCTTAGGGCCAGGTAAGGAATCTGTATCCAACAGAGTAGCAGGATCCGGCACCTTTCTTAATAGTTCATCTTCCAGCATTTCAGCAAAAGTATTCATATAAAGAACCACATCTTCACGCTTTTTATGATTCATCGCTATTCGGCGGTCAAGACCGATTCTTCGCAATACTTTTTGATCAGACAGCCGTTCGATATGCACAATATCATCTTTTGTAAGCCCAAGTGTTATCATCGTTTCGATAATATGATCTATAGTAAAACCTGTAGCTGTACAATATTCAAGAGTTTGATTACTCCAGTCCCCTGCTTTCATAAGTGCTCTTTCATGAATTTCTGCAGGACTCATTCTGGTAATCGTTTGTGCAAGGTGTCCGCAATTACAACGCCCCATATGGCACCAGTTATAATCGGCGCCACCATTAAGCCGGCGGGCTGTTTCCCTGAGTGCATCGATAAGTTTAACGTTCGGTCTGGTTTGCATAGTCAGTTCAGGAATTAATTTCACATTAAATTTCACTACAAATGAAACGCAGCTTAATGTTTTATAATTTCATTAAGGCCTATCTTTTAAGAATAAAAAAGGGCCGTTCAACATAATATTGAACGGCCCTGAAATTTCATTCTATACTAGAATAAGTGCTGTTGTACAGACAATTATTTCTTTTCTTGTTTACCGGATTTGGTAACCAGTAGAACAATTAGAACCAGAACTACAAGACCAAGTATACCAGAAACAATAAGCCACATTGAGGAACGAGGCTCTGCACTTACAGTCCAGTCACTTAGTTTACCATCAATAGTAGCCAGATTTTCGTAAGAAAGTACCCGGCCGTCGATAATAAATTCCTGCCAGTTAACTTTCACTTCGTTCTGCCATACATCCGTAAAGTTGGCAACGTGTCCTTTTTCTTGCTCGCTTCCTCCGCCTTCCTGTACTCTTGAAAGCGCACTGTCCAGATATGAGTTCAAAGCAGAGTAAAAGCTGGATGAGCTGTTGAAGCTGTCGAGTTCGATTCCACGGTTAGCAAAAGCAGCACGAAGGCTCGCCCATACGGACTCATCTAATCTGTTACTCCAGGTGCTTATTCGATCATTAACTTCACCTACCTTGTCGGCACGCTCACCTTCAGATTCGTAGATGTCAGCAAGGCGACTTCCCAACTTTTCCCATGAATCCTGGAATTTTACCAGATTAGCACGAAGCTTGAGATAATCACCGCTAGAAAGCTGTGTATGTGTATCTACAAAAGCGATATTGCTTTCCACGACCGATCCGATGTGGCCAATTACGTTATCTACATCAGCACGCATTGCAAATTCCTGTCGTTCAGCCGGTGATAGCGAGCCAAGGTCCAGATTGTCGTAAGCTACAAAGAGAGAGTCTACGAGGTTCAGGATGAACTCATCGCGACCTTCAAGCTGCGTGCGAAGACTACGTGCCTGAGAAGCACTGGCATTGCGCGAGCGTGTCATTTGGTCGAGTTGAGAACGCAGGTCGTCGCTTTCCTGAGAAAACTGTTCGAGACGTGAAGTCAGGTCAGAAATCTCACCTGTCATTGTGTCGATACGCCCTGACTGATCAGCCACAGTTCTGAGGTGACCGCGAGAAGAAGTTGTAATATCTCTAAGACTGCTTATTTGTGACGAGAAGTCTTCAGGGAAGATAAAGCGATTAATTAAACTTGAGTATTCGCTAAACTCGTTTTCAACACGATCTATACGACTCAAAACTTCGTCGGCTTCATCAACCGAGTTAAGGGTTTTAATGTTATTAAGAATGGTGTTGTACTCAGTCTGATAGTTTCTCACTATCTGGTAATCCGACTGTTGCTGAGCAATAAGCTGTGAGCTGAATCCGGTTAAAAGAACCAGAATCACAGCTAATACATTAATGCGGGAAATTGAATTCATAATATTTTGTATATGTCCTTAGTGTACGTACTTAACTGTGATCGTTTATTATTGAATGCCGCTCTTACTGAGATTCACAGAGCGGTCTCCGTAAACAAGCTGGATGTAAGGGTTTCTTTGGTTAAAAGCCGGGTTTTCAAGACGGTCGGAAGAAATTCGTATAATATTTTCCGAGCGAAGCTTGTTTTCCTGCGCCTCCATTACATATACATTTCTGAATCCGGCAGCGGTTACAAAGTAGTACCCCTGATGGTTGCGCATCATGCGCACATCCGTATTTGAGAAATCTGATGCAGTCAGACCCTCTTTTTCCAGTAGCGGGAGTATATTGAAGCTTACGCCGGTACGTATATCGGTAACCTGCCCTTCGCTGTCAGCCTGAGCAACCGTTTCAACAGGTTGCGCAAAGTCTACATTCTCGATAGCTACTCTGCTGCTGCAAGCCGATAAAAAAGCGGCCAATGAAACAGCGATAAGTATCTGTATATATATGTTAGATTTCATATTTTTTTGTAATCGTTGTGATTCGTTATTGTGATAATGTGAATTATGTAAATGAGCTGAAGATCATTTTAACTGATAATACTGAGTTGCCTTAACTGCGCTTTAATCCTAAATCCATTAAATTCGCAACGTTTATAAATCTTATTTAATATGCCGATATCGCTTATTATTAGAAAGTCATTAATGAGTGGCAAAAAGCATCCTGTTTAAGCTTCTTCCTGCCCTCCAAATCTTTAAGTTCAATCAGGAAAGAATAACCGACTACTTTGCCCCCGAGCTTTTCTACAAGTTCGGTAGCAGCGGCAGCTGTTCCGCCGGTTGCTATTAAATCGTCGTGAATTAACACCCGGCTTCCTTCAATAATAGAATCCGCATGAATTTCTACCTTATCTTCTCCATATTCGAGCTGATAGGTTGCCGACACAGTTTTTGCCGGCAGTTTATTAGGTTTACGAATAGGCACAAATCCTGCATGCAGTTTCATAGCAATAGCAGGACCAAATAAGAATCCTCTGGATTCGAGCCCTACGATAAGCTCTACGGATTTATTCATAAATGGCTTGGATAAGAGCCTGCTCGTGATCTGCAGCGTATCGGGATTTTTTAATAGTGGAGTGATATCCTTAAACAAAATGCCAGGTTTTGGAAAATCTTTAACATCCCTGATATTTTCTTTTAAATGCTGAATGTATAAATCATCAAAGCCGGTTTTTTCCGCACTCATTTATTTTTAAGTATTAATTTGTCGTCATTATTATGATCTTTTAAAAATAGCAATTTTACAACGACTTAAAAAGAACTACCCGTGACAGAAGAATATAATTTACCGGACACCTGGCGGCAGCATCAGGTTTTTATGCGTAAAGCTCTGGATGAGGCCAAACTGGCTTACGAAAAAGATGAAGTTCCTGTTGGCGCTGTTGTTGTGCATAATGGCCGTATTATAGGTAAGGGCCACAATATGGTCGAGACACTTAAAGACCCTACTGCACACGCGGAAATGATAGCGATTTCTTCAGCCTGCAGCACTATAGACGAAAAATTCCTGAAGGACTGCATTTTGTATGTTTCCCTGGAACCCTGCCCTATGTGTTCGGGTGCGGTTGTCTGGGCCAGGCTTAAGTCGATGTACGTTGGTGCTCTTGATCCTAAAGCAGGCGGCTCGGGCAGCGTTTTTAACATCAGCTCGAACCGAAATCTGAATCACCAGGTAGAAATCGTACACAGCATTCTTGAAGAGGAGTGCTCTGAATTGTTAAGGCGCTTTTTTAATCGGCGCAGATAGTACGATTAAACTATCTGGCTTGTATACAGCTTGTTCTCTGTAATGTAATCGAGCACCTTTTCGGGAACCATAAAAGGAAAACGCTTATCACTTAAATGCTCACGCACTTCTGTAGAAGAGTGTGATAAGGGCCGATGAGCGGTGAAGGTGGCCTTTTTCAACACATCGCTCCTTACATTTTCCCTGTTAAAACCAGGGCGTTCGGCAACAATTAAATCTGTTAACTCCAGGAGCTTTTTGTAATCCGACCAGTTATGAAACTTCTCCAGATTATCTGAACCAATGCAGAGCCTGAATCGAATTTCCGGCCATTTTTCATTAAGCTTAATAAAGGTTTGAAGCGTATAACTTGGTTTGGGTAGATTTTTTTCGAAATCGCTGACCTTCACCCTATCCAGATGATTAAACGCTAAAGACGCCATTTCCAATCTGTGCTCGAACGAGACGGTTTTTTGTCCCTGCTTAAAAGGCGACTCTGCGGCCGGCATTACCCAGACTTCATCACATAAATTTGTGTCCAGAACGGACTCTACAAGCTGAACGTGAGCATTATGTACAGGATCAAACGTACCGCCAAAAATACCAACCGTACGTTTAAAAAAATCCTTCACAGAATTATATGCAAGGTTTAATCAGGTTAACATGGGTTAATCAGCTTGCTGATGCAGCAGCTGCAGCACGCTCGGCGTCTCTGGACTCTGCAGCTCTCAATCCGGTTATGGCGCGATCATAAAATTCTTCAGCCACAGACCGGTTTTCACCTCGTGGGAAAAGCTGAACGTATGTCTCGTATGCATCTATAGCATCCTGATAACGCTCTGCTTGACGTGCCGGCACGCTGTTATCGGCAAAAAAAGTAAATGCGCGAACCTGGTTTGCAAGAGCTTTTTCAGCATAAACTGTTTCGGGAAAACGGTCTATAGTTACTCCATAATAAACGGCAGCAGCCCGGTAATTTCTGGCTTCACGTCTGGCAAGAGTCATGTACTGTTCTGCCGCTTCGAAGTTCTTTTTAGCCAGCTTGGTTCGGAGTTCATCTATGTAGCCGGCGGCTTCCGGTACCCTTTCCGAATTCTGATTCCGGCTGATGAACAGCTGGAACAACTCAATTGCCCGATAGGTATCAGATTGGTCTAAATTGTAGCGGGGGCTGAGTCTGTAATGAGAATATGCTTCTAAAAACTGGGCATCGCGAGCACGCGGGGATCTGGGAAAAAAGACGTGGTAACGCTGGTATTCAGAAGCGGCCAACAAAAATTGACGTCCGTTATAGTAGCTTTCAGCCAGATAGAACTGAGCATCTTGACCAACTTCAGTTCCCCGCCCAACAGAAATAACCGTTTCAAACGCGTTAGCAGCATCGTTGTAGCGCCCGCGGTCGTAGAAATTCATAGCTTTGTCGAATGCGACTTCCAGTGAGTCTCCAGACCGGATCTGGTTTTGATTACCGCAGGAAGCTAATACTAAAACAGAAATGAAAAGGATTAAACCAGGGAATAACGTACGTTTCAAAATGAAGCTTTAATTTAGATGTGTTTTTTGTCGTGTTGGATACACCAGTCTATATTTCAGGACTGTCTTTCTTTTAAGGATTCGATTAAATCACAAATTGCCCGTTTGTATTCGCTTTCACCAAAAGTATCAAGCGCTGACAAGCAAGCAATATAATGATTTTTAATCGCTTCTTTTGTATCGTTTATAACTTTCAAATCGTGATACGCGTCGATAACGTAGCTCACGTCTGTTTCCGTACATGCTGAATTTTGCAAAATGGCTGATATTTTTTGCTTCTGAACCCTGTCTGCACGCTCAAGAGCCAGAATACTCAGGTAGGTTTTTTTGCCCTCATATATATCTCCGCCGGCACGTTTTCCAAAGGTTTTTGGATCGGCTATAGCATCCAGTAAATCGTCCTGAATCTGAAAGGCCACACCGGCCTGCCGGCCTACCACACCAAGCTTTTCGACTGCGTTTTTCTCAGTTTCACCAATCAGACCGCCCATCTTGAGGGAAGCCTCCAGAAGCGCAGCCGTTTTACAGCTTATCATTTCGATATAATGCGACAGTTCAACTGTAAGAGCTGTTTCGAACTCCATATCCATGGCCTGTCCCTCGCAAACGATACGCGTAGCATCACCAAAAATTTCGTGAAGTGCGGGGAACAAATCCGGACTGAACCCATGCTCTCTTTTGTAGTGTGACAACTGTTCAAACGCCATGTTAAACATCACATCACCACTTAAAATAGCAGTAGCTTCATCCCAGCGCGTATGAACTGAAGGTTGTCCCCTTCTGGATGAAGCCTGATCCATTATATCGTCGTGGATAAGTGTGAAATTATGCAGCAGTTCTACAGCAGCAGCTGCATTTACAGCTTTTTCAGGATCCCCTCCTACCATTCCACAGCCAATAAATACCAGCTGTGGCCTGATACGCTTTCCACCAAGATTCATGGTATAGCGTACGGGATCATATAAACTCTTAGGGCGTTCGGGAATATGGATTTGAGCTAACGCTTTTTTTGCTAATTCTACAGGGTTTTTAAAATCAGACACGGAAAATATAGTTTATAAAACTGTTTTTGGTGCATTCAAAGACGTTACTGACCGATAAATATCTTTTGGGCCAGTCAGCCTTAATAAAGTTACATGATTTAGTACACAAATAAAGCAGAACTTGTTCATCAATTATCCTTTACGAGACGAAGCATTGAAGGCTTCAGGTCTTCCACAGAAGACGCTCCCAGCAGACACATTGCAATACATAAATCTCTGTACCAGCCATCATAAAGATTTTGCAAACTGTCTTCACCTCCTTCAACAATTGCCTGAATAACAGGTTGCGCCGTAGCAGTAAAACCAGCACCAAGACATATTGCCTTAACCATATCCAGCACGTTCCGAATTCCTCCCGATGCTATCATTTCCAGGTCTGGCAAATTGAGGGCATCAATTTCTTTTAGGCATACTGCAGTCGGAATCCCCCACTCATCAAAAAGTGAGCTTCGTGTATTGGTACGGAGATTTTCTACTTTAGACCAGCTTGTACCTCCCGCGCCAGCCACATCAATCACCTTAACACCTGCGTCGTATAAACGCAAAGCGACAGCACCAGATATACCGGCGCCGGTCTCTTTTACTATCACGGGGAGATCAGTGCGTCTCACAAGGCTTTCAACAGCCTTCAGAATACCAGCAAAGGTAAGGTCGCCTTCGGGCTGCATAAGCTCCTGTAAAGGATTCAGGTGTACGATGATGGCGTCTGCACGTATAGAGTCTGCCAGCAGGCGTAAACGAGTATCAGAAAGCCCCTCGGCAAGCTGGCTTCCGCCAATATTAGCTGCTATAAAAGCGGTTGGCGCGTATTTTCTCACAAGGCTGAACGATGATTCTTCCTCAGGCTTCTCGAGCATTACGCGCTGACTGCCTACACCGAATGGCAGGTTATTTTTTTCACAAAATGATGCAATCACTGCGTTAACAGCACCTGCTTCCGAGTATCCCCCTGTCATGGATGATATAAACAACGGAAAACCGAATGTTCTGCCCAGCAGCTTCGCAGATGGATTAACCTGATTAAAATCAATTTCAGGAAGAGCATTATGCTTAAGATCCCACGCTTCAAACCCAGTGGATTTTTTATATGCCGACTGATCGTCTAGACACAGCCGCACATGATCTTTTTTTCGGTCAGTTATGGACATCAGTCGTTTTTAAGAGAGCAAATTAGGATTAAAAATAAAAAGGCAGCACTTCAGAAGCACTGCCTTTAAAACCAATGAGCTTAAAAAAGTTTCCTCTGAATCAGGAAGATACTGGTTTTGGCTTCTTTTTCCGATGAACAGGCACAAATGAACAAGCCTCTCCGTACATCAACCTGTCTGCGTACGGAAGTAACTCTTCAGTTGCCGCCGCATATACCGCAGGGTCCATGTCTTCATCGCTACAGCCTTTCAGCAAAATTCGCTTTCCATCATACTGCGACCAGTCGTGCGCAGTAACATGCTGTAACATTAGGCGAAGCTTCACCTCTTCCGGCGTTCCTGTTGCCACTTTTTTCGCATGTCCGATGGCATGTGATGCAACCAGCATATACGCCCAGTGCGCTATGATGGCATCAGTGGAGCAGTGGACGGCCAAAATTTTGCCATCAAACTGAAACCAGTCCGTATTTTCCAGAGCTTCACGGTAATCTTTTTCTTTCAGGATAAGCTCCATAAACAAATAGTCTTTCAAATCAAATGAAACGACTTCTGATTTCTCTCTGAACTGCTCCAGATCGATGGTAACCAGCCCTGATTTTGCAACTTTATTTTCAATCATACTGCATTAAATCTGTGATAATACTATACTGCAAAAGACTCACCGCACGAACACGTTCTGCTGGCATTCGGATTTATAAAATGAAACCCTTTACCCTGCAATCCATCAGTATAGTCTAATTCTGTACCTGCCAGGTAAAGAAAGCTTCTCATGTCTACTACAATCTGTATTCCATGACTTTCAAAAACCTGATCTTTTTTTTCTTTATTTGCACCGTCTTCATCAAAATCGAGCTTATAACTCAATCCTGAACAACCACCGCCAGCTACGCCAATGCGCAACAGACAGTTTCCTGTTCTGTTTTCAGCGGTTCGTATCTCTTCGATACGCTGGGCCGCACGGTCACTTACATTAATAGCCATAGTGATATTTTAAATCTAAATGATTCAGGTAAATCCCTTATACGGACTTAACCTCTATTTCAGGGTGGATACGCTTTACCATGCTTTCGATGGCATATAAGGTGCCCGTAGTTGCGGTAGGACATGTTCCGCACGCTCCCTGGTAATGAACTTTCAGGATGTTGTCTTCCAGACCCAGTATCTTAAGGCCACCGCCATCAGCGAGCAGATACGGTCGAACCTGATCATCCAGCATCTGATTGATTTCCACCAATCTCGGATCGTTCTGCGCTTCTTTACTGGCGTGCACTTCCTCATCGTCGGATTCCAGTACACCAATAGCTTCAGCTTCACGTATAGGGGGCGCCAGTTTACGTAACAGCTCATTCCAGTCTGCTTCGCCATCCTGAGTTATTGTTACGTATTTATCTACGTAATACACATTTATTACGTGGCCCACTTCGAATAGCTTTGATGCAAAAGGATCTTTAGCAGCTAGCTCAGCTGTTTCGTATGAACGTGTTACCCCTTGTGAAATAGGGTCTTTGAGCACGAAACGAATAGCATTAGGATTCGGAGTGCGTTCAATTTCTGCTATTTTAGGCATAGAGTTACCTCTTACTTGAAAATTTTTATTCGGTTGAAATAATCTCTTGGTTTTTAAGAGCGGCATCCAGTGTATGCCAGGCCAGTGTTGCGCACTTTACGCGCGCTGGCAAGTCTTTTACTCCGGAGAATGCGCGCAAACGCCTCAGTTTCGGATCTTCATCTGGCTCAATTTTTCCAGTGGCCATGTCGTGGAAACCTTCAAAAAGCTTGTTAACCTCATCAATGGTTTTGTCCTTAACGAGAGTAGTCATTATGGAAGCAGATGCTTTTGAAATGGCGCATCCGTCACCAACAAAGCTAACGTCGGTAACTACATTTTTATCATCGATAATCAGATATACATCCAGCTTATCTCCGCAAAGGGGATTGTTTCCTTTTGCGAAATGTGATGGATGCTCTATTTCTCTGTAGTTCCGTGGGTTTTTATTATGATCAAGAATTACTTCCTGATACAAGTTTTTGGATCGGTTAGTCAGTAACATCAAAAAGCTCCGTTACTTTTAAAAGTGCATCTGTAAGTGCGTCAATTTCTTCGAAGGTGTTGTAAAAGGCCATAGAAGCACGAGTTGTTGCAGGAATTCCGAAACGATCCATTACGGGTTCAGCACAATGCTGGCCTGTTCGAACCGCCACGCCTTCCCCGTCCAGAATGGTGCCAATATCGTGAGGGTGTACACCTTCGATAACGAATGAATTAAGGGATATCTTACCGGGTGCTGTACCGACTAGTTTAAGGCCTGATACACTTTTAAGCTTCTCGGTAGCATACTCCAAAAGGTCATTTTCATAGGATTCAAGGAATTCGCGATCAAGGCTGTTAAGATAATCTACCGCGGCTCCCAGCCCAATTGCCTGTGCAATAGGCGGTGTACCGGCCTCAAACTTATACGGCAACTCATTCCAGATGATTTTCTCAAATGAAACCGAGAGTATCATATCTCCCCCCCCCATAAATGGCTCCATTTTAGCGAGCAGTTCCTCTCGTCCATACAAAACACCTACTCCTGTGGGCCCATGCATTTTATGGCCTGAAAAGGCATAAAAGTCGACACCTAAATCAACAACATCGATTGGGAAATGTCCGACGGCCTGTGCACCATCGATAACGGTAATAACTCCGTAATCACGACACATTTTTGCAATTTCCTTAACCGGATTAACTGTCCCAAGCGCGTTTGAAACGTGATTGACACACAAAATACGAACATTGTTATCCATCAGTTCGGAAAGAGCATCCATATCGAGAGAGCCATCATCCAGAATTGGAATTACAACAATTTCCGCTCCCGTCTTTTTAGCAATCATGTACCAGGGTACGATGTTGGCATGGTGCTCCATGTTTGAAATCAGGATTTTATCCCCCTTCTTCAAATTCGCAAGACCGTAACTATTCGCTACAAGATTAATGGACTCTGTAGTTCCGCTCGTATACACAACCTCTTTAGTACTAGCTGCGCCAATAAAGGCACGCAGCTTTTCCCGTGCACCTTCGTAAAGCTCAGTAGCTTCCTGGCTGAGCTGGTGCACACCGCGATGTACGTTCGAATGATGAAACTCGTGGTACGCATTGATGGTGTCCATCACCTGTTTAGGCATCTGCGTAGAAGCTCCGTTATCGAGGTATACCAGGGGTTTATCCTGAACCTGACGATTTAGGATGGGAAAATCCCGGCGGATTTCAAGAATCCGGCCGGGAGTTTCTCTTTTTTGAGATATTGTGTCTTTTGAGACTGTGTCCATAAATTTTGACAGAGTTATACGATGTCCTGCGCTTCAATTTTTGCTCCGGTAAACTCTGCAACTGCAAAGCTTAGCTGTTTACGAAGCGAAGGAACAGGAATATTTTCAATTACTTCCAGCGCGTAACCATAGGTTAACATCTGCAGCGCATCGCCACGGCTAATACCCCGAGTCTGAAGGTAAAAGAGCTCATCTTCAGAAAGCTGACCAATAGTTGCACCATGGCTGCATTTTACATCATCAGCGAAGATTTCCAGCTGTGGCTTCGTAAACACGTTAGCGTTTTCAGAAAGCAACAGGTTCCGGTTCTCCTGAAATGCATCAATGAGCTGTGAATCTTTGCGAACAAAAATTTTGCCGTTAAAGACCGAGTGGCCAGAGCCATTTGCAATCACTTTGTGAAGCTGATGGCTTGTGCAGTTAGGTTTCATGTGGTCCAGCGAAGAATGCGTATCAGAAATCTGATTACCGTCTACAAGTACAAGACCGTCGAGCGTGGCGTGTGCATTTTCTGCATCTACCAGCGATAACGGCTCATTGCGAAACAATTGTGCCCCTATAGAAACGGTATACGAGTTGTAGTTACTTCCACGACCAAGAAGAGAAGCAACCCGGCTAATGTGTATAGCCTTACGCGTTTCGCGCTGCACTTTTACATGGGTAATGTGAGCTTCATCTTCCAGTACCGTTTCAGAAACAGCGGTATTGAAGTAAGAATTGTCTCCCAGACCTATGAAGTCTTCGACTATGGTAGCATCGCTGTGGCGTTCGCCGTAAATAAATACGCGGGCTGTGGAGTAGACGTTTTCTGTACGCGCATCGGTGATGTTAATTATATGAATCGGATTTTCGACTTTCACTTCTTTAGCAACATAAACCACGGCTACATCAGACAGAATAGCTGTGTTAAAAGCGGTGAATGCGTCCTTGTCGTAGCGAGCTACTTTACTGAACTGCTTGCCAAGAGCGGTCTGAACAGATGCAGGAGCACCAATTGCAGAACCGGCATAGCAGCCGTCTGGCAAAGACCTGATTGTAGAAAGTCCGGCATGGAACTTTCCATTTACCATCACAATAGTTGCTTCCGAGGCTTCTTCAAGGCGAATGTGCTCCAGATCGGATGCCAGTATTTCAGAATCAATAGCAGCCTGTGCGAAATCTTGCTGGTACAGAGGTTTAAGCGAGGTTTGTCTCCAGTCTTCCGTACGGGGAGTCGGAAACGACCATGCATCAACATTTAAAACAGCCGCTGCACGAGCCTGCTCAACTGCATCAACTCCTGTTTCCGTCTTCACTACATTTTCGTGCAGATCTTTCAGATAGGTTGATTGTTTGAATTGAACGGCTTGTTCCATTAGGCTTCTCCGTTTACATGAGCATCTTTAATGAGCCAGTCGTAACCCTGATCTTCAAGTTCAAGGGCCAGTTCGCTGCCGCCTGATTTGGCAATTCTGCCATCAATCAAAACGTGCACTTTATCTGGTTTGATGTAGTTCAGAATACGCTGATAGTGCGTTACCAGCATAAATGAGTTTTCTGAAGTACGCAGTGAATTGATGCCTTCAGACACAATGCGAAGAGCATCTATATCAAGGCCTGAGTCGGTTTCGTCCAGCAGAGAAAGCCGTGGTTCCATAGCTGCAAGCTGAAGAATCTCGTTACGCTTTTTTTCACCACCGGAGAAACCGGCGTTTACGCTACGATCAAGAAACTTTTCATCCATTTCTACGAGCTTCAGTTTGTCGACAATAAAGTCTTCGAACTCTAGCGGGTCGAATTCATCCTGTCCTCTTTCTTTACGAACCGCGTTTACAGCTTCGCGTATTAGCATGGCGTTACTTACTCCGGGAACTTCTACCGGATACTGAAACGCCAGGAATAAACCTAGACGTGCTCTTTCATCGGGATCCATTTCAAGAATGTCTTCACCTTCAAAAAGAACCTGTCCGGATATTACTTCATAAGCAGGATGGCCTGCAATTACCTTTGCGAGCGTACTTTTGCCACTGCCATTCGGGCCCATGATAGCATGGACTTCACCTTTGTTAATTTCAAGGTTAATACCCTTCAGTATTACCTCTTTTTCGCCTTCAACACGGGCGTGTAGATCAATTATTTTAAGCACTTCGATTTAAATTTTAAGTTGACGTTTATTTTTATAATTATTTTAACCCACGCTGCCTTCGAGCTTGATGCTCAATAGCTTAGTGGCTTCTACAGCAAACTCTAAAGGAAGCTCTTTGAAAACTTCTTTGCAGAATCCGTTAATGATGAGCGAAATTGCCTGCTCTTCATCAAGGCCCCTTTGCTGCAGGTAAAAAATCTGGTCTTCACCAATTTTGGAGGTCGTCGCCTCATGCTCGATAGATGAAGTGTTGTTCGATGATTCTATGAACGGGAAAGTGTGTGCGCCGCACTCGCTTCCAATCAGCATTGAATCACAAACGGAATAGTTTCTGGATCCATGCGCTTTCTTACCAATTTTCACCAAACCACGGTAGCTGTTCTGAGACTTACCGGCTGAAATACCCTTAGAAATAATTGTACTGCGGGTATTTTTCCCCAGGTGAATCATTTTTGTACCTGTATCGGCCTGCTGATAATCGTTGGTAAGGGCAACAGAGTAGAATTCACCTACAGAGTTATCACCTTTAAGAATTACGCTAGGGTACTTCCAGGTTACAGCAGATCCTGTCTCAACCTGTGTCCAGGAAATCTTGGCACGGTCTCCTTTGCAAATTCCGCGCTTGGTAACAAAGTTAAAAATACCACCCACACCGTTTTCGTCACCGGGGTACCAGTTCTGAACGGTGGAATATTTGATATCGGCATCTTCAAGTGCCACTAGTTCAACAACAGCAGCGTGAAGCTGATTAGTGTCGAACATGGGCGCAGTACAACCTTCGAGGTAACTTACTTCAGCGCCTTCTTCGGCGATGATAAGCGTACGCTCAAACTGACCCGAATCTGGGTTGTTGATGCGGAAATACGTGGAAAGCTCCATCGGGCACTTTACCCCTTTGGGAACAAAACAGAACGAGCCATCAGAAAAGACGGCTGAGTTTAGTGCTGCAAAGAAGTTGTCGTTTGTGGGTATAACGCTACCCATGTACTTCTTCACCAGCTCCGGGTGATCCTGAATGGCTTCACTGATAGAGCAGAAAATTACGCCTGCTTCGGCCAGCTTTTTCTTAAAAGTGGTTGCAACCGACACGCTGTCAAAAACAGCATCTACAGCAACATTCTGCAGCATTTTTTGCTCGTGGAGCGGAATACCAAGCTTCTCGTATGTTTCCAGAATGTCCGGATCTACTTCATCCAGGCTGTCTTTTTTAGGCTTTTCCTTTGGCGATGAATAATAAATTATATCGTCGTAGTTCGGCTTCTGATAGTGTACGTTTGGCCAGTCCGGTTCTTCCATAGTTAACCAGTGGTGAAAGGACTTCAGACGGAATTCGAGCATCCATTCAGGCTCATTTTTGCGACGGGATATTTCTCTGATGATATCCTCGTTAAGCCCTCTTGGAAATTCTTCATATTCCATTTTTGTCGTGAAGCCGTACTTATATTTCCGGGACGCCGCAGTTTCGACCGCTTCTGCTTCAGTTAATCTTGACATAAGGATTATTCTGTTTATGTGATATTATTTAATAGTAGTATGATAACAACTGCCTATATGGAGTCGTTCATCATTACCTTGCCACCTTAACTAAATATTTTCAGCTATTTACGGTAATGATTGCACTTTATTTACGTACCGAAGATACAAAAATATCTCCTTTATGTCTAATCGGTCTAAATAAGGTTTACTATATAAAAACCAGTTTAAAAGCGTCTTTCATACGCCTAATCTGCTGGGCTGCAGATTGTTAAATTATTCTATACAACACGTATTTTATTTAGCTGGCAAAACTATTCTAAACTCAGCGCCTCCTCCTGGAGAACTTATTACGATCAGTCTGCCTTCGAGCATGTCCACGTACCGCTTGCTGATATGAAGGCCAAGACCTGAACCCTGATATTTTCTTCTAATGCCTGAAGAAACCTGAGTAAATGGCTCAAATATTTTTTCTACATATTCACTGTCGATGCCTATTCCGGTGTCTTTAACTGATATAAAGAAATCCTGGTTATCATCAAGCCCGGCTGAAAGTACTATAGTTCCCTCCTCTGTAAACTTGATAGCGTTATCGATCAGCGGACTCATAATCTGCATCAGCAGGTTCTTATCCGTCATTGCCTTCAGATCGGGATCACATTCCACCGCTATAGAAAGACCTGATTCATGAGCCGGCTCCAAATTTATTTTCCTGCATTGGTTCAACAGATTGCTCAAATTCGTTTCAGAAAACTTCAGATCTACTGTTCGGGACTCCAGCTCTGCAAGAAGCAAAATATTGTTCATTGTTTGAAGTAATCGCTCTCCGGCTTTTTTAATATTATCCAGAAAGTAAATCGTGTCGTTATCTTTGGTGTCTTCAAGCTGTTCGAGCAAAATTGAGGCAAATCCAATAATACCGGTAAGCGGAGTGCGCAGCTCATGGCTCATATTAGATAGTATAACAGACTTTAACTGGCTGGCCTCTTCTGCTTTGAACTTCGCTTCTATTAACGCTTTCTCCGATTCCCTGTCTTTAGTTATATCCCTTGCAATGGCTATAAACGCGATTGGATTATCCAGTTCATCTTTAACTACCGATGCGGATAAAGAAACAACCATTTCCCGCCCGTCTTTACGACGGTTAATTACTTCCGAACGGTAGCCCCCATCCTGCATCACAGCTTCTTTAACATTCGGGTCCGACTCATAGGCACGAACACCCGACCAGAAAATGCTGGATTTCTTGCCAATTACTTCTTCAGGTTCATAACCGTACATTTCAGTAAAAGCGCGGTTTACGAATATGATTTCATCATTCAGGTTGGCGATGTTAATACTGTCGTTAACATCATAAAGCGTATTCTTAAGGAGTTTCAGTATACGGTCTTTCTTAGAATCGGCGCTTATATCAAGTACGGTGCCCTGGAGTAAGATAATTTCATTGGAATTATTTTTAACGCTTACCATGGTTCCGGATACTTTAACAACAGAGCCGTCCCGCCTGTATAGCTCTGTTTCCGAGTCGACTATTTGTCCGGATACCTTAAGGTGTTCCATTAGCTTTTCGCGACGAGCCGAATCTACGTACAGATTCGACGAATCCGGGACTTCCTCCATAAACTGATCTTTAGAATCATACCCAAGAATTCGTGCCATCTCCTCATTAACCATAAGAAACTTTCCGGAGGGTGTACTTTGGAAAAATCCTATACGTAATGTCTTAAGCAGACTTTGGTAAGGCTGAACCTGTTTTTTAAGGATTCTGGCTATATCAACAGCGCTTGTTTTTTCATCTACCCGGATTATTAGCTGACCTACACGCTGGGACTGTCTTGCACGTATTTCGAACTGCCTGTTGAAAACTTTAGTAGTAAACGCAACTTCCGAATCGATATCGAAGACAAAGCGAAGGGCATCGGGAGGAAAGAAATCTTTGAGTTTATCTTCGGAAAGTGACCCATTCATAGAGCATAGAAGCTCTTCAGCAGCGGTATTGAGATGAAGTATCTGCAAATCCCTGTCGGCTGTAATGCCTGGCACACTCGAATCTTTCCGATATCCTACATAAGAGTCCGCCGGTAACTGCTTCTGCTTCGGGTATTCGTCAAAGACAAAAAGAGATTCCCCATTAGCCAATAACAGTTTTTGGGCTGCGAAGCTGTTCCCCGTTTTCAATTTAAAGCTAAGGCTTGTGTTCTCTACCCCGGCACAAAGCAGCATATTAGTTAGCTTATGCTTTTCTTCATCGCACAAACTGGCCAGTAGCTTCTTGTAGGCCTCGTTTTGATGAGTATCAGGCTTGGTAAGAGTTCCTGAGCATGCCGGTAGCACAAAAGAGTTGAGATCAATCAAAGCTGCTTACAGTCCGGTTTAAATACTGAGATTTCATTTGCTGTATTTATTGTTAAGATATCTTAAAATACAAATTTTCTTATTACTTACGACACCCTATGTTCTGCTCATACGAAGAATAAAACGGTTATTGTAGAATTTGAACTCATATTTCACGAACTTGTTATTTCGTGCTTAATAAATTATTTAATGTCTTAATAAAGCTATGATGAAAAATAACGTGCTGTATTATATCGCACTGGCTGTTTTACTATTTTCTGCCGCATGTTCTTCTAATGAAGACAATCAGCTGGCCGATTCAACTTATGCTCCTTCTCCAGTAGAATGGAGCTATAACGCAACTATTTACGAAGTAAACGTGCGCCAGTTTTCCGAAGAAGGGTCTTTTGCCCGCGTTGAGGAAGCCCTGCCCCGCCTTAAAGAGCTGGGTATTGAAATCGTGTGGTTAATGCCTGTACATCCGATTGGTGAAGTTGAGCGCAAAGGGAGCCTTGGCAGCTACTACTCTGTAAAGGATTTCTTCGATGTAAATCCGGAGTTTGGAACCAAAGACGATTTTCGTTCGCTCGTAGAGACGGCTCATTCTCTCGATATGAAGGTACTGCTCGACTGGGTAGCCAACCACACCGCCTGGGATAACTCACTCACTGAAACCAATCCCGGATTCTTCGAAACCAACGACGAAGGCAACTTCATCCCGCCAAGAGGCACCGACTGGAGTGATGTAATCCAGCTGGACTACAGCAACCCCGAGGTTCACGACTACATGGTTTCTGCTCTTCGCTACTGGGTTGAGGAATTCGGCGTAGACGGCTACCGTGCCGACGTTGCCTACCTCGTGCCTACAGAATTCTGGGAACGCGCCCGTCGCGAGCTCGATGAGATTAAGCCCGTATTTATGCTAGCTGAGGCTCATGAGCCCGAGCTTCACCCTGCTTTTGATATGGGATACAACTGGGAAGTGCATCACACTATGAACCGCATTGCAGCCGGAGAAAACACCGTTGCCGACCTGGAGCAGGAAATCAACAACGTTAAGGAACGCTTCGGCCGTGATGTCTTTATGATGAACTTCATTACCAACCACGACGAAAACTCATGGGCCGGTACAGAGTTCGACCGCCTCGGCGATGGCGTAGATGCATTTGCCGTACTGATGTCTACCATGGAAGGCATGCCGCTAATTTACAACGGTCAGGAAACCGGCTTCGACCATATGCTCGAGTTCTTCGAAAAAGACCCGATCGTTTGGGATTTCGACAGCCCGTATCAGGATTTCTACTCAACGCTGTTTCACCTGAAACGCGAGCATCCTGCGCTGCAAAACGGCAGCCGTGGGGGCGAAATGATGCGCATCAACACATCCGATGATGAGTCTGTATATGCTTTTAGCCGTTCTCAGAACGATGAGCATGTGGTTGTGGTACTAAACCTCTCGGACGCAGCCGTTTCGATTACACTCGAACCGGGCGCACCTGCAGGCAGCTACATGAGCCTGTTTGGTGATGGATCTTTTGATGATGGCATTCCAGCCTCAATGGATCTTGAAGCCTGGGATTACCACGTATTTGTGAGTTCGAACTAGGCCGTATTTGTAAAGAGTGATGGCTTCCCAAATGCTTACTGCAGACCGGATGGCATCACCCTGAAACACAGTAATTAAAACAAAAGCCCGCCTCAGAAACTATTCTGAAGCGGGCTTTTTTGTTAGTATAAACCGGGTAAGATTAATCTGCCAGGAGCGATGTTATGGCAGACATCAGCACTATATCTCCGGCAGAGCATCCCCGGGAAAGGTCGTTAACCGGCGCAGCCAGCCCCTGAAGTACCGGACCAAGGGCAATTGCCCCGCCAACGCGCTCAGTAATTTTGTAGCCGATATTTCCGGCATCCAGGTTCGGGAATACAAACACGTTTGCACGGCCTGCTATTTCTGAGCCGGGCGCTTTCCGGTTGCCAATATCCGGCACAAACGCGGTATCAAACTGAAACTCACCGTCTATTTTTAAGTCCGGGGCCATTTCTTTGGCAAGTGCCGTGGCTTTTGTTACCAGCTCCACACGATCATGTGCGGCGCTTCCTTTGGTGGAAAACGAAAGCATGGCCACAACCGGCTCCTGACCGGTAAGCTTCTTGTGCGTTTGGGCTGCATCAACGGCTATGCCAGCAAGCTGATGCTCATCGGGATAGGGAATTACTGCACAGTCTGCATAGGTGATTTCCCGTCCGTCGGGCAGAATCATGAGGAAACAGCTGGAAACCATACCACCCTGCTTGGCAACGCCCACGCTCTGGATTGCGCCACGTATTACATCACCGGTGGTATGTACGGCACCGGCAAGACAGCCATCGAGTTCTTTGTTACTGAGCATGAAATCGGCAAACCACAGCGGCTGTTTCATCATGCTAAGGGCAGTTTCTTTATCCATCCCCTTGTGTTTACGCTTTTCAAAAAGCTGAGTCGAGAAAAGCTCGAGTTTTTCCAGATCTTCTACCGGCTGGATCTCAACGTTTTCCGGAAGTGTAATACCGGCCTCTTTAGCCGCAATTTTTATCAGGTTTGCATCACCTATAAGGACCGGGATACAGATTCCTTTCTGAGCCAGTTCTGCTGCTGCTTCCAGCATTCTAGGGTCGGTTGCTTCGGGTAGTCCGATTCGTTTTCCGGCGGCTGAAGCTTTTTTAATAATACGTTCTACGGGTGCGGCTGATTTTTCGCTGCTCATATGCACATTAATAGTTTAAGGTTCAAAATTGTATCAATATTATAATGGCGAGAACCGCCATAGCCATTCCAATTGCCTCAAAACGGCTGACTTTATCTTTCCAATAGAGAAGCCCGATAAGAGCCCCTCCCATAACAACAAGCATATTTATTACGGAATAAACAACGCTGGCGTCAAAATAGGCAAATGCATTGATGAGAAAAATGGATGACAGCAGATTTGGCACACCGATGCTCACGCCAAGCTTTATTTCGGATAAATTAATCCGGCGGATATCGCCCGTCTTTATAATTGCTGCTATTCCAAATAAAAGCGAAAACATGAAGATGGCGCTCATCAGGTGGGCTTCGCTGGCCACGGCGCTCATTTCCTCTTCGTAGATTTTAAGCGAAGCATCGGCCATGCCGGAGAAGAAAAACAACAGTAACAGCAACCCGGCGCTTCCGACCTTTGTGAGACTAACATCACGCCTTGCGGCAATCAGCATAAACAGTGCTCCGAAAACGAGCAGGATACCGGCTATTTTAGAATAGGTGAGCAGTTCGCCATAGAAAAAGACGGACAGAAGCACCGGCACAAGCAGCGCCAGACGCATCGCGGCTATGCTCACGCCGACTCCGTTGAGGTGCACCGAACGGCTCAGCACAAAGAAATTGGCAATAAATATGAAGCCGATAAACGCGCAGAAAATCCAGAACCAGACTGGAAACGCGGGTACTACATCAAGTCCGTTCCACGCATTAATGCCAATAGCCGCCCCGAATGCTATCACATAATTAACGGTGAGAATATTCAACACTTTGTATTGCTTCACTTCTCCCAGCTTGAGCAGATGTGCCAGCAGCAGCGAGCAGCTTACGCTTAGCAGAATGAATAAAATGCCCATGATCTAGGACCGGATGGTTACAACTATGTTAAACATTATGTCCTGATCGGTTCTCGGGAATACGCCGCTCGAGCGTGGAGTAAGCTGGAAGTAGCGGTATTCGAAGTTAGCCCGAATTGTCTGCGAGAAAGTGTACCCAATACTCGGTGTTATGGTAAGCCTGGCATCACCACGCTCGGTAGGTTCTGCCGGCTCGTAGAAGCCGGGGTCTCGGATAATGTCGTTAGCCGGGCCACGGAACACATCACCAAGATCGCTGTTAAGAGCGTATGTTTTACGCAGATCTTCCGCATAGTTTACGTTCAGATTGAGATCCAGCGTATTGGAGAAGCGGCGGAAAAACGGCAGACGGAACCCCCTCACGCTGTAGCCAACCTGTGCGGTAATACTTCTCGAATCCTGCTCCACTACGTTATAATTGGTAACGCTCAGACTTGTGCTTCGCGACTGATTATAGTTCAGTGTTGTTCTAATACCGTTTACGAAAGTGAAGTTCACTCCAAGTAACGGCTGGAACGAACGCGTTAGGGTGATGGAGTTTGGCTCGAATTCGCGCCTTGTATCCAGAACGGTATAATCTCCTACCGGACGCGTGATTGCGTTACCTTCATCCGGATTAAACTGCCATTGCAGGCGGTATGTTGAGGAGTAGTTATGCGAAAGCGTTAACCTGCTAATGTAGGTGCGGAAGAATCCAATACGACGCTCCCAGCCGCCCCAGTTAACGCGCCAGGTGGGCATAGGAAACGGCAGGTAGCCACGCGAATCAACGGTTCCGCCAAATCCACCGAGATATGCAGATCGGAAATCTCTTCCTACGCTATTACGGTTAAGAAGTACATCGCGACCGTCTTCAGAGCTGATTTCGAAACCGGCTTCGGGCAGGCTGTTAAGACCTGTGCTCAGCTGCCGGTTATAAAGATCGCGGTACCCGCCTCCAAAAGACCATACCGAAGTTTCGACTTCACCACGTAAATTTGGCTGAGTTGAGAGTGAGTCCATGTTCACCGTAATTGAATTCTGCTGGTTTTCCCTCCAGCGGATGTTCCAGTCCAGATCGACGGTAAAGTCACGAAACGGAGCTACTCTGGTTCGTACACGCAAATCGTTGTTCTCGTTCACATTCTGGCTCAGGTTAAACACCTGCCCTTCATCTTCAGGACGAACCACCTGAGCAAACGGAATTTCATTTGTTAATCCAAAACGATACCCGAAGTCAGGCGAGAAGTTTCCGTCATCCGGATTGTTGAACGCGCTGAAAATAGACGCGTCTCCGGCATAACCCGACTGGCTCGACGTAATATTTTGCCCATAGGTAACATCCAGACTCTGCATACTAACCAGCGAAAGCAAGACCTGCCTTGCACGATACTGTACATTATCGCTCAAGCTGCGCTCTTCTGCCGTTGGCTGCGATCCACGGCCACCTCGCCTGAGGCTTTGAGGCATTTCCGGCGGATCTTCTCCGCGCTCTTCGGCCCGGGCGACATCCCTGTCGTAACGTCGTTGTTCACGTTCCCGCTCACGGGCTTCTCTCTTTCTTCTGGCCTCCTGCTCACGCTGCCTGAACTCCTGATCATTCGCACGAACAGCATTATCATAAAACGGAATTTTCTTTAGCAGATCCTGCAAGCGAATGCCCAGCGTCTGATCCAAGCCATAGGTGTTGCTAACCGTGGCCCCAAGACCTGAGCCCTGTGGCGCGTTTCTCCAGCGGAATCCACCGCGGTAGCTCGCCTGATACGTTAACCAGTTGAGCTGACTGATCTGGTTGAAGCGCGGTCGCCATGTAGCCGTATAGTTTTCCTGGTAATCTTCCTGACGAGCGTTGATATCGCCATCAAAAAGTGCATCGTTGATAATATCGAAGCTCGGCCGAATATCATATAGCGTAGAATCGGCATCGAACACGCGGGAAATAGCGTCCAGATTGAACTCATTTCGCGTAGTCATTCGAAGCGAAATCGGCGGAGTAATATCGTAGTTAATATTGAAGGTGTTAACGTAGGTAAACTGGTGCTGCTGCTGCAGGTTGAAGGGGTCCTGCCCGTCAAAAGAGCGGCGCTGCAGCTCGGAATATCTGCGATCCAGGGTCTGCGTAGTACCTATACTGCGCGGCAGATAGGCCAGGCGGAAGCCGGAAATAAGGTTCAGCAGCGGGAGGTCTTCAAGGAAACCAAGCGGACGAAGCGTCTCCACATTCTGGAACGTAAGGTTGTAATCCAGCGAGGTTGTATAATTCCAGCGGTTATCAAACTCGTTATTCGGATTACTGGCGTCGGAGGTGGTGTAATTGTAAGATACCCGGAACGGATCCACAAAATTGCGTGTCCAGAATCCCCTGGAGTTATTCTTAGTGAGGCCCGATACGTTTATAGTATATGACTCCCTGCGGGTTTGAATCTCCTGAAGACGCTCACTTATAATACGATCGCGCTCTTCCGGGTCTTCTACATCGTTTCGGACCGCAGACTCGAAATCAGAAAAGCGTATATCACCCTCACGGGGAAGAAATCTTGGAGTAGAAACAGAGTTTTGCGTGCTAAGCTGCAGCGGAATATTCCACCCGTAGGCTTCCGGAATAAATCGGTGCAGGCTTATTCGCGTGCTTAGGTTATAGCTGGTTTCATCGCTGGTGCTTCTATCAACCATGCGGGAATCTATAGATCCAAAACCATCCTGCCGGTGGCTTACCGTTGCGTTGAGCGTTGCGAAGTCTGCCATTTCAACCCGGGCCGATACGTTACCAGACCACGCGCGGCGATTGTCAAAACCGGAAACACGAAGCTCGTTCACCCATATCTCAGCGTCAAGGTTTGGCACTCCGGGCCCGACTTCATTTGCGGGGGCAGCGTCTGAACCGGCATCACCCTTAACAACGGAACGCATTCCGGGAATCGTTGACCGCTGATTGGGATTTCTTACACCAATACCAATCTCCGTAACCCGGTCAAGCGATGGGTTACCTACAATGCTTAGGGTTGCACCTGGAACGGCATCACGCAGGATATCTGAGCGTTCGTATTTGAAGTCCGGATCCACACCTTCCAAATCCCGAAGCTGCTTTAACTCGTTAAACGTGCTGAGCACTATATTCATACTGTTTTCATCGGGCAGCCAAACCTGGTCAGCATCTTCAGACAAGCCCGCTTCGCGGTCGCCGGCAGTTTGTGCAACAGAGTTAAACTGGTATGTAGTATCTGTAGGAGTTATAGGCTGGCGATACTCGTAGTAGTTATTTTCCAGGTTACTGCCGAGACGTAACACAAGCTCTACGTCGCCCCTGTTCTCATAACCCTCACCATGCACAAACATGCGCATGTTAGAGTAGTTTACAAGGCTGAGGTTACCCGGATACACGCGGCTTATCATCCGGATATCCTGCGATTTGAGGTTTTCTACATTTAGAACAAGCGACTGCTCGTTGTCTACAATAGATTCCTGCTGCCCCCGAATCGTAGAACGAATAGCCCCCGGCGGAATGCGATACGGAACCGGACGGCGGGAGGCATTTTCCTCAAAGTTGATTGTGGAGATGTCGAAAATAGTAGACTCATCCTGTGTGTTGCCTATGTTATCGGCTTTTCTCCATAGGTTACCCACAAACTCCATGGTGGCAAAACGCAGGGTGAATGGCTCATTGTAACCCGACATCCACATGCGGATGTGCGTTACGCGCTGAAGATCGTCGATATTACCAACCTGGCGAACAAAGTCACGCAGCGGTATCCTCACCTGATACCAGGGCCCCACAAGATCCGGATTGTTTTGCCGGTCGACCACGTAGTTTTGTCCTACCCGTAGCGAGGTGGTATCTGCCGGGTTGAGATTAAACTCATACTGAAAAAAGGAATTTTCTGTGTTAACCACGGCCGGGTTAATAAGACCCTCAGAATCCGGACGGTTTGTTACAGCGCGCTGAGATCCTACAGAGATCGAGTTGCCCTCAAGATAGCCGTACATACGGTAAAAACGCTCATGAAGCGGACGATTACGCACTAATTCATTATCGTAATAAATGTACTCGTCATTCGAAGGGTCATTGCGGATGATGGCAACACGGTCGGGATCATCGGCGTATGCGGTTTCCATCGCGCTTATAAAATCAGCGAAAAGCGTTTGTTCGTTAAGTCCGTTATTACCCGTACTTGGTACGCCATCCAGGCCAACATCCTCACGGTCTATATTGGCAACAGAAAACTGCCCGTTGAACTCAACCGGAGAGTTGAGTACATAAGAACGGCCTTCGGAGTCAATACGCAGGTTGTTCTCTCGCTCATACAGGCCGTCTTCTGTATTCAGAGTATTATTGGGGATTACGTCTTCACTCACCGATCCAATATCGAAGTAGATTGTACCGTCGTAATCGGCCGGGTTAAACGATTCCGGGCTGCGGCCATCGGGCAGTACCGGCTGAACCCAAAACTCAAGAAACTCTATATTCTGCTGAGAGAAGTCGCCCAGTCCACCAGGAAGCACAGCTGTAAAACCACCCCACATATTTTCCGGCTCATTCTCCAGTACGTTCCGTAAATCCATATTATAATTGTACGGGCCGCGTTCCTGCGGATTATAAAAAACGTCGAGCGTCTGGATCGTACGCTGATCCTGAGTGGAAATCTGGCGGTTTGGGAACACGTCTTCGATTAATACCTCAGCAGACTCCGGGAAAGAAACGCCGCCGCGGGAAATCGTTGTCGGTATCATATAGTACGAAAATTGTGCGCGCAGGTCAGACCGAATGGCGCGTATACCCGGCTGCTGTGCTGCATTTTCCATGTCCTGGTCAATTGAAGGCAAAGCATAGGGTGATGACGCCAGGTACCATCGGCCGGGATTAAGGAAACTTACTGTAGAGCGCGACCCTTCAAAATCATCGATGAATGCCAGACCGTTTTCCTCATCAGAGAACAGCTCACCTCTGTTAATCGCACGCTGTACGGCGCTGGTCTGTGCAACACCCGGACGTAACTGAGCCCATTCACCGGATATATCGATAGATGAAGGTGCACGGGTCTGGAGCAGTGGTAATGCATTAAGCGCGCGTGTGAGCCAGGGGGCATCAAAGTTAGCCCTGCCGTCGAAACCAATAATGGTGTTGTTAATTGGTTCGTCGCCTACGGGGATTTTATCCTGAATCGGGCGCTCATTCAAACGAAAGTATGTACCGCCAAGGCGTATATCGTCGGTGAAGTTATACTGAGCACGAACACCCGTAAATGTAGTCTGCTGGATCTGAAGCATTTGATTACTCTCATACTCAACCTGAATATCCTGGCCGGCCGACAGATAAGACGGATTCGTAATAACAATACTGCCAAGGATGTAGTCAACCTCGTAATCCACCCCCTCAGTTAACTCTATATTGTTTGATCGCACTCGAACAGATCCTGGAATGAGGTTAATCCCAAGCATAAAACTATCAGAAACGCCACCCCTGGCTGTTCCGCGCAGCCTGTATAACGCGTTGCGTGAATTTTGGCCCGCAGAGTTTGGCCGGTTTGTGTACAAATCCAAGAAAGCATATCGATTGATCGCATCCTGTTTTTCAGACTCTGGGAGATTCGAAGCCTCAATAATATCAACTATCCGTTGTCCAAACGGCTCCAGATATGGAAAGATAACGCGACCGCTGCGGGGGTCTAAAGTCTGTGTGTTAAAGTCAATCCGGTTATCCGGAGTCGGGTTACCCTGCGCATCAACCCTGTCAAGACCCAGATCCTGAAGAAGAATATTGTTGATGCCCGGAATGTTAATCTGATCGGTAGTACCGCCCGTATAGAAAACATCGAATTCCAGATTATCGCGGGTAAGGTTGCTTACGCCCAGCGAATAGATATTTCGCATGGTAAGATTCCAGGAACGACTGCTCGTGCTCTGGTTCGACGGACGTAACAATTTTAGAAACAAACGGTTGTTTGAACCGGTACTCTGGTCACCCACATAAATAATTTCCCCCGTCTGATTATCCCGGTACGAATATGAAACCGCCAGCGCCTGACGTTCATCGAGCCGGGTTCGTGTCAAACTTATGTAGCCCAGACTTTGGTTAATCTCGTAATCCACATTCTCCTGAAGCGGTATGAAGATACCTTCCTCAAACTCATCTGAAGCCACGCCCAGGTCTTCAGCAGAAACGCCAACGGTAGGATCTCTGAACTGCTCAAGAGCGCCCGGATCGAAGGGATCGAACTCCTCGTTTGGGGGAGCGAATACGTTCCCAACCTGGTTTGTACCATAATCGACCAGCGCAATTGCGGGAACACGGCCCTCTTCTTCAGAAGAAGTTATGTCGAGTACATAAACGTCAATATTTATGATATCGAACAGACGACGCGGGTTCAGCACGTCTGCCATCACGTCCTCAAACTCCTGGCGCGCGTAAAAATCCAGAAAGAAGTGGCGATCGTTCTCGTATGCGTTTGGCGCAATATTTATCGCCGTTTCCTGCGAGCCACCGGTAATGGTCTCCGTCTGCGAATCACTCTCCTGCTGGGAAATAACGGTTGTGATGTCCAGAGCGCCCAGCTTGGCCGTGGCCTTTATTCCGAAAAGAGAGCCACCGCCGCGAATAAGCCTGTTACCCGTTTCCATGGATACATTACCCAGCTCAATCGACTGTATAATTTCATCTTCGTAGCCTGTATAGAGAATGTTCAGGCGGTTTTCGTACTCAAACTGTCGCTCGGTATCCCAGTCGGTAGATATAGTGAGCTTATCGCCAATGGTACCGGCAATATTCAGCTTCAGATTCTGATCGAACTTGGGATCAATTCTACGCTGCTGATCGGCCGGGAGCGCAGGATCTTCCGAGTCGCTGATAGAAACCCCTACGTTCATGTTAGCCGAACCGGTAACCCGGAGGTTTACTTCAGGCCTTCCGAATATAGTGGTGAACGCCGAGCTTTGTCCGCCAGGTACAGAAATACGGAAGTCAAGCACGCCTCTGCGCCTTGCCCGTCTGATGTCTTCCTCCCGGATGAGATCTTTAAAATTATCCCGCATAGTATGCCGCTTGTGCTCAGCAGCATACTGGTTGAACGTGTAACGACTGTCGAAGTCTATAGGAAAGCCAAACATGGTGCGTTTAACCAGAATGTCGCCACTGGCAGAATCACGTACGGCTTCGGTACGGTCTTCATTCAGACGAATCTGTAGCAGGCGCGGAAGCTGTCTTGGGAAGGCAGGCGTGGAAATATAGCTTCTCGGACCCGGAAGCACGCTAACAGAATCCTGCGCGGGTGGGCCGGACTCCGGTAAGAGGGCGAATTCATCTTCTTCCTCATCTTCCGAAACAGCTGCATCTTCTACCGGCGGATCAAAATCGGGAACAACGGGCTCTTCCGGCAGTGTATCGGGCGCAGCAGCAAAAAACGGACGCATGTCTCCCCTATGCGGTAATCCGTCGTTGAGTGAAGGCAAATCAGCGCGTAGACGGGCGAAGGGGTCTTCATCCCGAATTGCGAGAGGTTCTTCTGAAAAATAATCTTGCAAAAAGCGGTTCTCAGCTTCGGCTCCATGCGGCAAAAATACCAGCAGTGCGCAGGCTAAAATCCACCAAAAATTGTGCTCAGCGATATGCACGTAAATTTAGAGATTCGGCTTTACTTCAGATGTTGATATATACTAATTGATGATTCCGGTTGTTCCGGGAAAACAGTAACGATTTGAAATAGGCTGAGCTTTTTTATTCTGAGTTCATGGACAGCGCCTAATATACGCATGCAATAACCGAAAAACATATCTGTTATCAATTTTTAAGGCGCAGAAAGTATCGTATTTTATGACGACTTTGTCAGACTGTCGCCAATAATACCACCTATTTGCGTAGTACTCAAGATTTAATCCCTCTGCCCTGAATGTCCGTTAAGGTAATTCGCAAGCTCCAGACAGAAATTCTGAAACGCCATATTGGCCCGTTTCTGTTCTGTTTTCTTATTGTGATGTTTCTGCTTCTCATGCAGTTCCTTATCCTGCATGTGGATAAGCTGATCGGCAAGGGCATTCCTGCGACCGTAATTATTGAACTAATTCTTACCAATCTCGCCTACATGGTGGTTTTGGCCGTTCCTATGGCTGTGCTTGTTGCCTGCCTGATGGCGTTTGGAAAATTCTCCGAACTCAATGAGTTTACCTCTATCCGTGCAGCCGGTATCAATCCGCTAAGCATCATCCGGCCCATTTTTATTGCCGCTTCCCTCCTTGCCGTATTTCTGATTTACTTCTCAAACGAAATACTCCCGGATGCAAATTACAAAGCCCGCTCCCTTTTTCTGGATATCCGCATGCAGCGCCCCGGTTTTGATCTTCAGGAAAGCGTGTTTTATGATGGCATCGATGGTTATAACTTCCTTGTTCGCGGAATTCCGGCCGCTTCCGACAGCCTGCAGGACGTAACGCTCTTTCGGGAAGGCGACGACACGGTGGAGCCGGCCATCATTAAAGCTTCACGAGGCTATCTGGCTTCCGTACCGAACACCGATATTCTAAGCCTGTTTTTATTTGATGGCACCATCAATCGTAACCTAAGCAGCAGCCCTGACGGAAAAACACGGGTCGAGCGTTCTCATTTTACCGAATACCGCGTTAATTTCGACCTGTCTGATCTTAGCTTCTCCCGCACTGATCCCGAACGGAGAAGACGCGACGACCGCACTATGAGCTCCCAAATGATGATCGCCATCATCGATTCGCTTCACAACGATACAGCAAGGGATTTACAAAGGCTAACAGAAGGACAAGGCACAAACCGCGCCTTATCCCTGCGCAGGGCCCTTCGCGCAGGACCCGCACAACAGGATGATGAGTACCATCCCGATACTACCGAATACGGTGGCACGGTTACCCTAATGGAAGCCTATGCCGACAGCCTGGCACGGGAGCGAGCCGAAGCAGCCCGGCAGGAAACGGCTGGCGACACCTTAGATTCGGCCACGAACGCCATCACCCTTAACACAAACGCATATTCCGATGAGCCCGATTCGCTGCTTACTCCCTTCGTTGTGCTAAATATGATCGACGATTTGGAAACGCAGGTAAAAGTTGCCAATACCTCGGTTACGACGCTAAGAAACTCAGCATCGCGATTAAGTTCCCTCAAAAACAACATGGACTGGCGAATCGAACGCAGCGCACAGTATATGGTTGAGGTACACAAAAAGGTATCCATTCCCATCGGCTGCATTATTTTTGTTCTCGTTGGTGCCCCACTCGGCATTTTAACCCGAAAGGGAAATCTGGGCTTTAACGCGCTCATTTCTGCCGTAATTTTCACCTACTACTGGGTAACTATTATTCAGGGAGAAAAACTTGCCGACCGCATGATTATAAGCCCGTTCTGGGGAATGTGGTTCGGCAACATCACTCTGCTGGCTCTTGGTCTATATCTTACCGCCAAGGTGATGTACGAATTCCGTATTTCGGATCTTTGGACACGGACCGGCAACGAAGAGCTGAGTGAAAACAACGAAGAAAGTCCTGAGCCAAACTCTACGCAGGTGAAGCCATGAACCGCATAGACCGATTTATAATTGTGCGCCTGTTCCTCGCCACACTCATGGTTCTGGCTGTACTCATTTTCATTTTTATCATCATCGATTTTTCAGAAAACAGCGATACGTTTTCCGACCGGGGTGCAACCATGGCAGAGATCTGGGGGCAGTACTACCTCAACTATATTCCCGAGATGGTACGGCTCGTGGCTCCACTTGCTGTATTTGTGGCCATATTGCTTGTAGCCGGGCAGATGACCGACCGGCTCGAGCTAACCGCCATTAAAGGCGCGGGGGTGAGCCTGTACCGCTTCATGACGCCCTTCATGCTTTTTGCCATCGCCATTACCGGAATCCTGAGCTATCTCGATGGCTATGTGATTCCCGGCTCCAACGCAGAGCGTTTTACGTTCGAGCAGCAATACCTAACCCGGCAGAGCGACCGGCTGGACCGATCCCGCATATACCGGCAGGAAAGCGAACAGACGCTGCTAACTATTAATTATTTCGATGCGCGCAACCGCGTGGCATTCAGCCCTCGACTGGTAACCTTCGATGGCGACAGGATTGTGGAAACCGTGGAGGCAGCACGCATGGAGTGGCAGGAAGACACCGCCAAATGGAGATTCATCCGAGCCGAAAGACGCGTGTTTTCAGATGAAGGATTTGTAAGCTACTCCCACAGTGAGGTCGACAGCGTGCTCACTACCCTGCCCCGCGATATGGCGCGAACAACCTCCGATATCTACCAGCTCACCTATCCGGAAATTGTAGACTATATCGCTTCACTCGAACGAAGCGGCGTGGGCGGCGTATCGCTCCAGAAAGTTCAGTTCTACGGCAAACTGTTCTATCCGTTTGGCACCATCGTGATTGCATTGATAGGTATCGGAATATCCACCAACAACCGTAAAGGCGGGCGCGGGGTTTTGCTTGGCAGCGGGCTCATCATCATTTTTTTCTATCTCATTATTATGAAGCTGATGGAACCATTCGGCGCCAGCGGTCAGCTGGATCCTCTTTTTGCCGCGGCTTCGCCCCACGTGCTGTTTTTTGTATTCAGCCTCATGCTCCTGTGGCGAACGCCCAAATAACAAACCCATGAATTTCATTAAAAACAACATATTACGCCGGGCTTTTTCTGTTTTTCTTATGGGTTTTCTGGTGATGGCTTCTGTGTCCTTAACAGGCTGTGAGAGCCAACCCGAAGATCTGATTGACGAAGATACGTACATCGATCTCCTGGTCGAGTTTGAGCTCATTAACTCGCTTCATAGCGAAAGCGGCGATACCGATACTGTGCTTCGGGCCACCGATGAGGTTTTCCGGACGTATGAGATCACCGAGGAGCAGTTTTTGCGTTCACATGAGTTTTACCAAACCGATGTGGAGAATCAGGTGCTTCGCCATCGCACGGCTGTGGAGAGAGTAAGCAAGGTTCACGGGGAATTAAACAACCGGTTTAATGAACAGCAGAGGGCCGAGGATTAATTTTTTACTTTCTAGCAGCTGAACGGTAAAACGCACCCTTATCCTGTCGCTCCCGCACAATGATGCCCCCTTTCATCATCCATTTGAGGCAGTCCGTGAGCTTAGATGTCTGTATGCCAGTTTCTTTAGCCAAGTCGTGAATATGCTTCGCAGAGCCATCACCCAAAACATCGTTTATCTTTTTCACCTCTGTGGTAAAAATCGCCCTGGCTGCTGATTTCCCATTAAGGCAGTTATCGCAGTTTCCACAGGGCGGCGGATCAGTTTCACCAAAATACATGCGCAGATACCGGCTTCGGCAGTCCGTGGTTTCGGCATACCCCTGCATATAGTCCAGCTTTTTGATAAGCACGTTCCGGAACATTTCCACGATTTCACGATTAAGTCCGGGCTTTTCCTCTCTTGTGTGTATGATGCGCACCACCGGATCTCCGTTTACCAGCTGATAGCGCAAAACCAGCTCCCGTTTAAGGACATCAAGGCCGGCAATTACCCGCGTAACCGTTAGGCCGGTTCGTTCCGAAATGCGTTTAAGTGACAGGAAAACCATATCGTGAACACTTTCAGGACCAAAAAGCCGAAACATATCCATCACGAAAGCTCGCTTCCTTTCGTTATAGCGGGGTTCGTTGGTAAGGGATCGAATACCGGCCACATCATACATAAAATGAACGCCCAGCTTGCGCTCATACTCCACAGTACTTTCGAATAACTCAAGTCGCTGAAAGATTCGCAGCCCCGCATTCACAATCCCCTGCTTGAAACCGGTTCTTTTCTCTACATCGGCCATATTCAGCGGCTGCGCCTTATCCATGCCCGAGCCAAGCGCCAGGCCCAGGGAGTCGCAGATGCCTGCATACAGCTTGCGAAGCTGTTCGAGGGTCGGATAGCTGTCTTCAATCTGTCGGCGCATCAGGTCGAAGGCGGCCGGTTTGTGAAGAAGTAATGGATATCCGGGCTCACCATCTCTTCCCGCTCTACCCGCCTCCTGATAGTAGGCTTCGAGAGAGGCCGGCGAATCATAGTGCATCACATACCGGCAGTCGGATTTGTCGATTCCCATACCGAAGGCATTGGTGGCTACGACCAGGGGGATTTCTCCTTTAATCCACTTCTCCTGCACCAGAGTTCGTTTTGCGGCATCCAGACCGGCATGATAGGCAGCCGACTTTACTCCCGTAAGCTGCTGCATCTGCGCGGCCAGCTCGTTACAGCTCTTGCGGGATCCGGCGTAGATGAGTCCGGAGGCGCCCGGCTGTTTCATTACCATGTGCTTCATGGCGGCCATGCGGTTTTCACTTTTATACCCCCACCACATCAGATTGGGACGCTCAAAACCTTTTGAAATGATGTTGGGCTCGCTGAATTCCAGCGATTTTAAAATATCGTCGCGCACCTGAGGTGTGG
>PWID01000012.1 GCA_003555145.1 Balneolia bacterium | reverse complement strand
CTTCCGGCATTCGGCCTCCCGAACTGCGTGAGAGTTACCGTTGGCCTGGATGAAGAAATGGAGCATTTTGAGCAGGCGTTCAACGAGGTTTATTCGAAAGTGTAATCAGAAACTATGTGAAACAAAAAAACGCGGCACCTGATGGGGATGCTGCGTTTTTTGTTTTAAGCTTTTTTCGAAAATGATCAGGAAGGGGTTTCGTCAGTGAGCGAAAGGTTTGAAAGCGAAATCCACCAGGGGTGCCCGTTAAACTCTATTCCCTGCATGCCGGATTTAGAAATGGCAAAATGTGATAGAGTAATTTCAGCAATTACATTTTCGGTCATTGGGCTGGGTGGTGAGAAGTCGTTAGCCCAGAACAGCTGCAGGTCGCGGTTGGGAAAGTTACCCAGGAAAATGGCTGGCTCGTAATCATCTAGCTCATTGGCATGAAGACCGGCAAGATAAGTTACATAGCTGTCGGCCGGGGATCCGATTCGCAGCGGGAAAGCCGGGCTCGAAACCAAAGTGTCGTTTTCGGTCTCGTCGAAATCGTGGAAAGCAAACTCTACCGTTCGCGGTATTTCATTCTGGTAGTTTTCGTCGTTCAGTACCTGAATGACCGGACGGAGATCATCACCTGAAATGCGCGCAAAGTTGGATGAAATAAAAGACAAGGCTGCCTGCTCTGTGCCTGAATGCATCAGGTTGTAGTTTTGCTCGTAGCCTGGTGATAGGCCGTCAGCGTCTTCGTTCAAAATAATCTTGGCAGTCTGCGGACCTATCTGCGGGATGATATCAATCCGTCCCGAGCTGATGGCCGTGAAAAGTGCTGATTCGGATTCGAAATAACGGAACTCGAGGCTGGTTACCCGCTCAGCAATTCTGCCTTCATCGTAATGGGTAAACTGTCGCTCCAGTGTAATGAGCGTGTCAGCCGAGGCGTTGCTAAAGCGAAAAGGCCCGGTGCCAACCGGCGATGAATGAAGGCCGCCCTGGCGACCGTCGAAAACCTCACGCGGATAAACCGATGCAAAGGGAGATGCCAATAGCTCAGCAAACCCGGCATAGGGAGCATTCAGCGTAATTCGGACCGTACTTTCATCAACAGCTTCGATTCCTGTGATTTCCTCGAAAACGATATCCTGCTCGTAATAGCTGTTGCGCTCCTGAACCATATAGGCTTCGAACCCACGAATATGCTCGGCAAAAAGACGGCCTGCCTGCTCGGGTACTTCGAAAGAGGCCATACGATGGAAAATATAAACTACATCTTCAGCAGTAGCAGCGCGACCGCGACCGCTGGTGAAGGCATCTGTATCGTGAAAAAACGCATCGTTACGCAGGCTGAAGGTATAGGTGAGGGAGTCTGAACTCACCTCCCAGGAAGAAGCGATGGCCGGGGCAGCTTCTCCGTTTTCGTCGAGGCGTGTAAGCCCTTCATAAATGAACTGAGCAATGCGCTTAGCAGAGCTGTTATGGATGAAGAGCGGATCCATGCTGCGAAGCTTTTCGGTTTCGCCAAAGCGAATGAGAAGGGGCTCGTCCTGAGGGATTCCGGCTTCAGCCGTCGGGTCTACAGATCGGGCACGTTCACGTACCTCAACCACTTCAGTTGAGGCACCGCAGGCGCTCAGAAATATCAAAAAACTGATTAATAAGGCTGTATAAAGAGAAAATCTCATAATATTGATTGAGTTTGAATGCCGGCCGAAAATGGGTTCATCACCCTTTTCCTTTTAGCCCTTTGATTCCTTTAACTGCTTTATTGCTCAGCAGGTTCGTTTCATAAGAGCGGATTCGTCCGTTTTTTTGACGATGTTTTTTCAGCGCCAGCTCCACAAGCCGGTTCATAAGCGCCGAAAACGGGACATCGGTTTTGTCCCAGAGGTAAAACGAGAACGAGCCCGGAATGGTGTTGATTTCATTAAAATAAAATTCAAGCGTGTCTTTGTTGACCAGAAAATCCAGTCGGGCCACTCCGGATGCGTCCAGACTTTTGAACAATTTGACGGAGGCGTCCTGAATCGACTTTGTGAGCTCATCAGAAACGGGCGCGGGAATCAGGCGTGTGGCCGATGCCATTCCTTTGCCTTCGTCGCCCATGTATTTGTCTTCGAATGTAAGGCTTTCGTCTGCACCAAGCGGCTGTTCGCACACGCTGGCTTCGGCTTTTTCGAAATCACCCAGAACCGAGCAGTTGATTTCCATTAGGGGAGAAACGGCTTTTTCAGCCAGCAAGTGGGAGTCGTAGCGAAATGCCGTTTCAATTGCCAGCGATATTTCGTCTTCTGTTGAAGCCTTTTTGACGCCAATACTGCTTCCAAGCCGCATGGGTTTTATCACAACCGATGGGCCCAGCTCCTGAATTTTTTTGAGCAATTCATCACGGTTATCGATCCACTGCTGCTCGGTGATGAAGACGTCTTCAACCACTGGAATCCCAAGCGAGGCAGCGTGAATCTTGCAGGCGCGTTTGTCCATTCCGACAGATGAAGCCAGCAATCCACTGCCGGAGTACGGCAGATTGAAGCTTTCGCACAATCCCTGAAAACCGCCGTTTTCGCCGTCGGAGCCGTGAAAGGCAGCAAGAACCACATCAACCTGATATGCTTTGTTCTTGCTGAAAAGACCCGATTTTCCGGTTTCGCTGAGGACAGTTTTTCCGAAGGTGTCAATCTGAAAGCAGCATGGCTTTGATTTTGCTTCGAGCTCTTTCAGGTTTTTGAATTCTTCAAGCTCGAGCAGGTGCTCACCGGTCAGCATTTTGCCGGATTTGGAAATATATAGCGGGATGATGGTATTGCCGCTGTCTTTAAGCGTATGAGCGGCCTGCATACCTGTAATTACGGATACTTCGTGCTCGGGTGAGACGCCGCCAAAAGCGACCAAAATGTGTTTTCCCATGAAAATATTTCGGGTATAAAAAAAAGTGAATGAAAAATTGAAGGTTTTCTACAGGCTCCGGAGAATAGCTAAATATACAGCCTGCATCCGGTTAAGAAAAAGGCCATCTGTGGCTGATTAGCAAACAGCTCAGCTGACCAGCGGTAGTTTAAAGCTAATGGTGGTACCGCTGACGGATGTGCTGTCGATCTGAACCTCCGACTGATGTGCGTCGAGTATGCTCTTCACCACGGCAAGACCAAGCCCGGTTCCGCCCTGATCACGAGAACGGGCTTTGTCCGTACGGTAAAACCGGTCGAACAAACGCGGTACGTGCTCCGGATGGATGCCAATTCCGGTATCCGAAACCGAGATGGTAAGTTTCCCGCCGGTCGGGTACCACTCAACAAGCACGGCACCTTCGGGCGTGTATTTAATGGCATTACTTATGAGATTATCCAGCACCTGCTCTATTTTGCCCGGATCGCCTAAAACGCGTGTGTCATCACCCTTTACGCTAAAGTCGAGACCTTTTTCGGATGCGCTCTGCTGATAGGCCTGCTCCAGCGTTTCGATGACTTCATTTATCCAAAATGGCCGCATGTGGATGAAGTTGGGATCCAGATCGGACCTCTGTAGCGTCATCAAATCCTGGAAAAGGCGGTTCATGCGCTCAGCCTGATTCCGGGCGCTCTTCAGGAATTTGGATTTCTTTTCCGGCGGAAGCGAATCGAATTCCAGCATTTCAAGCGCACCGGAAATGGTGTGCAGGGGGTTCCGTATTTCATGGGCGATATCGGCATAAAACTGTTTCTGCCTCTCGTTGGCCTCCACCAGCCGCTTGTTGTCTTCCTGCAGTCGTGCAGCCATTCGGTTCAGTGAGAGAGCCAAAGTTCCAAATTCGTCGCTTCGGTTAAGGGTGATGGTGTGTGAAGTTTCACCCTCGGCGATTCGCTGTGATGCTTTTGTAAGCGCAAGAATAGGTTTAGCCAGATAGTTGCTGAAAATGAAGCTCACAAACAAAATGATGGCGATGGAAATAAACATGCCCGAGTAGATTATCCATCGGATGGTGCGAACCGGTTCGTAAATTTCGGACTTGAGGCGGCTCACCTCAACCAGGTAGGGTGATGGCTCTTCGGGTAGTACCAGCCTGCTGTATATAAACAGGCGATTTGAACCTGCCATACTTCCCGGTAAAACCGAAGAGTTTCCGGTGGCAGTGATGTCGGCGGGAATTTCGAACCTGAGTTCGGTTTCGTCATCAGCCCAGTTTGCAGAGCGAAGTGATTGATCTACCAACTGGCTACTCGTGTCAAAAACCCGAATATCGTATAGTGTACCCGGTGCAATAGCTTCAAGTACGGGGCGAATGGCTGTTGCATCATCACCACCAAGCTGCATGCTAACGAGAATCTGTCTTGCATCGGTACGCATATCCTGCTCGGCCTGGTCCATCAGGTAGCCCCGGATAAACACAATTGAGTAGCTGCTTATGGCTGTAACGCCGAAAACGAGCAGTAACACAAAGGTGATGGAGAGCTTATACTGAATTCTCATTTATAGTTGGCAGCGGTAATTAGCGGATGTTGGTAAAAATCCAGATCAACCTGCGAGGTCGCGGTTCATGCCGTAGCCGGTTCCGCGATACGTTTTGATATACTCCCCGGATTTGCCCAGCTTGATGCGCAGATTCTTAACATGTACATCAACCGTACGGTCGAAAACAAACTTCTGGTCGTCGGAGATATACTCCAGAATTTCCTGACGTGTGTAGACTTTATTGGATTGTGAAAGCAGCAGTTTCAGAATGTTGAACTCGGTATGGGTGAGCTCAACACGTTTATTGTTGGCTATGGCCTCGAAGTTGTGCGGATCGAGGTAAATATCGCCAAAGTGCAGCCATCCTGAAGTTCGCGAAGGCTGACGACGAAGCAATGATCGAACACGGGCTTCGATTAGTTTGAGGCTGGCTGGCTTTGAAATATAGTCGTCGGCTCCGGCCTCGAGACCCAGAATCTCATCACTTTCCTGATCTTTGGCGGTAAGAAAAATTATGGGAATAGAGCTTAAGACCGGATGCTCACGGAGTTTTTTGCAAATCTCGAAGCCGTTGAGCTTCGGCACCATGATATCCAAAATGGCGAGATCAATTTTTTCAGCTTTCTGATGTATGATATCCACAGCCTGAGCACCGTCTCTTGCGAGAAGGACTTCAAAGTCATGCATTTCCAGATAGTTGGCCAGCATGTCGGCTGCCTCTGTTTCGTCTTCGAGCAGCAGAATTGCGTTTTTTACATCCACAGCGGTAGGTATGAGAAAGTTATCGCAGGTAAAAATTCCCGCGAATCATTTTAGTATGCCCAATATAACAGTCTGCGGGCTCTTTTCATTTCTGAAAGACTACGGATACCGGTGCGCCTTTATGCACGTTAAGCAGCTCTTCGGCCGAACCCTGGTTTACCGAGATTTCCAGCATCCCGGAACTACCAAATAAAGCCAGCGGATCACCGGTTTGCACATTCTGATAGGTATGGTGGATTTCCTTGAGTTTGGTCGTACCCGCATAAATGTTCAGCGAGCTGTAGGTGCCGTTGCTTATAAGGGTTTTGGGAATATTGGTAATAAGATTTCCATACCGGTCGATATGAACAACCCAGCCTTGTATGCCCTGGCTATCTGAAATTGGTGCAGCCCAGCGATAGGTTTTGATATCTGCAACAGCACTTCCGAATTCTTCAGGCTTAACGCCTTTTGAAAGATGTGCAGCCGCAGGAGCAAAAATATCTCTACCGTGGAAGGTGCCCGATACTTCTGATGCCATCAGATCCGGATTGCTGATTTCCCAGGCTTTCCACGGCCGGTCTTCTGCTATGAGGGAGAAAAGCCCGTTATCAGGCCCAATGAAATAATGTCCGCCGGCTTCAACCAGGAGTGGTTTGCGGTCGGTGCCCACGCCGGGATCAATCACACATACGTGAATGGTACCCTGAGGGTAAAGGAAGGAGGAGTTTTTGACGACCCAGGCTCCGGCCATAATATCCTGTGCCGGTACGCTGTGGGATACATCAATAAGGCGAACATTCCGGTTTATATTCAGAATGTTCGCCTTTAAAGCGCTAACGTAGTAGTCCTGATATCCAAAATCGGTAGTAAGAGTGATAATCGGACTTTCAGTGATCATATTTCCTGTTAGTAGGAATTAAGCATAACAGGCATCACCAGCATAAGAATATCGTTGTCTTCAGCCTGCTCAGCCGGCTTTACAATACCAGCGCGGTTTGGAGTAGAGAATTCAAACAGCACTTCAGCATGATTTACGTTATTAAGTACATCGGCCAGGTAGCGGGCGTTGAACCCAATTTCCATGGCTTCGTCGCTGTATTCTGCCTCAATCGATTCTTTTGCCTCACTGCTCATATCGATGTCTTCCGCACTGATGGTAAGCTGGTCTTTATCTACACGCAGACGAATCTGGCGGGTGGTTGTGCTGGAGAAAATAGACACACGGCGAACCGTGGCAAGCATCTGCTCTTTGTTCACAATCATGCGCTTGTCGTTATCGCGCGGGATAACCGTTTCGTAATTCGGATACTGCTGATTGATTAGGCGCGCGATTATACGGGTGTTGCCGCTTTGGAAGCTCACGTGCTCGTCGGTTACGCTAACAGTGCAGTCCAGCTCGTCGAGAGATTTAAGCGTGAGGTTGAGAGCTTTTTCAGGAACAATGAAGTTAATTTCTTTGTCGGCCGTGAGGTTTGTAGCGGTAAGCTTAACCAAACGGTGACCATCGGTGGCCACAATCTTACTGCTTTCGGTTCCAATCTGGAAATACACACCCATCATAGCCGGGCGCAAATCATCACTTGAAACGGCAAAGCTCGTTTTCTGAATGGCGTCTTTAATGGTGCCGGTATTTGATTCTATAACTACGCTTTCGCTCAGGTCTGGCATCTCCGGGAATTCATCGCCATTCTCCCCGGCCAGACGATATGTACCTTTGTCGGTCTTAAACTTGACGTTAAAACGCTCATCCACATCAAAATATACGGGGATGTCCGGCAGCTGACGCAGCGTTTCGAGCAGACGGCGCGCCGGTACGGCAACAGATCCTTCCACTTCGATTTCTGCGTTCACATATTCTACAATAGAAACCTCAAGGTCGGTAGCTGTTAGCTTGAGCTTGCCGTTTTCGCTTTCAAAAAGCACCATTTCGAGAATAGCTAAAGTGGCCTTGGCAGGAACTGCACCTGCTACTGCGGATAGGCTTTTGACGAGCTCGCCGCTTGAAACATTAAATTTCATGTGAATGAAGGGATAGGTTTAAATGAGAATCGGAAGTTAAAACAGTTCTTAAAGCGTTTTATGCATGTTTTCCGCATTCGGGAACAGCAACTTAATTTAGGCTTATAGTAACAAATAATACGACTGCTTGCAAACGAGCAGCTATAGAGTGTACACCTTAAAGACTGTACAATAAAATAAGGTATAACAGTCAAAAATACAGACGATTTCACGGTCTAATTTAAACGAATCCGGGCATAACATTCGTAAAGTGATTTTACAACTCTGTGTATATGTACATGATATGTGATGCTGTGTGGATAGCTTTTGTGATGGGGAAACTGTGTTCCATTGCCACAGAGGGCTGTATGGTAAATAAAAACACTATGTGAGAATACCGTTTTTTTAATTTGACAAATTGTAATAGATTCAGGTACTTTGTGGTAGAAAGTGGGAAGAAGTGGTAGAACTTACCAAACTCCCCTTAAACGTTCAAAAACAGCAGGTTTCACAAGTGGCTAGTTTCAAAGGCGAGTACGATAATGCCGTTGATAACAAAGGACGCGTTTGCTTCCCGGCCAAATTACGCAAGTTTCTCACCCCTGCTGCACAGGAGCGCTTTACTATTCTACGTGGTCTGGAGCGCTGTTTGTACCTGTATCCCGAAGACCAATGGAGCATTGTTGAAGATAAGCTGGCACGTGTTAATAGTTTTTCCAAAAAAGGAAGAACGGTGATGCGCCACTTTCTTCGTACTGCTGAAGACGTAACCCTTGATAATCAAAATAGAATTGCACTGCCGTCTAAACTTAAAGAGTGGTCAGGTATTGATGATCGCGCCATCTTCATTGGAAGTGGTGAGCGTATCGAAATCTGGTCGCCTGATAACCTCGCTGCTGAAGACGAGGAAATGGATTTTGAATCCTATCAGGAGCTTTTTGAGAGCGTGATGACCGAAGTGGATGAATTATGATGCCGACTTCCTATCACATTCCTGTGATGCTCCGGGAGACTCTGGAGCTGTTAATCACAGATACTAAAGGTATCTACGCCGATGGTACGCTTGGCGCAGGTGGCCATACTGCCGGGCTGCTCGAGCAGCTTGGTGAGGGAGCGCGCGTTTTTGGTATCGACCACGATGATGAAGCTCTTAAGGAAACCGCCGGAAATATCAGCGACTCCCGTCTGGAAACCATTAAAGGCAATTTCGGTTATATGAGCACGCTACTGCCGCCTGACGTTCATGGAAAGCTTTCCGGCGTCCTGCTGGATCTTGGCGTTTCAAGCCATCAGATCGACGACCCTGCCCGCGGATTCAGCTTCCGGGAGTCTGGTCCTTTGGATATGCGCATGAGTAACCTTCGGGCATTGTCTGCACACGACGTGGTGAACAGCTACACTTACGAAAATCTTCGAAATATTCTCTTTCAGTATGGAGAAGAGCGTAAATCCGGCCTTATAGCAAAAAAGATTGTTGCCCGTCGTCCGCTCGAATCCACAGAGGATCTCAAAGCATGCGTGGAAGAAGTTGTCCGCGGTCCGCACACAGTAAAAAGCCTGGCCCGCGTGTTTCAGGCTATACGCATTGAAGTGAATCAGGAGCTTGAGATGCTGCGCAAAGGGCTCGAGTCTGCCGCAGATATGCTACGACCCGGAGGCCGACTGGTGGTTATTTCCTACCACTCGCTAGAAGACCGGCTGGTAAAGAACTTTTTTAAATCAGGTAATTTCTCAGGAAAGCAGGATAAAGATTTTTACGGGAACCTGGTTCGCCCAATGGATCCAATGTTTACGAAACCCCGGTATGCGACCGATAAAGAAATTAGTGTTAACCCGCGTTCACGCAGCGCACGCCTAAGAGCGGCAGTAAAGCTGGAGGTTGAAGCATGAATCCTTATATGAAGTCTTCAGCCGGAAACCCTGTAGCGCTGAAAAACAGAGTGGCGCCATCACCTTCAAAAAGGAAGACGAACCCATTTGGAGCCGGAAATTCAGCGTCAGGCAGTTATGGTGTGCCAAAAGCACCGAAAAAAACGGGACAGAAAAGCCTGCGCAACAGTATTTCGCAGATCAATATAGCTCCTTCAAAAATTATACTCTGGTCGCTCGTATTGGGGGTTTTGGGGTTTGTTTATATCACCCACGTTTTTACCACGCAGCAGTTGCTCCAGGAAGTAAATCAGGTGCAGCGGGAGTTCGAGCGCGTTCAGATTATTCATGAAGACCGCTCTCTCACGCACGACAGGCTTACAGGCCCTGCAGAAGTATTTACGCGTGCCCGTGCTTTAGGCTATCAGGACAGTGGTCCGGCCAATCATGTCATCATTATAGGGGACTGACTGATATGGAAATGGGTCGCGCAAACTTATTAGCAAGGATTTTCCTCGTTTTTGGCGTGGTGCTGATTCTGCCGTGCGCCATCATCTTTCAAATTTTCCGCGTTCAGTTTATGGAAGGCGAAAGCCTGAGGTCACTCTGGAGTGCTCAGGCCGTGGAGTCAATCCGCATACAGGCGCAGCGTGGGAATATTTATGATTCAAGCGGCCGCATCCTGGTAACAAATACCACCACATATTCGGTGGCTGTCGACCCGCTTGCTCCCGGAGCTACTGCTGAGGGTATGGGGCAAATAGCCAGCATAATCGGGCATATTACCGGAGACGGCAGCGATGCATACAACCGTCGTATTCGTCAGGCGCCCCGTGGCTCGCGCTATATTGTTTTGGGCCGCGATTTCGATCGTACTGTTTACGACAGTCTGCGCTCGCACAGACTGAGAGGACTCATTCTGGAAGAAAACTACCGCCGTCGCTACAACTTTGAATCACTTGCATCACATTCGCTTGGCCATGTAAACCGCGAGCTTACCGGGATGATGGGTATTGAGTCATCCTACAACAGGTTTTTGAGTGGTCAGGATGGAGTGCAGCAGGTTCGCAAGGACAGCCGCGGCAGGGTAAAAGAGTTTGTAGGCGCACCAAGGAAAAAGCCGGTGCAGGGAAATTCGGTTCATACTACGATTGATGCCCGTATTCAGGCTATCGTGGAAGAAGAGCTTCGGGATGGTGTTGCACGCGCCCGTGCCAAGAAGGGCACCATTGTGGTCGTGGAGCCGTCAACCGGGCGTGTGGTGGCGCTGGCGAATTATCCGGACTTCAATCCGAACAGTCCCGGTGGTACTCCCGAAGGCAACAGAAGGAATACGGCCATTGCCGATATGATTGAGCCCGGATCTACATTTAAGCTTGTTACGGCCGTTGCGGCACTTGAGCAGAATAAGGTGAGGCTCGATGAAGTTTTTGAAACGCCGGAAAACGGCCGGCGCCAGATACACGGACAGTGGATGCGCGATCATGATCCGCTGGGCACGCTTACGTTTAGTCAGGCAATTGAGAAATCCTCCAACGTTGCCACAGCCGAAGTGGCGATGCGACTGGATCGTGACACTTTTTATCAGTATGTAAGAAATTTTGGGTTTGGGACGGCTACAAGTATCGACCTGCCAGGTGAAGAAACCGGGCGACTTCAGCAGCCCTACAACTGGAGTTTGGTAACACAGCCCTGGATGTCGGTTGGTTACGAGGTGCAGGTTACGCCGCTACAAGTGGCCATGGCCTACGCCAGTTTCGCCAACGACGGCCGCCTGATGCGTCCCTATATAGTCGAGCGCGTAACCGATGAAAACGGTCGCGTTGTATATGAAAACAAACCAAAAGT
>PWID01000326.1 GCA_003555145.1 Balneolia bacterium | reverse complement strand
GTGTCCGCCCCCGCAGATCAGTATGGTTTTAGTGACCGGATTTAGTTTAGCCATAGTCAAACTTCGTGTTTTTTAGCGCTTTTCTTTTTAGTGTTTTTCCTTAATGTAAGATTAGCAACTGATATAACTAAAATGTATCGATCTAGTTAACACAATGTAAGGAACGGGAGCCTGTGGTATATAAAAAGTGTATATTCGTATATATCGTTTAAGCGTACTTTCTAATAAATGCGAACCAAACCAGACGAGCAATGACGATTTTTACCAAAATTATTAAGGGCGAAATTCCAAGCTATAAGATAGCCGAAGATGAGCATCATTATGCTTTTTTAGACATTAACCCGGCGGCTAAAGGTCACACGCTCGTAATTCCCAAGGAAGAAACCGACTACATTTTTGATCTGGGCGATGAGCGCCTTCAGAGCCTTATCACCTTTGCCAAGCCCATAGCCAAAGCGCTGGATAAAACGCTCGGGCCGCTTCGTACAGGAATTATGGTAGAAGGCCTTGAAGTGCCTCATGCGCACATCCACCTTATTCCAGTGTATGAAAAAACTCAGGATTTTTCGCTTGGAAAGAAAGTGGAGCTCAAAGAAAACGAGATGAAAGAAATTGCCGCCGCTGTGCGCAAGGAGCTCGAATGAACATCACCGTAATAAACGGCCCCAACCTGAATATGCTTGGAAAGCGTGAAGCCGGCCATTACGGAACCGGAACGCTGGCCGAGCTGGAGTCGGGCCTCAGAACAAATTATCCCACCATCACTTTCACTTTTTTCCAGAGCAACGACGAAGGCGACCTGATTGACTACATTCAGGGGCTGGTTTCCGAAAATAGCAAGACCGATGCCGTTATTGCCAATTTTGGGGGCTATACCCACACATCGGTTGCTATTCGGGATGCACTGGCCATTCTGGATATCCCCGTAATCGAGGTTCATCTGTCTAATATACACGCGCGGGAATCATTCCGGCATCAATCGCTTACGGCTGGCGCTGCCGATGGCGTAATTGCTGGCTTTGGTTTTCTCAGCTATCAGCTGGCCGTCGATGCTGCCCGTGAACTCGTAAAAAGAGCGAGCGGTAAGGCGTGAGTAAAAGCCGTATACGAGAACTCTTTTCCGACAGCCTTGTTTACGGCCTAAGCAGCGTGGTTGCCCGTTTCATCAACTATCTGCTGGTTCCCTTCTACACCCTCTATTTCGATCCGGCCGAGTACGGCATCATCGGCCTGATTTACGCAGCTATCGTGTTTCTGAACGTAATTTATACGTTCGGAATGGAATCTTCCTACATTCGCTACGCCGGGCAAAAAGCCGCTGATGCAAAGCGTGTGTTCGTAACCGCACAGATTTCCCTGCTTGCCGTAGCCACAGCTCTTGGAGCCCTGCTATACTGGCTTGGCAGTCCGTTCATCCTGCCGCTCATGAGCATGGATTTCGACGGCGGCACCTCCCTGTTCGGTATGATGCTCATCATCCTCTGGTTAGACGCCCTCGGCATTGTGCCGTACGCACACCTGCGCATCATCCGCAAGTCGTTCACCTATGCCATCATAAAGCTGGTGAACGTGGTGATTAACGTGGGGCTGAACCTCTACCTGGTTATTGTGATGGGCTGGGGTCTGGAAGCAATTCTTATAAGCAACATCATCGCTTCAGGGGCGGCCCTGCTGATGCTCATGGCCGTTACGCTGCCCATGTACAAAGCCGCGCCTGACCTGGCAATTCTTAAAACCGCGCTTGTTTTTGGCCTTCCCTATGTGCCCAACGGAATCGGCTTTGCCATCAATGAAGTACTTGACCGCTTTTTTCTGGTCAGGCTGAGTCCTGAACAGCTTGCAGCCATTTACGACACCCCTTACACCGGAGAGGAAATCACCGGTATTTATAATGCCTGTTACAAACTGGCCGTGTTTATGCTGCTTACCGTGCAGATGTTTCGTCTCGCCTGGCAGCCGTTTTTTATGAGGTATGCGGGCGATAAAGAATCACCCGAAATGTTTGCAAGGGTGTTTCTTTATTTCAATATGGTGAGCGCGCTGGTGTTTATGGGAATTGGTGTTTACACCTATCAAATTGTGGCCCTTGAGGTGCCGTTTCTTGGCGGTACCATTATAGACAGTCGCTACTGGGCCGGGCTTCATATTGTTCCGGTTCTGCTTCTGGCCTACTGGTTTCAGGGCTGGTTTGTGAATTTCTCTGCCGGCATATTCATCAAGGAACAGACCATCAAGTTTCCGCGTATAACTCTTTATGGCGCAATTGTTACCCTGGCCGGAAACATCTTTCTGGTTCCCGTTTTAGGGATGATGGGATCGGCTTTAGCCACTTTAGGATGTTACGCACTCATGAGCTTTTTCGCCTGGTATTACTCGAATCAGGTATATCCTGTGAAATATCCTGTTAAGAGTGTTATCTTTATGATGGGTTGGGCCTCGGTAATCGTTTGGGCCGGATATGAATTGAACGGGTTCTTCGTTAATGAAGCACTAACCCGGATGCTGTTATTGTTAATCGGTTTTACAGGTATTGCTGCTGTTTGGTTTTCACAAAAAACGGAAAGCCGGCGCAGCTAAAAAACTTAATGTAAGGCTCAGACTCAAATTTAATCGTCTGCAGCTTTTCTTATTAATCAACCAAACCTGTAATTCCACCGGATTTATCCGGCTTAACAACCGGCATCTGTATGCACTATTATTATTTTATTCTATTATTAAACCATTAGTCCGATGAAGCGAAGCAACAAAGTAGGCATATACATAGATGCTGTTGATGTTACGATGAACGGCGGTTTTGGTCTCCGCTACGATATTCTTCGAAAATTCGCCACACGCGATGGCTGCATGGCCTCCCGTATGAACGTCTACCTGGGTTACGATCAGAAGCGTTCTCAAGAAGACCAGAACTACCGGCAAAAAACCAGTCGCTTCTGCGAAGTACTCCGCGACTTCGAATATAAGGTAATCGAAAGGCCACTAAGCGAACATCAGTCTGAGGACATAGACGGTGCAGACAAGTCTGTGCTTGAAATGGAAATGGCCTGCGATATTATTTCACAGGCGCACCAGATGGATCGCATTATTCTGCTTACCAACCAGGAAAGCTATGTTTATGTAATAAATGCCCTGCAGAACATGGGTAAACGCGTGGAGCTTATTGGCTTCGATAACATGCCTTCCCGCCTTAAAAAAGTATCGGACTTATTTGTTTCCGGATACACCATTCCTGGACTTCTTCCTATTAAAACACCGTATGAATGGGGTACAGTTGGTTCAAGAGTAAGGGGCGTTTGTTATGATTTCACCCATAGCGACGGGTATGGCTTTTTGCGATACCTTAACAAAATGGACGAGCACTTATGGATTACCGATTCCCGCTCGCCTGATTCTCCCTACAAAACCGTTTTTGCGCACGTCTCTCAGTTTGAGTCTGATTTCGACAGCAGCTTCCTGCCAAGCCGCGATCTGATTTTTGAATTCGATCTCATCAAAAACGAAAAAGGACTGGTAGCTCAGGATATCGTCCTGATATCTGCACCTTAATTACTTTTTATTAAGCCTTTTTGTTAATTAGTCTCGGGTTTCTGGAATTTACTTACTTTTTCCAGGAGCCTGTTGAATTCGGCAATTTCAGATTCAGAGAGGTTTTTTAGAATCTGATCTTCTTTATGACTTTCACGGTCTATTTTGTCCAAAAGCTCAAGACCCTTATCGAGAATTGTTATTTCAACTTTGCGCTTATCCTCCTCGGAGCTGCAGCGAGTAACTAAATCTCTGGAAATTAATCGGCTAATAATTCGCGTAACATCAGAGTTTTTATCAAGCATCTGGTCTTTAATATGCGAATTTGTACACGCTCCGGGGTATGCACCCCTTAGAATACGAAGTATATTGAACTGTTGAGTGGTCAGATCAAAGGCAGAAAAATGGTGCTGGAGTTGTGTAGACACAATTCCATAGGTGTAAATCAGATTTACGATACCTTTATGGTACTCATTTCTGAATGATTGTTTTACACGCTTTTTTTCCAAGATTGAACGGTTCCCGTTTTATTACAGTTAATTAGCTAAATTATTAAAATTTAATCTCATAGTCGTAAAATTAATTTTCACATCACCCAATAGTTTTAACTTCTGAATTACAAATGTAGCCTCTTTAAGCGATAATTGATAAAATAAGTTTCACTTAAACATTTTAATTAGATAATAAAAATTCTTTTATATAACTTAAAAGATAAGGACTAAATAACTCTATCGCATATCTTTAAAAAGCTTAAATTAACTTTTATTAATGCTTCGTATTGCTTATTTTAGTTCAACAAATTTAGCATATCTGTAGCTGCACAGCTACTACCGTTTTTTTGATTTTATAGGTGCATAATAAGGTGCAAACTTAAAATAAGGGTCATCGGAAGATGGCCTTTATTGTTTCTATTAACCCCGCTTTTTCCATAAAGGCACCCCCGGTTAATACTTTTGCCTTCTTTTTTTAGAAATCGAAACGTAAATACAAATTTATCAGTTATTTAGTTAGGCTGCATCACTTTATCTTGATGATGGCAGCCTTTTTTAGTTTATTTAATCCTTCTTCACACACCCCGGAATTAAATTCTTACCTATGAAGCTTGCTGAAAGCGACTACACAAAAATCAAAAACCGTCTTCAGTTTCTCTACAACGACTCATCCGATACACTCGTAAACAAGCTTCAGTCTCTGCTTTCTTCTTATGGTACCATCAAAAGCGAGCCTGTACAAAAATTTTATTATTCTCATGAAGACGTTTATGTAATCAGCTATGGAGATTCATTAATCCGCCAAAAAGGTTTTGAATATCCGCTTGAGCTACTCCATAACTTCATGAAAGAACACTTTTCCGGGCTTATCAATCATGTGCACATACTTCCGTTTTTCCCTTATTCTTCCGATGATGGCTTTTCAGTAATTGATTACCGTAAAGTACGTGAGGACCTTGGTAGCTGGAAACACATCACTGGTATGTCGAAAGATTTCAAAGTGATGGGCGATCTTGTTATTAATCACGTTTCAAGCGAGAGTGAATACTTTAAAGAATTTTTGAGAGGTGAAGGTCTTGGCAAAGACTTTTTTCATATGGTCGACCCTAATGAAAACGTGAAAATGGTTACCCGCCCAAGAAGTACACCCGTTTTATCTCCCGTGGCTACAAATCACGGAACTTACTACCTGTGGACCACTTTCAGTCCGGATCAGGTTGATGTTAATTTTTCTAATGCTGACGTACTTTTTGAATTCATAGACATTCTGCTCTTCTATCTGAGTAAGGGTATACGCGTAATTCGCCTTGATGCAGTAGCTTTTTTATGGAAGAAAAAGGGAACCTCATGCATACATCTGGATGAAACTCATGAGGTCGTTAAACTGCTCCGCGATGTGGTCGAAGCTATTGCTCCGGAAACTATTTTGATAACGGAAACCAACGTGCCCCATAAAGAGAATATCAGCTATTATGGTGATGGCGACGAGGCTCATATGGTATATAATTTCTCTCTTCCACCATTGCTTTATCATGCCATTATCACGCAGAATGCTTCTTATCTAACAGAGTGGTCGAAGGGTTTAAATACGCCTCCTGAGGGCTGCACTTACTTTAATTTTGCCGCATCACACGATGGAATAGGCGTGCGTCCGCTGGAAGGACTTGTTCCGAAAGAGGAGTTCGAAAAAGTGCTCAGCGCTGCTCAGAGACGCGGCGGACACATTTCATACAAGGAAAACGGCGACGGCACAAAATCTCCATACGAACTAAACATCACCTATTTTGATGCATTCAAAGACATCAAAACAGGCGACCGAAAAAAACAGATTAAAAAATTCCTCTGCTCGCAGGCTCTTATGATGAGCTTCCGCGGGGTTCCTGCTATCTATATTCACAGTCTGTTTGGTACCGAAAACGATCATGAGTCCGTAAGTAAAAACGGGACGGTGCGCTCAATCAACCGGAAAAAATGGGATATTGATGAACTAACTGCAAAACTCGAAGATCCGGAAAGTCATCATCATGATGTGTTTATGGCCTGGAAAAAGCTCCTCAAAATTCGCACATCTGAACCGGCTTTTGATCCGCAGGGTGGGAAAAAAGTACTGGACGCCCCCGATGAAGTTTTCGCCATGTGGCGCAACTCACCGGACGAAAAGCATCAGCTTATTGTGGCAGCCAACGTTTCTGCACACGAAGTAACCTATGAAGTTCCGTACAGCTGGGAATCGGCAATAGAGCTCATAACCGGCGAATCGGTGCCATCAAACAAAGTAACAATCGGTCCGCGCGAAGTGATGTGGATTAAGATTAAAAGCTAAAAAATACTCATGACTGGGAGTAAACCTTAAAGAAAAACACTAAAAAGGAAAGCGCTAAAACCACTAAAGGTGAAAAATACATCCAATCAATCCGGCCTGTGGAAAAAAATAGCGTTAAGAAGCGCGGCGAAGTGGAGCGTTAAAAAAGAAACCTACCGCTGAGTAATTTATAAAATTGCATTGAGGGTTATGGAGCTTTGGTTTCTTTTAGCGGAACGCAGTACGGTTTAGCCAATTTTTATTCCAGCCCAGCGGTTTTTGGTTACCTTTTGTCCGCACAAAAGGTAAGAGATGGTTACTTAGATTGAATACCCACTCAATTGTATCAAACACTCAGGGGGTTCGTTTTTAAAAGGAACAAAAAAATGGCTTTTCTTTTGTTCTATTTGCAATAATCGTTCATGATTGGATTTTCACGGAAAACAGTTATTTAACACTTGCCTGATGAAGCAGTGAAAAGCTCTTCGGCGATGCTGGTTTCGACTCCGCTCAACCAGCGCTCATTGTTTAATTATATCTATGATACTTCAATGCGCACTCAGTGATGCCAGCCGAACTACCACAACGGGCGGCTCATTCTGTCGATAGTATTCATGGCCTTTCCGGCCTCTTCAGAGTAGCGACCGCCCAGTATGTGGGATTCCCTGAACGCTCCGTATGCTTCTTTATATCCCAAAGTTTCCAGGTTGATGTGCCCCCGGTAGTAAAACACATCCGACATGAACATATAATCATCCGGATATCTGCTTTGTATAAACTGCGCGTAGCTTCTGCCCTGATCGAACTGCTCTGTAAAGATATAGGCTTTTAGAGTATACAGATGAATTTCCTTTCTGGCCGCTACATCATCACTTAACTCAGAAAGCGATAACAATCGCTCTGATGCAGGAATAAACGCCTCAAATTCAGACTGATTCCAGTAGCCTGCCGCCACTATGTATATGTCCTGGTTTCGCGCCGCATGAGATTCTTCTATGGGAAGTGTGAAGGCTTCATGCGGAATCGGAGGAACGATTTCAGGCTTAATTACGAACTGAATAACAAGCGTTGTAATAACAATCAGAAAAATGGCAATCAAAAATGCCATTCCCACAGACATACCCGAAAATGAGAAAAACTTATTGTCTTTTTCGAACGGATCAGTTCCGCCAAACAGCGTTTTCCGGTCCTCAGAACTCATGGAGCGAAGTTCTTTCTCAGAGAACCGGATTTTTACTTCATTAGACACAATGGCTGCTCAGCTATACGGTGATGAAAATAAAGCTGTTTAAATCAGCTTCCTGATGAAACGGCATCAAGCAGCTGTTGAGGTACGTCAACTTTCATGCGAAGTACCTGTGCAGCGTGGGTTTTTCCCTGAGCGTCGAGCTTCAGTGAAACTGTTCCGCCTCCGCCAAGACTTCCATTTAGAATGAAGTTAAGCGCCCCGAGATTTGGCATTTCATAGCGTTCAACTTCACCCTTACACACGTGCTTCATGTGTTCTTTAACGCGGTCGCTTGTAAGTTCTTTTACCAAAAATGGATAAACATCCGGGTGGCGGGCGATGATACCTACATTACTTCCGTTACCTTTGTCACCGCTTCTTCCGTGGGCTATGTCTAGCAAGTGTACTACTGGCATAAAATCTGACGCTTAAATAGTTATGAATTCAGTCGAAAAAAAATAAAAAGAGACTTAAGAGCTTCAGGCACTGGTTATTTCACCAATAATATGTGCCGGCTCGTTTATTTCCTTAAGGATGGAAGTTACCGATTCTGAAGCATCTTTAGAAACTATAACCACAAGGCCAATTCCCAGGTTAAAGGCTTCGTGCATATCCTCTTCCTTCACGTTTCCGGTTTTCTGAATCAGGTTAAAGATTTCCGGACGCTTCCAGCTCTTCCAGTCAACCTTAAGCTGCAGACCTTCGGGAACAACGCGTTTTGTGTTTCCGATGATGCCGCCTCCGGTGATGTGTGAAAATGCCCGCACGCCATCAACCTTTTTAAGTTTCCGGATGTGTGATAAATATGAGCGGTGAACCTGAAGCAATGCTTCACCAATGGTTTGATTCATGCCATCCGGCTTATCAGAAATTTTGAACTCGCTGAAAAGCACTTTCCGGGCTAACGAATATCCGTTTGTGTGCAGCCCGCTGCTTTCCAGACCAATGAGCACATCACCCTCTTTAATTGAGGAACCGGTTATGAGCTTGTCTTCATCTACCATACCTACAATGGTTCCGGCCAGGTCGAATTCACCTTCTTTGTAGATATCCGGCATTTCTGCAGTTTCTCCACCAATGAGCGCACATCCGTTTTCTTTACAAGCTGTAGCAAATCCCTTAATTACATCGAAGGCAATCTTCTGATCCAGCTTACCGGTTGAGAAATAATCCAGAAAAAAAAGAGGTTCAGCTCCGCAAACGGCAATATCGTTAACGCAATGGTTTACCAAATCCTGACCAACGGTATCGTACTTTCCAGCCTTAAAAGCCACAATAAGCTTGGTTCCGACGCCGTCTACGCTGCTAACAAGCACTGGCTTTTTATAACTGCTGAAATCAGGTCTGAATAAACCACCAAATCCGCCAATATTGCTAACGACTTCAACTCCGTGAGTTTCTTTAACAATATCTTTGATTGAGTCAACCAGGGCTTCGCCTGCTTTAACGTCTACGCCGCTGTCTTTGTAACTAATGGAAGGCTTCATAAAAAAAAGAATACATGAGTTTTTGGTTCGACATAATTTACCATTCATGAGGGTAAAGCGTAAGCTGAAAAAAGGTAAAAGAAGAAAACCTTTCCACAGGGTATTACTATTATTGTTTTACTATTTACTTTAAAACTCGTTGTTGTAGTAGGGGCTGTGGAAATGTGCATAAAAAAGTTATCACTTCAATTCACACTTTTAATGTGGATATGTTAATAACTATGTTAATAACTCAAATAGAGAGTTTTTGTTTACTTAAGGTAGTTCTCCACAAGTTATACAGCCTATCCACACCCGGTGTTTATAAGATTGTTTTTAACTATGAACGGGCTTAAAAGTTTTCAAAAGCGGTGGATAACGTCGTTTTGAGCGTAGATATCTTTTTAAAACTAATTTTGGAAAAGATAGGTTTAGACTTTCCCACAGAAATGATATCCTTTATCCACACACTTATTAACAAATAAACATTAGTTATGCGATTAGTGGTACAGCGTGTTTCGTCGGCATCGGTTACTATAGACGGAGAAATAAACGGAGCCATTAGCAAGGGTCTCGTTGTACTCGCGGCCGTTCACCGGGACGACGATATCGCCACTATAAAGTGGGCGGCAGACAAAGTTATGAAGCTCCGTATATTTGAAGATGAGGATGGCAAAATGAATCGTTCGGTGGCTGATGTTGGCGGCGGGCTCCTCATAATATCTCAGTTTACTCTGTATGGTGATGTCCGCAAGGGAACGCGCCCCAGCTTTATCGAATCTGCCCCTCCGGAAAAAGCCGAGCAGCTGTATGATGAATTCGTAGCCTACACCAAATCCAAATTCAGCGGACCGGTAGAAACGGGCGTTTTTGCCGCAATGATGGATGTAGCGCTCGTAAACGACGGCCCGGTCACCATCATCATAGAGAAATAAGGAGTGTTGTTTAGAATAATGTCATCTCACCCTAATCACCCTTCGGAGCATTTCGCATGAGCATTATTTTTATGTTTGTTGATGGCATTGGAATTGCTCCTCCCGGCGAAATGAATCCATTTTCCGGGCTAACGCGCGGGATGAGGGGAATCGAAGAACTGGCCAACGGCGAGCAGCTAACCACAGAAATGAAGCCGGTATCAGAATCAAACCGCGTGCTTCTTCCTGTGGATGCCAATCTTGGCATAGAAGGCCTGCCGCAGAGCGGAACGGGTCAAACGGCTTTGTTTACGGGTATTAACGCGGCTAAAGAAATCGGAAAGCACTTCGGACCCTTTCCGCATTCCGGTATCAAGCCGTTTCTTAAGCGGGACAGTTTTTTTCATAGGCTGAAAGAAGCAGGCCGTAAGCCGGTATTTATGAATGCGTATCCGCCGGTGTTTTTTGAGCGGGCGGCCAAAACGCGTCGCTGGAGCTGCTCCACGCTCATGGTAAAAAGCAGCGGACAAACGCTTTACTCGACCGAAGATGTGCTTGAATCGCGGGCCGTAACGGCCGAATTTTTTGGTGACTACTGGCGAAAACATCTGGGGATAGAGCTTCCAAAACGAAACGGGGAAGATATAGCGGGCATACTGCTGCAGGAAGCGGATAAGCATGACGTAGTGTTCATCGAATACTACCTCACCGATAAGGCAGGGCATGCGCAGGACCTCGATTTCGCCAAAGACGTGTTGCGTCGCCTCGATGAGGTGCTTCAGCATTTGTTACAAAGCCTGGGCGAACATACCTTTGTGCTCAGCAGCGATCACGGCAATCTGGAAGACCTCAGCACAAAGTCACACACCAGAAACCCCGTCCCGCTGATAGCCATCGGCCCGGATGCGCATCATTTTTCACAAATAAAAAGCATCATGGACGTACCGGGAGCGATAACCAGGGCTGTTCAAAATTCAGAGAGTTAAGGGATATTTTGGGTTGTAAAGGCTTTCGGGCGGGATAATTTTGAGTGTTAAATTTTGAACCTGCTTGCTGCAGGCAGGTTCAAAATGGGGTATGCGGACTCTGACAGATTATTCCGCAAATTTTCGCAGAATTTGGTTTAAAAACGGTTTCAAAAATTCCGCCCCTGTTTTGTTCTTTTCCAATTGTGAATGGTAAATTGATCAGTCCCTAT
>PWID01000320.1 GCA_003555145.1 Balneolia bacterium | reverse complement strand
CATGCCGCAATCGACGCGCTGTGGCACTACGAGGGCAACGATGATGTAATCAATGCCGTTGGCCGGGTTGCGCAGCAGTCCACCTATCAGCCGGCTGCTGTTGCTGCAATTGGCGTTTTCAGAAGAATCGCGTCGGAAGATCAGTTTAACGAGCTCTCCAGATCGCTGCTTCTGGGCAATCGTCCGGCCGGAATTCGGGCCGCCGCAATCGAAGAACTGTACCGCGCCGACGATCAGGATGTTGCTCTGTTTACCAGCCTGGATGTTCTTGAAAGCACAGATTTCCCGTACGCTATGCGGGAAACAGCTATGCGAATGCTAATCCGTCATAACCATACTTCGGAGCTTGCAGAAGTGCTTCCGGGCCTGACCACCGATGCCGATCCGCGCATCAGATACCTGGCGCTGGCAAATCTGGATCGACTCTCAGCCAACCGCATGAATGATTTGCTGGAGCAGCGATATGAGGCCGAGCGGGACCCAAGAGTACGATCGGCGTTCAACGAGTTTTATTGATATGGGAGTTTGATTTATGATGACTATAAATTAGTTGTTATACCGCTCCCAAATTTTTTCTAAGATGCCAAAAGAAACTAAAGTCGAAATAACTTTAAGTTCAGATGAAGCCCTGGTTCTTTTCGAATTTCTTTCAAGATTCTCTGAAGATGATGAATTGAGTATTCATGACCCATCAGAAAAACAAGCGTTATGGAATTTTTTGGCTGTGTTAGAAAAGCAGCTTGAGAAACCATTTTCTAAGAAATATTCTGAACTTTTAGAAAGTGCTCGAAAAGCCTTAAAATAATTTGGACGCAGTATATGAAGCGCTTCAACTGGTGACCTAAAAGTCACGCCCGTTATACGCTGGGCCGTTTTATTTTTCACTATTGCAATATTCCTCCGCCTGTATTAGTTTCATTATTACACCATAACGAAACTCAGCCTTATGCCGAGCATTACAGTCAAAAATATTCCAGACTCTATTTATAAGAAGTTGAAGCAACAGGCAGAAGCTCAACACCGCAGTATGAATAGTGAAATCATTGCTTGTTTAGAGCGTACTGTTGAACCAACCCGTATATCTTCTGATGAAGTACTTCGTCAGGCAAGAATAATGAGAAAAAAAGTAAAAGGGAGTTTGTCTGCTGATGAAATTCAGGATGCAATTGATCAAGGCCGACCTTGATTGTCGTTGATACAAATATCCTTGCACACTTTTGGTTGCCTTCTGAACACACCGAACTTTGTGACCAATTATTCCAATGGGATTCGGAATGGGTAGCACCTCTACTATGGAAAAGTGAATTTCGAAATGTAGTAACACTTTATTTGAGAAAAGAGCTTATTGATCTTTCTGAGGCATTACAGATATCAGAAAAAGCAGAGAGTCAGATGAAAGACCGGGAGTTTCATGTAAACTCTATTCAAGTCTATAGTCTGGTAGAAAAATCTGAATGCTCTGCATACGATTGCGAATTCGTCAGTCTTGCTGTAGATCTGAATTTAAAATTGATAACGATGGATAAGCGGATTCTTCGTTCTTTTCCGGAATTTGCTGCCAGACCATTAGAGGTTATAACAAAATAAAGTTCAAGCGGTATAAGACCGACCGTTATATAATGATCTGAATTGCCCTAAACTCAAATAGAAACAACCCAACAACAAAAAAGCCGGTTTTCAGCCGGCTTTTTTGTTGGGTTATGTACTGCGTTCCGGATGTGTGGCCGGCCCGCCATCTCATGAAATGTTCGTTAGGCTAATCTCTTATATCAGGAGTAGCGAACCCAGCGGGAAAGCTCACGTAAGCTAGCGCTTTTTCCATACATCAGAATGCCGACACGGTAAATGCGTGCGCTTAACCAAATGAGTGCTATAAAGGTAGCTGTCATTAGAACAACAGCGAGCGCAACCTCCCAAAGGGGCACATTCATAATCGCCATACGGACCGGCATAATGATTGGACTGAACAGCGGAATCATAGAAAGTACAAAAGCCAGAGTGGAATCTGGATCAGTTGAGACCGGGCTTAGAAAGAATATCGGAATGATAATCGGTAGCGAAACCACCATAGTAAGCTGTTGATTCTCGGTTTCTGATTCGAGTGCTGATCCTACAGCAGCAAAAAGTGCGCTGTACATCAAATAGCCGAGTATAAAAAAGAGGATGAAGCCAAATACAAGCCCCATACCAATATCGGGAATAGTGAAAGGAAGCTCGGATTCGATTGTTGCCATTGCAGCCTGGGTGTCGCCGCTTCCGGCGGCTTCACTTACGCGGCTTCCGAAGAAATAAAGCAAAAGAGGTGTACTGGCAGCTGAAATGCCAGCAATGGCCAGTATCCAGAAGGTAAACTGGGTAACAGCCAGAGCGCCAACACCCATCACCTTGCCCATCAGGAGTTCGAAAGGCCGCACCGAAGAAATGATAACTTCAACTATTCTGCTGGTTTTTTCTTCAATAACGCCACGCATCACAATTCCGCCATACACAAACATGGAGGTATACATAATCATGCCGAGCACAATTCCGACAATAAACAGAGCGCTGGTATCCTGCTCTTCCTCACCGGTTTCGGTTAAAACACGGGTGGAAAGAGAGATGCGTTCGGCCATAATACCACGGATTTCCTCTGTTACCTCGGCGCGATCCAGCTTTTCGTCGCGAATACTGGTACGGATAGCCGACCTTACGTCAGATACGAATCCCATGCCGCCGGTACCGCCGTAAATAAGCTCGGGAGTTCGGTTTCCTTCAAGCACGTCCTGATCGATTATAATATATCCGTTGAGGGCACCTGTGGTAACCATGTCCCGAATTTCTTCCAGACTCAGTTCCGGATATACGATAAACTGCTCCGGGTTTATCTCAATCATGCGCGGAGCAATTACACCTGTTTCATCGACAATGGCGACAACCCGTTCTGTATCGGGAGATAGTAGAGTTACGGCAATAGGAATGAGAAAAAAGCTCAGAAACAGCAGAGGGGCAAGCAGGGTAGTGAGAATGTAGGCCTTGCTCGTAACGCGCGTGAGGTATTCGCGTTTGAAGATGATGGAAAATTTATTGAAATCGATCATGCTATCGTTTCCTGAAGTTTTTTACGCGCAGAGGCGTCGTTTACGGTAGTAATGAAAATTTCGTTCAGGCTTGGCTGTACGAATTCAAAATGGGTGAGGTCTACATGCTTGATGGCTTCACGCAAAATCTGCTGTTCGGTTACACCCTCAAGAAGGCGAATTTCCGCAAAATTAGATGAGCGGTTGTTAACACGAACGTTTTCCAGATTATCGATAAAGCTGCCGTCGCCTGTAAACTCAATCTTCACGGTGTTTTTGCCGAGCGACCGTTTGATGTCGCTTAGTGGTCCCGTAAGCAGAATTTTTCCCTCATTAAACAGACAGATGTCGTCGCACATTTGCTCGACCTGCTCCATACGGTGAGTTGCGAACAAAATGGTTTTTCCCTTCTGGTTGAGCTCAATAATTACCTCTCGAAGCAGCTCGCTGTTTATCGGATCCAGACCGCTGAATGGCTCGTCAAAAATGCAGATTTCCGGATCGTGAGCGATGGTGGATATAAACTGAATTTTCTGCTGTTGGCCTTTGGATAATTCACCCAGTTTTTTTTTGGTCCAGTCGGAGGCATTAAAGCGATCGAGCCAGTATTTCAGAGATTTACGGGCATCATAATCGCTCATTCCTTTCAGGCGGGCCAGGTAAATAAGCTGCTCTCCAACCTTCATTTTTTTATAGAGACCGCGTTCTTCCGGCAGGTAACCAATTAGCTTCTGGCTTTGGGGACCGGCAGGGTTGCCGTTGATAATAACTTCACCCTGGTCTGGAACCGTAATGTAGTTAATCATACGAATGGTGGTTGTTTTACCGGCACCGTTAGGCCCTAACACACCGAAAATCCGGCCTTTCTCAACATTAAACGAAACGTTTTCGACTGCAGTAAAGCTACCGTAGCGTTTAGTAATATCTCTGACTTCTATCATGTAAGTGTTTGATGTAATTGGATTAAATTCGGAAAAGATTGAAAAGATTTTCCAGAATACCTCAATGGGCTCCGGAGCTTTAAAAACCGTATATAGTTGTAATCCTGAAAGAATTAATTGCTTCAGGAAAATTCAATAAGAAATCGTGCTTTAAATTTTACAATTAAGACGCTTTACATTATAATAGGGATGAAGATACATCATTTTTAAGACCAAAAAATACAGCTTTACCCGCTGGGGAAATTGATTGCATGAATATTATTCATTTAAGCTTTGAGTGTTATCCGGTTGCAAAAACGGGTGGTTTGGCAGACGTAGTTGGTTCACTTCCTAAATATCAGCGTGCCCTTGGGGCTGATGCCTGGGTTGTAATGCCCCGCTTTAATAACGACTGGATAAACCAAAGAAATGTTCGGGTTGTGCATGCCGGCAATACGTACATGGGCGATCGGATGTTTCAGTTCGAAATTCATAAAGTTGAAGGCGAAGAGCTGGGGTTTCCACTTTATCTGGTACACGTACCTGGTAAACTAGACCGGAAAGGAATATATGTGGACGCAGAAAGCGGCTTCGGTTACTGGGATGAGTTTGAAAGGTACCTGAGTTTTCAATTGGCAGCTTTGGAATGGATTCGCACCTTTTCCACAACACCAGATGTACTGCACTGCCATGATCACCATACATCCCTGATTCCTTTTTTGATGACCTCTTGCGAGTTATTTAGCGGAATGGAGCATATACCTACCGTTGTTACTATACATAATGGTGAATATCATGGAAATTACGAACTTGGGAAGAAAAACCTGCTGCCGCGCATCAGAGAAGATCAGCAGGGCTTTTTAGACTGGGGGGGGCGGTTAAACTCTTTGTCAGCCGGAATCAGGAAAGCCTGGAAGGTTACCACGGTTTCTCAGAGCTACATGGAAGAGCTGCAGGATTCGGCCAACGGGCTTGAAGGACTTTTGAGAGCTGAGCGCGGTAAATGTGTCGGTATTATTAATGGAATCGACGATGAAGTCTGGAATCCGAAAACAGATCCAATGCTCGAGCATCATTACGATGTTAGAACCGTAGAAAAGGGGAAGGAAAAAAGTAAGAGGCTCATTTGCGACTATTTTAATCTTAATACTAATTACCCGCTCATCGCATTTATTGGAAGGCTGGTTAAAGAAAAAGGCGCCGATTTTCTTCCTGAAGTAATTTCCCGTTTTATAGAGGAAGGCGGGAAAGCATCTTTTGTAGTACTAGGCACCGGAGACCACTGGTTGCAGGAGCGCCTTCGCTTAATGTCGGGAGAATATGCGGGATTTTTCGACTCTTCAATACAGTACAATGAGACTTTATCCAGAAGGATATATGCCGGTGCCGATTTTATTATAATGCCATCGCGGGTAGAACCCTGTGGTCTCAACCAGATGTTCGCCATGAGATATGGTACGGTTCCTATCGTAAGAGAGATAGGTGGTCTTAAAGATTCAGTTAAAGATATAGGTGAGGAAAATGGTTATGGAATCCGTTTCAGGGAGTATTCAGCAAATGATGCGCTCCACGCCGTTTACAGAGCCATAGGCTTGTACGAGCAGCAGGCTGAGTTTAAGAAAGTGAGAAAAGAAATAATGAAACTCGACTTCACCTGGAATAAGTCTGCACAAACTTATATCGATTTATATCATCAACTTAAACAGTGAATTACTAATCATTTGAATTATGGAAAATGTACTTGCAGTAATACTAGGCGGCGGGCAGGGATCCCGATTGTTTCCGCTCACCAAAACGCGATCTAAACCGGCGGTTCCCATTGGGGGAAAATACAGATTGGTGGATATTCCAATTTCAAACTGCCTGAACTCGCATATCAGAAAAATATATGTGCTCACTCAGTTTAATTCGGCCTCTTTAAACCGTCACGTTAAAAATACGTTTACGTTCGATGCATTTAATCCTGGCTTTGTTGATGTGCTCGCTGCAGAGCAAACCATAAGCAGCCAAAGCTGGTTTCAGGGCACAGCCGATGCGGTGCGCCAGTCAATGCATCATATGGATAACCACGAATTCGATTATGTAATGATTCTGTCGGGCGACCAGCTTTACCAGATGAATTTTAAAGAGATGATGAAGGCTCATATCGATTCGAAAGCCGATTTATCTATAGCAACGATTCCGGTTGATGCTGACGACGCCACCGGTTTTGGTATTATGAAAGTTGGTAAAGACAGTAAAATTGAATCATTTGTCGAAAAGCCCGGCAAAGAGGAACTTGGAGACTGGGCTTCCGATGTACCTGATGATCTAAAAAAGAAAGGCCAGCACTACCTTGCATCGATGGGTATTTATGTCTTTAGTAAAGAAGTTCTTCGTGAGCTTCTTGAGCAAAACCCCGACGCCACAGATTTTGGTAAGGAAATAATTCCTTCCGCAATTTCGAAGAAGAAAAAGATCTGCTCGTATATTTATGGTGGCTACTGGACCGATATCGGAACAATTAAATCTTTTTATGAAGCGAATCTGGCGCTAACAGATGCCATGCCAAGCTTCAACCTGTACGACACATCGCGTATGGTTTACACCCGTGCACGCATGCTGCCGGCTTCCAAAGTTAGCGGAACCGCTCTGGAGCGCTCCATCATCGCGGAAGGCTGCGTAGTAGAAGCCAGCCGTATAGAACACACCCTTGTTGGAATTCGCTCACGAATTGGCCGAGGAACTACCGTTGCAGACAGCATAATAATGGGTAATGATTCCTTTCCTAAGTATGAAGAAATCGAACAGAAAAATGCAGATTTCCCGCCGGTCGGAATCGGAGAAAGATGTTTTATCCAAAACTGTATTATCGATAAAAACGCTCGTATTGGAAACGACGTACGTATAAACGGCGGTGATCATCTGGCGGATGGCAACTACGACAACTATACGGTAGTAGACGGAATAGTGGTAGTTCCTAAAGGCAGCATTCTCAAAGACGGTACGAATATATAATTGCTTCAAACCTTTTATAAACTAAACTTAAGCCGCTGAGATGTCTAAAACCATTTCAGCGGCTTTCTATTTTCCTGATACCCGACACCTCTGATTAGTCCGGTACGCTGGCCTGGATTTCATTGAGTTTTTGAATAGCCCGGTCTCTTAGCTGGCTAAAGGTAAGCTCGTTGAGCTCGCCGTTATTAAACTTCATAAACAGCCAGATAAGATAGGTCGCGATTACATCTTCGTAGCAATAGTGTTCGATGGCTTCAAGTCGCTCCTCACGGAACATCTCCAGCACGATATTACCTTCACCAGTCTGTTTGAAAGGTATGCCAATCAGCATTCCCAGATGTTTTAGCTTAGGCCACGAACTTGCGCCATAATTACTAAATTCATCCACCAAATCAATATTCTGCTGGCTGAATCTGTATCTGATGTCGTGATGGCTCATACGCCGTGGAAGCTGCAGGCCATGCTTCAGGGACCGATAGGTGATGAGAGGCAAATCGAACCCCCGCCCGTTATGATGAATAAGTCCGAAGTCCTTGAACAAGCCCAGCGTTTGGATCAGTTTTTCCAAGCCCTCTTTCTCATCTTTACCGGACCAGGAGACTTTGTTTTTAGGTTCTCCCATATTGTCCACCCAAAGACCGACCCATGAAACCATCCGGTGGAACATAGGTGGCAGAAAGCCAGACTTATTCTTGGCGAGCTCTTCTGCAGCGAGTTCAAGCAGTGCGTCTTCTTCAAGTTCGGGCTTATTCAGAACGGTGCGTATAAACTCAAAATCGGGTACAGATTCAATATCAAATACAAAAAACATAAGCGTCAGTAGGTTTTATCGGTTTCGGATTCGCAGTCTTACATTATCAATAATTTCGCTGATTTCGGCAACGGTTTTCGCTTCTTTTATTTTCAGGTATGTTTTTTTATGGGCCAGAACCCGCGCAAGGTTCGCGAGAACTGAGATATTTTGTTGTGTTGATGTTGTTTTCGGCGAAAGTAAAACAAAAATCAGGTTTACTTTTTCTCCTACGTTTGGATAATCTATCCCTTTTGTACTAATCCCCAAAAAGAGAGTGGGCTTATTACAAAGAGAAGTGCGGGTTTTCGTTAACACTACATTCGGTAGTTCGCCGGGGAGGTTATCAATATCCTGCTTCAAAATTCGCTCTATAACTTCAGACAGAGCAACAGGATTGTTGTGAAATTTCTTACCCATAAGTTCCCGCAATGCGTTTGAAGCATCCATGTCATCAAGCTCAAAATTAACATGCTCGGTGCTTATACTTGGAATTTTGCCTACGCTTTCAAAGCTAATACGGTTAACAACAGTATCTTCGGTTGTAACTTCGGAAGGGTACATGGTTATGAAATTAACGTTTGGATAGTTCTGGGCGATAATACGGGGCAGACGCTCCAGATTATCATCCCAGGAAACAGTGCCTTTCCGGGTACTAAGAAGCAAAACAAGGTCTTCCTCATCCTGAAGATTAATACGCTCATCCTTGAGTAAATCGCTCCAGTTATCCAGGGTGATGTATTCACCTTCGATTTGGGGCTCTTCGGTTTCAATTACTGTACGTATGGTATTATGATTGTTGCGGGATGTTACCACAATCAGGTCAGACCCGATTTCGCTAACCATGTTCTGGATAGTAGACATGGCATCCGAAAAGCCTGGTTCCCGATCGATGTAGGGAGGAACCATAAGAAAAATGCGCTCGGTAACATTTATAGGATGGTCTACTTTACAAACCATTACCAGCTGCTGAGCTTGCTCCAGCATTTGGTCGAGTACAGTACCAAAAATACGCTGACGCGCAGAAATTTGTCCGTTCCAGCCTATAACCACGTGAGAAGCCCGTAATTCTTTGATTGCCCTGAGAATACCGTTCGATATGTTCATATCGATTCTTGTGATGGGTAAAACCGGCATTTCAGCGGCTGCGGCATGTACAACAGCATGACTCAGCATTTTCTCACTTTCGGCTACCCTTGCGTCGGTATCTGCGTTACCTGTGTCGCGGGCCACGGTAAGCGGAAAAAGAGGTTCCTCACTGTTCTTCTTTTTAACAATCATGGCTATATCCATAAGCGTTTCTGCTGTTTGCGGATTAGCAAGAGGAATAAGAATACGTTCAGGTGCGTCTTTGGGATCGTACGGCTTTTTAGCATCCTGCAGAGCAACCTGACGCCCGAATTTTTCGACGAAACTTGGGCCAATCATACAGGTAATGAGAATCATAAGAACAACCGCGTTAACAGAAGTCTGGGTGAACAGCCCTATTTCAAAACCAACCAGGGTAACGGCGAGTGTAGCTGCAGCCTGAGGGATCGTAAGCCCAACAACGGTCCAGCCTTCAGCTGCCGACATTCTGAAAATAAGCTGGGTGAATTTAGCGGCAATACCTTTCCCAAAAACAACAAGAGCCGTAAAAGCGCCGGTTTGCAGCCAAACAGCCCAGCTTTCGATCATCACCTTTACATCCACGAGCATACCCACAGAGATGAGGAAGAAAGGAATAAACAGAGCGTTCCCAACGAACTGAACACGACTCATTAAGGTGCCGGATTCTGGTACGAGTCTGTTGAGGGTTAAACCGGCGAGAAAGGCACCGATAATAGCAGCTAATCCAACCAGCTCGGCCAGATACGCTGAGATAAACAGAAGCGCAATCATAAATACATATTCTGTATTCGTCTGGTTTCTCACGTTTCTGAAGAACCAGCGCCCCAGGATCGGAAGACCGAATAATACAGCGACCCCGTAAATGACAACCATAATTACGAAAGTTATCCAAAATCCAACCCCGGACGACTCGCCTATTGTATTTGCTACTATTGCCAGAAAAATTAGGGAAAGCATATCCGTTACAATGGTTCCCCCCATTGCCATAGTTACAGCCGTATTCTTTTGAATTCCTATACGGTTTGCAATCGGGTAGGCCAGAAGGGTGTGAGAACCAACAATGGAACCCAGAAGAATTGACGAGACCAGGGAAAAATCGAGCAGATAAATACCAACCGGTATAGCTGCAAGCTGCGGAATGAAAAATGAGATAAGGCCGAATGCGAGACTCTTGTTTCTGTTTTTCTCAAATTTGTTAAGGTCTATGCTCAGGCCGGCCATAAACATGAGGTAAAGCAGACCTACGGTACCCAATAGTATGATGGTGTCGTCGCGTTCCAGTAAACCAAGAACGCTGGGTCCGACAATTGTACCAGCGAGAATGGTTCCAACAAGTCCCGGGATTTTTAACTTTTGAACGATTATGGGCGCTATCAGAATGATGATCATCACGATAGCGAAAATAAGTACTGGATCGTTTACCGGCAGGTTTGAGCCAATGTTATAAATAAATTCCAAGAACCTTTGTCGTTTAGTGGTTGGATTTGAGCAAATTGTAATATAATCAATCTGGTGCTTATCGCAGTCTTCAATAAACAGCAAAGAAAACTGAAGAATTCATGGCCTTAAGATGCTTTTCGGCAAGATTGAAGCGGGACATTCGTTAGGCTGTTAAATTGTGGATTGTTCAAGCGATTCACGTAATAATTAATTATTTTTGCCGAACCCAAAATTCCATTCAAATTATTATGTCAGAATCTCCCTTCGAAAGTAAAATTACCCGCCAAGGCTTAACTTACGACGATGTTTTGCTGGTGCCTGCGCATTCGGCCGTTCTGCCCAGAGATGTAAACACCTCGGTAAATCTAGCCAGAAACCTTACGCTTAATATTCCGCTTTTAAGCGCAGCAATGGATACTGTATCCGAATACAGGCTGGCTATTGCGCTGGCTCGTGAGGGAGGGATGTCGATTCTGCATAAAAACATGACTATTGAAGAGCAGGCCGAACATGTTCGTCTGGTTAAAAGAAGCGAAAGCGGGATGATTGTGGATCCGGTTACACTCCAAAAGCAGTCTACCGTAAAAGATGCCCGGGCTGTTATGAGCCAGCACAAAATCGGCGGTATACCAATAGTAGATGCAGCAAAAAAACTATTGGGTATAGTAACCAACCGGGATTTGCGTTTCGAAACTAACCCTGCTCGTCTCCTCAGTGAAATTATGACAACCGGAAACCTTATTACTGCTAAATCCGGGACAACCCTTGAAGAAGCCGAAAAGCTGCTTCAAACCTACAAAATTGAAAAGCTTCCGATAGTGGACGAAAACTACACGCTGGTCGGGTTAATCACTTTTAAAGATATTGAGAAAAAGAAAAATTTCCCGAATGCCTGTAAGGACGAAATGGGCCGGCTTCGGGTGGGAGCAGCCGTTGGGATTGCTGCCGATACGGAAACAAGAGTAGCGGCACTGGTTCATGCTTCAGTCGACTGTATTGTAATTGATACTGCTCACGGCCATTCTCAGGGCGTGCTCGATATGGTAACCCGCATTCGCAAGGCCTATCCGGAACTTGTAATTGTTGGTGGAAATATAGCAACTAAAGCCGCCGCTGAAGCTCTTCATAAAGCCGGTGCCGACGTAGTTAAAGTAGGAGTTGGCCCCGGTTCTATATGTACCACGCGCGTGGTGACCGGTGTTGGCGTGCCTCAGCTGAGCGCTATTATGGAAATTGCTGCGTACACCAAAAAGCACGGACTTGGCCTTATAGCCGATGGCGGTATTAAACAAACAGGTGATATCCCCAAAGCGATAGCTGCCGGTGCTGAAGTGGTAATGCTTGGATCATTATTTGCCGGCGTTGATGAAAGCCCTGGCGAAACCGTAATTTATGAAGGACGCAAGTTTAAGACATATCGCGGTATGGGTAGTATAAGCGCTATGAAAAAAGGCAGCAAAGATCGTTATTTCCAGGATGTTGAAGACGATGTTAATAAGTTAGTTCCTGAGGGGATTGAAGGCCGGGTTCCATATAAAGGAACGCTTGCCGAGGTTGTTTACCAAATGACTGGCGGCCTCAGAGCCGCGATGGGATACTGTGGCGCACCGGATATAAATACGCTGCAAAATGCAGAATTTGTTAAAATTTCTCCGGCATCCATGCGGGAGAGTCATCCGCACTCGGTACAGATCACCAAAGAATCGCCGAACTATTCAATGAGATAAAATTCTGTCTGAACTCAGGGCCACATCACAGGAAAATAAGAAAGCGGAAATGCAAAGCCGGGGACATAAAACCGTACTTGTAATAGCCTACTATTTTCCGCCAATGGGATCTTCGGGTGTGCAGCGGCCGTTAAAATTCGTGAAATACCTGCAGCGGTTTGGGTGGACACCCGTGGTGCTTGCGCCGGAGCCGGGACTTTATACTCATTATGATGAGAGCCTTCAGGAAGAGCTGGATCGAATACAGCCTGCTGTTGAAGTGCACAGGGTTAAAGGAAATACACCATTCGATAAAACTGCCGGGAGGCGCGCGATTGGAAACATTCCGGACTGGATGGCAGCTCCTGCCCGAATGGTATCATCCTTCTTTTATTTGCCGGATAATAAAAAAGGGTGGATACTTCCGGCTGTTGAAAAAGCAAATGAGCTTCACAAAATCCGCAAATTTGACGCCATATTTGCTACTGCTCCTCCATACAGTAACCTAATGATTGCTGCTGAGTTGAAAGAAAGTCTGGATATTCCTGTTCTCATGGATTTTCGTGATGACTGGTACGGAAGTCATCTGCTTAGGTATCCTACTCCATTCCACCGGAACAGAATGAAGGATTTAGAAAAGAAATGTTTACTTAGCGCAGATATGGTAACGGCAATCAATGGCTTTATGCTGGATTCGCTCAAAAGCCGGAATGGAAGGGAAGGGCTTAAGTTTGAGGTTCTTGAGCAGGGGTACGACCCTGAAGATATTTTACTTGCTGCATCGGATGATGTAAGTCCGAAGAGTTCCAGTACCGAAAACGAAACTATCCGGATTCTATATAATGGTTTGTTTTATGGTGAAAACCAGCCTGATACCTTTCTTGAGGGCGTTAGGCTATTACTGGAGGCACAGCCCGAACTCCGGCCAAAACTTGAACTCATTTTTCAAGGGGGGCTACAGGCTGAGCACCATACATTAATAAAGAGACTGGGACTTACAGATTTGATAAAGGATTGTGGATACCTGAGCCACAAAAAAGCGCTGAAGGGGCTCGCTTCTGCAGATGTGGTCTGGTTTACAGTAGGCCACAAAAAAAGTCCTGAACAGGTTACAACGGGCAAATTATTTGAATATATTGGGTGCAGAAAGGTTATACTTGGACTTGTTCCCTCCCGGGGTGAAGCAGCCAGGGTGCTTGATTCGCTCGCTGCTGGATTTGTGGCCAACCCCAATGATGCGATTTCGGTAAAAGAAAGACTATCGTATATCCTTACTCGTCTCGACGAGTTTAAACAACTGGGTTCCGGGGATGAGACCGGCTTACGTTACAGCCGAATTAACCTCACACGGAACCTGTCCGAATTTTTAAACGAGCTTATAGTAGCTAAAAGCCGGAAAAAGCAGTTCTGAGACACAACTTATGATTGAATTTTTAAAACGTATTGTTTCGTTCAGTTCGGAAAAGATTACGGTCCTTCTTTGGAAAGGACCGACGCACGATGAAACGGAGTCATATGTAATTATACCCAGTAAAATTCTTGGAATAGCTGTCGCAGGCTGTATGGGTGTTTTAGTAGTGGTGTTTCTGTTCTTTTTCCTCACCCCGCTTGGCACGATTCTGTTTAACAGAGAAGACCAGGCAGTAAGGGAGCAGATTCTTGAAATAAGGGATCGGGTTGAGGCGCTCAGAGATTCGCTGCATGCCAGTGAGCTACAGCTGGCAATGTTTAAAGATGCGCTTGCTGCAGGGAGCGATACCACATTTATAACCCGACGGCCTCAGGATTTGTCGCAGCTATATGATGAGGAACCAACAGCACAGCTTTTTGCAGAGGGGGTGGAAATATCACCCGGAGCACGAGGTTTACGAGCTGAAGAAATAATATTGTCGAATGCTCATTTCTTTTCCAGTGGTCTTGATTTTCCGGCATCTTTCCCGCTTCAGGGCTCAGTAACGCGCACATTTGAGGCTTCAAGCGGCCACTTTGGAATCGATATTGCGGCTGAAGAAGGCACAGTAATCCCGTCTTTCGCTGATGGAGTGGTCATCTTTAGTGGTTTTACCATAAACTATGGCAACGTGGTAGTACTGCAACACCCAGAAGGCTATATGAGTATATTTAAGCACAGCAAAAACCTCGCAAAACAAAAAGGGGATATAGTAAGAAGAGGCGATGTAATCGGTTTTGTTGGGTCAGACGGTTTGGTAAGTACCGGACCGCATCTGCATTTTGAGCTTTGGAGGTTCGGAGTGCCTCTGGACCCATCACAGTATTTTATAAATTTAAACTAAAGGAAATGTTTAACAATAAGAATAAGATGAAAAAATCAAACGGTGTACAAAACACAATGAATGGACAGCCAGCAGTAAACATGATAAGCGAAGGAACCCACATCAAAGGAAACATTACCACCCAGAACGACTTCCGTATTTCAGGAACGGTCGAGGGTGAGCTTGATGTGAAGGGTAAGTGTATAATAACACAGACAGGAAAAGTGGTTGGGCAAATCAACGCTCAGGATGCTGATATTTCCGGAGAAGTTGAGGGTACTGTTACCACAACAAATAAGCTCACGCTGCGCCAAACAGCTCATGTTACCGGCGACCTGACAACAAAAGTTATTCTTATTGAAGAAGGCGCGCGTTTTGATGGCGCCTGCCATATGGGGCAGAAACCAGCCAAGAGTGAGCAGACTGGCAGAGTTACAATTGAAAAAGCCCAGAAATAAGTGTTGTCTGTTTGTTTAACTAAGATCAGACACGGGGGATATTTCTGAATGAAGTTTAATGTTAGTGGCTACGGTCACCACATACAGTTCGGCCTGCAGATAGGGGTTACCATGGCTGCACCCGTACTAATAGGCTTCTGGCTGGACGGCCGGTACGATACATCTCCCTGGCTGACGCTGACAGGCGTTTTTCTTGGGTTCGTATCTATGATATGGACCATCATTAAAACAGCCCTGGAACTCAACGAAAAGGATAAAAGAGAAAAAAAGAGAAGAAAAGAAAATGAGTAATCAGAAGGTAAGTATGTGGCGCCAGTATTTAACCTGGCTGCTGCTGATCGATGTAATTCTGATTGGTGGCGGATATGCAGTTATTGGAGCTACAGAAACGGTTGGAGGTATGGCTGCACTGCTGCTGGCAGTTGTGATTTCGACTCTGAACGCGATAGCTGCATTCGCATTCGCAAAAAGCGGGATACATGCCGATATGAACACTTTTATGGTGAAAGTTATGGGAGGGATGGGACTGCGGATGCTGGTAATGCTGATAGTCGTCTTTTTAGTGATTTTTTTGTCCAAATTGCCAATTTTTGTCTTTATTATTAGCCTATTTATTTCTTATATTTCCAAATCTGTACTGGAAATTATTTTTATCCTAAAAATTAAGGACAACCCGGAACTAATCCATAATGGTTAAAACGCTTCGAATAGCTTTTCTATTCTGTTTATTATTGATGCTTGGCGGTTTTAACGCCAATGCCGAGGTGGATACCGAAACACCAATTGAGCCAGCCCAAGAGGTTGATATTCTCAGTAAAATGGGTGACCGTTACTACATCGAATTTGAAGGGTTGTTCAAGTTCTATTTGCCCCGCATTATAATTTCTGACGGCCTCCATTTCTACAGCTCTACAAAGAGCGCAATGAATAGTGGCGTTTTTCAGGATCAGTTTTATTTCGAAAATCCACAGGCTTTCGAAGCCGGTGTATCCGGTCCGGTCTCTTATACATTGGTTCATACCGATGATGGTCGTCCTGTGATGCTGGATATGTCGATATCAAAGCATGTTGTTTGGTTCTGGCTTTCCGGACTTCTGACACTTCTTATATTTGGTCGGCTCGCTAATAAATACAAGTCTGGTATAGGCCGTGAAACTGCACCACGTGGAGCAGGTATGAATTTTGCAGAGGTAATGATTGTCTATCTGCGCGATGAAGTAGTAAAATCGAACATTGGGGAAGAGAAATACCTTAAGTTCGCTCCTTATCTGCTGTCATGCTTTTTCATTATTCTTTTTATGAACCTCTTCGGCCTTATGCCATGGGGACAGACGCCCACTGCTGATATATCCGTTACCGCAGCTCTTGCGATTACCACTTTCTTTATGGTGAATCTAAACGGAACCAAGGATTACTGGAAACACGTGTTCGCCATGCCCGGCGTGCCCAAGCTAATGCTAATCATTATGATTCCGGTAGAGATTCTTGGCCTGTTCACGAAGCCTTTTGCTCTTGCCATTCGACTTTTTGCAAACATGCTTGCTGGTAAAATGCTAATTTTGAGTATGCTTGGCATGATTTTTATTTTCATGGGCATGTATGGCACAGGCGTAGGACTTGGATCCGGTATCATCTGGGTTAGTTTCACACTTTTTATTTACGCATTGAAAGTCTTTGCAGCATTTCTGCAGGCTTTCATCTTTACAATGTTTTCGGCTCTCTTTATTGGTATGGCTCTGGAAGACCACAGCCACGACCATCATCATGAAGAAGAACCTGATGGACTTCAACCTGCTACACACTTATAATCAATACTTAACTTAATTCACAAATCTAGGAGTAATTATTATGGAATTTGCTTACCTCGCCGCTGGCCTCGGAGCTGGAATCATCCTTCTTGGAGCTGGTTTTGGTATCGGTATGATCGGTAAAGGCGCAATGGATGCTATGGCTCGTCAGCCGGAAGCTGCTGGTGACGTTCGTACTGCCATGCTTATCGCTGCCGGTCTTATTGAAGGTGCTGCGTTTTTTGCTCTGGTAATCTGCATTATTCTTGCACTTGCCTGATCTTTAGCAACAATCTTCTTTAAACCTGCAACTGATGTACAACCTAAGGGCTGTGCATTCTAAACAAATTACACATGAATCCGGTTTTAGCTAACGCACTGCTGAACTTCGAAACAGGCATTGTTCTGTGGGTGGGTATCACGTTTGTGCTTTTCTTCGTACTGCTTAAAAAGTTTGCCTGGGGACCAGTTCTGCAGGCACTAGAGCAGCGTGAGAAGAGTATACAGGAATCGCTCGATTCTGCTGAAAAGGCCATGAGCCGTGCAGAAGAGATTTCTAAAAAGAACGATGAAGCGCTCCGTCAGGCCGAAGTAGAAGCTCAGCGCCTCCGCAAGGAAGCCAAAGAGGAAGCCGAAAAGATTCGCGTTGATATCATTGAAAAATCTCGTTCAGAAGCTGAAGCCGTAAGAGACCAGACCCTCGCATCTATTGAGCAGGAAAAGCAAAAAGCAATGCTTGAACTGCGTAGCCATGTTGCGGAACTTGCTCTCGAAGCAGCCAGTAAGATTCTGAATGCAGAGCTTGATGAAAAGAAGAACAAGAAACTTGTTGATGATTTCATCGACGGGCTTTCCAAGAACTAATCTCTGATGATTCCAACTAAAGCCGCCAGACGTTATTCCGCGGCCCTTTTAGGGTACGCACTGGAAACCGATTCACTAGAGTCGGTACTTAAGGACGTTCAGCATGTGGATGAGACAATCAGACAGTCCAGAGAGCTGCTTCTTTTTCTTAGAAATCCGATTGTTAAACCGGCTAAGAAATCTGATGTGCTCAAAGAACTGTTTGGAAAAAACGTCTCGGAGCAGATGAACTCCATGTTCGGGCTGATTGCAGAAAAATCAAGATTTGATCTTCTTCCTGGTATCACGCATGCTTTTATCGAGGCGTACCGCAAACATAAGGGTATAATTGTGGCTGAGGTGTTTTACGCCGATATGCCAGATGAAAAACAGTTTGAGGCAATCCGAAAGGCAATAGCTGCCAGAACCGGAAAAACCGTAGAGCTTGTTTCCAAACACAAACCCGACCTTGTAGGCGGCCTTGTCGTTAAAATTGATGATACTGTTATTGATGGCTCTGTAAAACACAGTCTTGAACAACTCGAGCATTTGTTTTTAAAAGCCGCAATCTGAACAACCGATACCGATTAAAGACAGCGTTTAATTAAATATTATTATGAGTCACGTTAAACCCGACGAAGTATCAGCCATCCTGAGAAAACAGCTGGCTGGGTTTCAGTCTGAGTCCGATATTTATGATGAAGGAACCGTACTCGAAGTGGGTGATGGTATTGCCCGAGTGTACGGCCTTAGTAAAATTCAGGCCGGTGAGCTTGTAGAGCTCCCAGACTCCAGAGACAAAGATGGAAACCCTGTTCAGGGTATGGTTCTTAACCTTGAAGAAGACAATGTAGGTATTGTACTATTCGGTTCAGCAAGTTCCATACAGGAAGGTCATACTGTTCGCAGAACCAAAACTATTGCATCCATTCAAGTGGGTGAAGGCGTTCTTGGCCGCGTACTCGATCCTCTCGGTAAGCCCGTAGATGGCGAAGGCCCTATTGTTGGGGATACCATACAAATGCCGCTTGAGCGTAAGGCTCCCGGTGTTGTGTATCGCGAGCCGGTAAGTGAACCGCTCCAGACAGGTATCAAAGCTATCGACTCTATGATACCGATTGGCCGTGGTCAGCGTGAACTTATTATTGGTGACCGCCAGACTGGTAAAACAGCTATCGCTATCGATACCATTCTGAATCAGAAAGCATCGCACGACAAAGGAGACGGTGTATACTGTATTTATGTCGCCATTGGTCAGAAAAATTCTACCATTGCTCAGATAAATGATATTCTGGAACGGGAAGGTGCTAAAAAGTACACTACTATCGTTTCGGCTCCCGCCACCGCACCTGCACCGCTTCAGTATATTGCGGCCTATGCAGGCGCTTCAATTGGCGAATACTTCCGTGATACAGGTCGCCATGCTCTTATTATCTATGATGATTTGTCCAAGCAGGCGGTAGCCTACCGTGAGGTTTCCCTTCTTTTGAGACGTCCTCCGGGACGTGAAGCCTACCCTGGCGACGTATTCTACCTCCATAGCCGTCTTCTTGAGCGTGCAGCTAAGATTAACCGTAATCAGGCCGTAGCCGAAAAGATGAACGACGTGCCGGAAGGTCTTCGTCCGCTTATTAAAGGTGGTGGATCGCTTACAGCGCTTCCGATTATTGAAACACAGGCCGGTGACGTTTCTGCTTATATCCCGACAAACGTAATTTCGATTACAGATGGTCAGATATTCCTGCAGACTAACCTGTTCAACTCTGGTGTTCGCCCGGCTATCGACGTAGGTATTTCAGTATCTCGTGTGGGTGGTAACGCACAGGTGAAAGGTATGAAGAAGTTGTCTGGTACGCTTAAGCTTGATCTTGCACAGTATCGTGAGCTGGAAGCTTTTGCCAAATTCGGTTCTGACCTGGATGCTACAACGCAGCGTCAGCTTTCTAAAGGCGAGCGTTCAGTCGAGCTCCTTAAGCAGAATCAGTACTCACCACTTTCTGTCGAGGAGCAAATTGCCGTACTCCTTGCCAATAACGAAGGCGTACTTAGCGAAATACCGGTTGATAAGGTTCAGGCATTTGAAACAAGCTTCCTTGAAGCACTTCATCTCAAACATCAGAAAGAACTGGATGAACTAAACGCATCCGGAAATCTGAATGACGAAATGAAAGCTAAGTTTCTAGCCGTTGCCAACACAGCTAAAAATGAAATATTAAACTCTATCAGCAAGTAATATGGCTAATCTGCGCGAAATACGCGACCGTATATCATCGGTTAAAAGTACACAGCAGATTACCAAGGCCATGAAAATGGTTGCTGCTGCCCGTTTGCGCAAAGCTCAGGAAAATGTTGTCGCGACCCGTCCTTACGTGGCGGGTCTGCAGGCAGTTCTTGAACAGCTAAGCAGCAGCACCGACTCTGAAAATATTTTCATGACCGATGTCGAGAACCCGCAGAATATTCTTTTGATTGCTGTAGGTTCAGACAGAGGTTTATGTGGTGGTTTCAACAGTAATTTGTTTCGTTTTATCACAGATACTATCGAAGCCCGCTTTCCTGGTTTTAAAGAGAGCGGTAAGCTTTCGCTTATTACAATTGGACGAAAAGCCGGCGAATATTTTAAGAAGCGTGGTTTCAATATTGTGAGCCGTAACGACGGATTCTTTGATAATTTAAATTTCGATGCATCTGTAGCTATCTCGACTCATGTTGCAAATGAATTCGAAAAAGGAAACTACGATAGCGTATTTCTTGCCTTTAATGAGTTCAAAAGCGTTATCGCTCAAAACAGACTGTTCAGTCAGCTGCTTCCTGTGTCTGTTGAAACATCGGATGAAAAAGACTTGACAGCGGCTAACACGATTGATTATATTTTCGAGCCAAATCCTAAGCAGATATTGGACAACATTATACCACTGCATATCAATATGCAGCTATGGCGCGCACTTCTTGAATCTAATGCTTCCGAGCAGGGTGCAAGAATGGCAGCCATGGATAATGCGACCGAAAATGCCAAGGAAATTATTGGTCATCTGAACCTGAAATACAACAAAGCAAGACAAGCTGCTATTACTACAGAATTGTCAGAAATTGTTTCAGGTGCTGAAGCATTGAATGGATAAAATCCTTATATTGTGAATCTGCCGGAGAGTTGGCAGAGTGGTCGAATGCGGCGGTCTTGAAAACCGTTGAGGCGCAAGTCTCCGGGGGTTCGAATCCCTCACTCTCCGCAATCTTAAAAAGCCCCCATTTTTATGGGGGCTTTTTTTGTATAATAAAGCCTCATCACAGCGTTACACGTCTTTCTATTCCGATCACTACGTATATGCAAACTGCGAATCCTTTTATTACGCTACTGGCGTCTTTAGCTATCCTTTTGCTTTGGGTTGCACCTCACTCTGCTGATGCACGTACAACTGCTCTACAGGATACCGTCGAATTAACGTTTACAGATTTTCTGGATCTGGCCCTTGAGCGTTCAAAAGAGCTTAACGCCAGAAGACAGTCTATTGGCATGGCACAGGCCCGACAGTCAGAGGCTAAGGCAAGCAGATACCTTCCTAACTTCGAAGTAATTACGGCACATGGATTAGTTCCGGGGGTAAGTGGTGCTGATGGATTTTCGAATTCACAACTTTATCTGGATCCCTCGCTGCGAAACGACTGGGAAGACTGGGCCTTTTTTAACCAGTTTGAGGTTACTGCTTTGCAACCTGTGTATACATGGGGAGCAATAAGTAGTGCTATAAAAGCATCTCAGGCTGCCGTAAGGATTGCAACTTATGATTTTGAAGCCGATCAACGTAATACAGAACTACAGTTATTTCAGCTATATCAGGGGCGGCTTCTTGCAATGGAGCTGGATCGTCTTATAGATGAAGCAGAGCGTAATCTAAGGACTGCTGAAAGAGAATTGCAGCAGCTTCTGGATGAAGGCAGCACAGAAATTGATGATGCAGACCTGTATCAGTTTGAAATTTTTATATACCAGTTTGAAACTGAGGCTGAAGATGTTCGCCAGAATTTGAGTTTTCTGGAAAGGGCATGGGCAGTAGCGCTTGGAAGTCGCGAGTACAACCAGATCTACAGGCCAGCCGAACGTTTTCTGGACCCGCTTGATGAAGAGGTTGAGGACATTCAGATGTATCTTAGCCACGCCCTTCAGGCACGGCCTGAGGTGCTGCAGCTGGGTGCGGTTCGAGATGCGGCCGAGTTTGGGCTTCAGGCCACACGGGCGCAAAGCTATCCCGCTTTATTCATTGGAGCTAACTATCGTTTTGCGTATGCGTCTAACAGACCACGACAGCGCAACCCGTTTATTAGTAATCCCGCTAACACCTCCAGTCTTACAGTTGGCGTTGGAATTCGTCAGAACCTCAATTTTTTTATATTAAACAGCAGGACAGAGCGCTCGAGACTTCAGTCCAGACAGGCCGGGTATGCACTGGAGGCCGTTAAAGACGGTGTTGAACTAGATGTAAGTGATAAATACAAAGATGCCGTTGTCGCACGTTCAAGGATGGAGACAACGCGCGGTGCGCTCGAAGTGAGCCGTAACTGGCTGAGACAGGAGCAGCTGGATTATGATATCGGTTTTGGTGATGTTACCAATCTGGTAGATGCAGTCCGGTCGAATCTTGAGCTTGAGGCTGAATCCAGACAGCGGATACACGACTTCAATATCAGATACGCTCGTTTGCTTAACGCAAGCGGCTTTAGCCTGAATCAGTTTTTTTTGAATAACGATTAAGTTTAAGTTTAACAGAGGACTATTTATGAAATTGACTTTTTTCTTCGCCATCATAATATCATTTGCGCTGGTTTTTAGCAGCACTGTGAATGCATCCACTCAAGACGTGCAGGACGAAGTCCGTGCTATGCTTGAAGATCGTGATCAGGAAATTAAAGATCTCCTTGGACCTGAGGGTACCGAGTACACAGACGAACAGCGCCAGGAGCTTATGGATATCATCAATGAAGTAATAGACTACGGAGCCATGGCTTCTCATGCTCTGCAGGATACCTGGGATGACCTCTCTGAAGAAGAAAGAGCTGAGTTTGTAGATGTTTTTGCGCGTGTTGTTCGCGATCAGTCGCTAAATAGTCTCGATATTTACCGCGCTGATGTAGCCTATGAATCGTTTGACGTTCGCGGAGACCGGGTTACTGCACGCACTATTGCAACGCTTCAGAATGTAAGAACCCCTGTTATATATGAACTGGAAAACCGTGATGGCGAATGGATTGTAATCGATATGTCGATCGACAGCGTGTCTACAGCTGATTCCTACCGCCGTTCTTTTCAGCGGATTATTAACAGAAGGGGTTATGATGCGCTTCTTGAAAACCTTAAGAACAGAGCTGGCGTCTCCTGAAAAGATTTGTATCCTGAACTGAAGCCATCCTCTGACGAGCAGGTATCATTTTAACCGACATCGTTTTATGAAACTATCCGCAGCAGTAATCCTATTTACCGCCCTATTTTCTCTTGCCGTACTGCACCCGGCTAAGGCACAGCTGCTCAATCCGGAAGGCGGACTCGGGCCAACTACTGCTGAGGACATCAGAGCACAGACGCTCACGGGTAGTCATTTTAACGAGTTCTGGACCTATCACTTTTTTCTGGATGATGGCCTTAAAGTTCATATTACGTTTTCAGCTGCAAATTTTGGCAGTCTTAAATCGCCCGTTACAGGCGTAAGGGTTAGCGTTTACGGTTTCGACAGTAACACATATCAATTGTCGAGAGAGTATTCTATCGATCATTTGGTGCAGCATGAGGACACGTATAAGTTCGAGCCTCGCCCGGAACGTACGGTCTGGTTCAAAGGGAAACTACCCGAAGAGCATGAAGTGCGTGTTGAGACGTCGAAAGACGGAGTCAATTACGATATTCACCTCAAGCTAAGCGAAATAGTTCAAGGAGTAAAGTGGGGGGATGGAATCTATACGGTTGGTGATGAACGGATTGGGATTTTTACCCATATTCCCTATGCTAATGCCAGCGGATTTGTAGAAATTAATGGCAAGCGAAAGGAAGTTTCCGGTACAGCTTACATGGATCAAACGTTTCAAAACCAAACAACAACAAGGCTTCTGGATAGTGGCTATCGTTTTATCTCGCATACTGATTCCCAAAACTGGGATGTGTTGTATTTCATGCTACCGTCCGATGCAAGAGAAAAGATGACTATTGGCCATCGTATTTCAAGCCGCGATGGTAATCTGGATGTTTTCGAGGCCAACAACATTCAGAAAATTGATGAATCCCGTACCTTTGGTAAGCGACTCGCCCATACGATGGAAGTAATGATGATTCATCCTGAAGGCCGGCTCGAAGTTGTTACTATTAAGCGTACAAAGGATGATGAACGTTTCTCTGTTCTGTCTGAGCTGTCCTGGGTTGCGCGCCGTGCAGCACGCTCCTTTCTTGGAGGAGAGGTCCTCGAATTTCGTGGTGAAGGTGAATTGCACCTACCCGGTAATAAAAAACTGAATGGTTTCTACAACTTCTTTGTAGTCGACTGAAATTAGTCGCTTACCGCTCATTTCGTTTCAGTTTCGTCCGGAAGTCCACCGAACCGAAAGCATTGCGCCCAAATTTTGTGAGTGGACCGCACCTGTATCATATGCAAGCATAATTCCAGTCTCAAGGTTTTCGAAGAGTTTAACTGTGCTTAGCTCGAGCATGAACGACCATTGATCTTTACGTTCGGTAAGCAAATTCTGCCGGCCGGTAGGATTCGTTCTCAGAGAAGCTCTGTTAGCTCCGTAATTGCGGCTGTATGTCGTTAAGAACCTCCAGTCTGCAGCATCACCTATGTAGCCGTTCAAACCCGCATGGTGGGCGATTATCTCGTTGTTTACCACGCCAAGATGGGTTCTGTTTGTTAAAAGCAGGGAATTCCCCATGCTTTGATTATGATACGTCCAGCCGCCTCTGTAGGCCCAGTGGTTATAATAGTTGAAATACTCATCTCTTGCGCGCTGAGGGAAGCGCGACATGCCTTCCTTTAAATCCATATACTCGTAATGAACCGTTTCCAGTAAGGGACGGAAGTTTTTGTCTGAAGCTCTGTGAAGCCGGGTACCTGAACCTGAATTACGCGAAGATGAAGATCCGCTGCCTCTCCAGCTTCTCGGGGAATCCGGCGGACGCAGCGAAATTGTTGCTCCCCAAAGACCATCCCATGGCGTGCCAAAGCGGGCGTTCGGAGTGTCCTCAAGAATAAACTGACGGCTGAGTGAAATAGCGAAGTTCTCGGTATTCACTAAAGCGGCAAAGTCGTAGGTACCCAAATGATTTTGTGCGCTGTTTAGCAGATTCCCGCCGCCGATAATTTCCTCTGAATCGGCAGCCCTTGAAAAAAAGACATCAATAAACGATCGGAAGTTAACCGGAGAGTTTCCGTGCAGCGGACTGGTGCCGCCCCATTGCGCAAAGTGTTTCAATCCGCCATGAAGCACCAATGGTGAGTTTTCGCTGAATATGCGCAGGTAAAGATGTTTTCTGTGAATCCTTACAGTGCCTTCTACAAAACGATCGTCGTAGTCGGTCAGCCATCCGTGGCCCAGAGAAGCATCCGCATAGACTACACCCCTGGTAAAGGGTACAGGCATAAAGCCGCGTGTGGCAAACACGATTTGCGGAACAGGCCGCGCATTTTGCGACAAATCCATAGTACCCGTCGAGAGGGTAGGGTGCACAAGCCCGTATTGTTCATGTTTCCGCCCGGCCCAGAGTTCAAAGTATCCGTAGCTAACCTTCAGGAAAGCTTCATTAAAATGAACATTTGAGCCCTGAGAAGCTCTTAGCAATAGGTCAGCTTTACCAGTTATTGAAATGCCTGAATCGAAACTGAAAACCTGCCGACCGAACAGGTTAAGCATTCCGTTTGCGCTGTAAGGATCTATTTGGCCCCACTGATTTGAGTAAAGCCAAAAGGGAAGGTCACCCGCAGTTGCTGCTCCGGCCCGGACCTGCCAGCCGTATGTTTGCGAGTTCCATACTCTTGGTTCAGCGTCTGATGTTTCCTGTGCAGAGAGGGGAGATCCAAAGATGAGCTGCATCACAAAAAAGTAAATTGAGGCAGAAAAAAGTCTTGGAATTTTGTTTATTTGCGGCACGGAGAGAGATCTTGTTTTTAACTCGATTGTTGAAACATCACAGAGTCTGGAAAATAATCGGGCTAAACAGACCGTATGTTTTGAGGATTAAATATACAAAATATGCTGGTGATTCTTCAGATAAGGCTATCTGTATGAGGACTTAAAAGTCGGTTAGATTATCTGTTGGGGATTTGAAACTGCTTGTAAAGACAGGCGTTCAGGCGTACCTTCATTCAGAATAATCTGGTACCCTTTAATAACCCATAAGTATGTTGTTTTCTGTCTTCACGCACTTTAATGAACGTATTTCCGAAATGCTTGCTTCAATTGATACTGAAGCTTACATCGGCCTGCTGATTCTTTTTTCAGTTTCCACGTTCATTCACGTAGTGATTCGGGTGTGGGTCATCAAGCTGTTAAAAAGACTTGATGAAAAGACCGAAACCGAATGGTATGCATCTGTACTAAGGCACAAACTGCCCCAAAGGGCACTTATGCTTATTCCGTTAATGGTGCTGTTCATAGGTATAGAGCTGATACCAGGGCTGCCGGAAGGTTTTTCCGGTTTTATTACCAGACTTACCGCCGCGCTTATGATTCTGGTAGCGGCCCGCGTTATAGACGCGTTTTTATCTTCAGCCCATACGCTCTATCTGATGCTGCCTAAGGCCAACATGCGGCCTATCAAAACGTATATTCAGCTTGGTAAGGTAATTGTTTACCTGTTTTCCATCATCTTTATCATCGCAAGCCTTTCCGATCAGTCGCCCTGGTACTTTTTAAGCGGTATTGGTGCTATTACGGCTATTCTGCTGCTGGTTTTTCGCGATACGCTTCTTTCGCTTGTCGCAAGCGTTCAGCTTACAAATAACGATCTTATAAGAATCGGTGACTGGATTGAGATGCCTAATTTTGGAGCCGACGGAGATGTGGTGGATATCTCCCTTAATACTGTAAAAGTCCAGAATTTTGATAAGACGATTACCTTAATTCCAACACATAAGTTTCTGGAGCACAGTTTCCGTAACTGGCGCGGAATGAGTGAAGCGGGGGGAAGGCGGATAATGCGATCGCTTAATATCGATATATCATCCATTCGGTTTTTAACCATGAAGGAAATTGAAAGGCTAAAGCAAACCCATCTGCTTTGCGATTACATCGATGCAAAAATAAAAGATATAAGCGCGTACAACGAGAAGTATTTAAAAGACAACCCTTCTATTCTAACCAACTCCCGCTGGTTAACGAACGTGGGTACATTCCGCGCATATATAATTGAATACCTGAAAAAACATCCTCAGGCCAAAAAAGATCTTTTGATGCTTGTTCGTCAGCTGGAGCCAACAGATCGCGGACTACCCCTGCAGATCTACGTATTTACGAATACGACCGTCTGGGCGGAATACGAGGGCATACAGGCCGACATTTTCGATCATCTTCTGGCGGTAATGCCCGAGTTCGGTCTTAAGGTATATCAGCAGCCATCGGGGCAGGACTTAGCCGGTCTTAAAGTAACAGACGAGTACAGAATGAGGAGCTAAGCAGGCCACATCGGGTGTTTGAAGACCCTAAGGTTTTTAATTAAAAATGCAATAAACGGATTTTATACTGCGTTCGTAGGGCTTAACCAATAGCGGTAATTTTAGCAGACATTTTGTTCCCACACAGTAAGCATATCGGATCTTTTTTGCTGCTCATTTTTATGAGCACGCTAGGGATTGATATAGCTACTACGGCTCATAATGTATATCAATTTGCGAATAACGTAGATTATGAAGTCGACTCGCGGGCTCAATGCGAGGCTGGCCTGCCGCAACTTCAGAATACTGGTCAAAGTATCAGTTACCTGCCCTTGATAGCCGATAAGGCTTCAGAAGAAGAAAAGGGAAATGTAATTGTGAGTAACTGCAGCACAAGCCTGCAGCTTATTCCGACCCGTATAGTTTCTTTGAACCATCCTCACGTTACCTCAGCTGTCGACCATTCAGTACTCCTTGCTGACTCACAGCTGTTTGTTCTGCCCATAGCTGATCCCCCACAGCTGGTATAAACACTTCCCGCCCTTCCTGCTTACACCTTCATTTCAACATCCGACATCGTTTTATGTAAGCGAATCGTTTGATTGCTTTTGAAGCTGTAAGACCAATCTATGAAGGTTCATGATTTCGGGTTAAGCCTTTCTTTCGTCTTGATTAAGTCTGACATCACTACATTCGCCGGCTGGTGAATGTTGATGTTTTCTAGACTGCTCTGGCATTGAACACGCATAAACGAATTTCTAAAGCCTTCATTAAGCAGAATACAATGATTACCACAATGAAATTTTCCCAAAAAACAGTTGTACTTACAACGCTAGTTTCCGGTTTGGCATTAATAGCTTTATTCATAATTGTCCAAACTCAGGCTGATGCTTATTATCCGTCTAAACCCGTATTAGCTAATTCTATTCCTGCTTCCAAAGAACATAATGTTACCCGGGATTTTCCGGAAGCACCCGATTTTACTCTTTTAAATATGGAGGGAGAAGCGTTTACGCTTTCAGATCATAAAGGGGAGGTAATTGTTCTTAATATATGGGCTACCTGGTGCCCGCCTTGCCGTGAAGAGATCCCGGATTTCATAGAAATCCAGAATGAGATGAAAGATGACGGTGTGTTATTTGTCGGGGTATCTGTTGATGAAACGGGCTGGGATGTGGTCCGTCCGTTTGCAGAAGAATTTGAAATCAATTATCCGCTTGTGGTTGATGATGGTACGGTAGATGCAAGATACGGGCCTTACCCGGGGCTGCCGACCAGTTTCATAATCAATAAACAAGGGCAGGTAGAATATGTTATACCTGGTATGATTTCAAAAGCACAACTGCAACCAATACTGCAGGAGCTTGCGGCCAGATAAAGCAATGAAAAAATGATGACCGAAGGCTGGTTTATTTTTAGCTCGGCAATGCGGACTTACGCAAAACCGATATTTAAGTACTCCAGTCTCCAGTCTTCATTTCACGATCAGGAAAAAATTGAAAATGCTATTATTCTCTTAAATAAAGAAATACATCATTAATTATGGGTAAACATCAAAAAAAAGACCAATCTGGAAAGTCTGGATTGAAAAAAAACGTATTCCAATGGCTGAGTATCGGTGCCGTGATTAGCTTTCTCTGGCTTACCGGGCTTCATACCAATGTAATTGTGGGCATACAGCAGGGTATGCTATACACCGGGCTATTTAATGCGAAGATAGTGGATATTGAAACAGCAGACGGACCATTCCTAACCGATACCGACTATAACTTCGCAATGGTTACCGCCGGGGGAGAGCAGGTTTTCCTAAGTGACTTTAAAGGTAAGGTGACCTTTGTAAACGTATGGGCATCATGGTGCCCGCCATGCGTGGCCGAAATGCCAACCATAGAAACTCTGTATACACAAGTTTCAGAGCATGAGGATATTCGGTTCATAATGTTATCTGTTGATGAGGAACGGGCTAACGCAAATACCTTCATGAGCAATAAAGGATATACAATGCCTTATCAGTTTCCGGCATCACCCTTGCCAAATGCTTTCAATAGCACGGCACTGCCTACAACGTATGTGGTTTCCAGAGACGGGCAAATAGTGTATGAAAAAGCAGGAATCGCAGACTATAGCTCTCCGGCGTTCAGGGATTGGCTTATAGAACTGGCTGAATATGCAGACTCTTCTAATTGATATTGATTTTTGATCATAAACAAACATGGAAAATGAATAAAGCAACCACACATTCACTAAAGCTGCAAAATCTATCTTATTTAATACTTCGTGTGTTGGGTAGCGGTATCTTTTTAATTGCCGGCTTAAATCATATTTTTGAAACCTCTAATCCGGTTGCAAGACTGGAAAGTGCTCCGTTTGGTTTTCTTGCAACCAGTATTTTTCCAGCCGAAATGCTCGTAATTCTTTCAGGTATCGGATTATTAACAGGCGGAGTTTTTCTTTTGATTGGTTTTAAGACACGCATAGCTGCCTTACTTCTTATTCTTATTCTAATTCCAATCTCTCTTACCATTCAGGCCGGAAGTACAGATACTCTGGGACCTTTGTTTAAAAATATTGCAATTGCCGGGATTCTGTTTTTCTTTATCGTAAATGGCTCCCTTGCATATAGCTTGGACCATTGGCTTAAAAAGAAGAAAACACAAAGTCCGGTGCGGGGTGCCGGCGCTGCAAGCCTGGTAATTGCGATGCTTTTGTCATCCTACCCGTCTACAGCCCACAGCGCATCCCCAGTTAGCTACGATACTTCAAAACAGGATTATGCTGTGCTCATTAGCCAGCCCGGTCATCTGGGAGCCGCGGTCCACACGGCTAAAACAATGATTGCAGACAAAAAATACAATACCGGTGAATTTGTGGTAATGGCATGTGGGAGGTCCGTTGAAGCTTTCACACAGGGTAGCAGTACAGATATGTCGGAAGTGTATAAAGATGGCAAAGAAGCCGGTATAACATTCGTCGTTTGTGGCATGTCGCTCGAAAACTTTGGAATAGGAGCAGAGACCATATTTGAGGGGACCCAAATAACGCCGAATGGACTCACCTATATGTTCGACCTTAAGCTAAAGGGATTTGAGACAATTGAACTCTAATCCTGATCCTGAAGACGTGCAGAATGATATAAAAAATCCTGTATGCTCTATCATTCAAAAAATAGGTCTGAGTTCACCCAGACATCCGACCGTGGGATTTCTTATTAGCCTGGTAAGTTGTTCAGGTTAAGAATAACATCACCCTTTAATAAACTCCAAACAGCCTTTTATTCGCCGTTATCGTTTTCCCTGTTGAAGATGGTAACGGCGTGTCTGGCCGACATCATTACGAGCGGAATGCCGCCTCCTGGATGAGTTGAGCCACCCACAAGATAAAGATTGTCGATGTAGGGTGATTTGTTCCTGGGCCTCATAAAGGCTGAGAGCTGCTGGTTTGATGATGTACCGTAGATACTTCCGCGATTGGATCGGTAGCGATCGTAGAAGTCCTGCGGACTTATGTGCTCACGAACCTTTATGCTCTCGCGAAGCCCCTTGAGGCCGAAGTTCTCGAGCTTGTGTATAATGAGGTCGCCATACTCTTTGCAGCGCGCCTCATCCCATGCAAGCTTCTCTGTGAGGTAGGGAGCATTAATAAGAACAAACAGGTTGGATCCACCCTCAGGGGCGTGGCCGGCTTCAGCGGCCGAAGTGTTTGCGATGTATATAGTTGGGTCTTCGGGAAGCATTTTACGGTGGAATATTTCAGCAAATTCATTTTCGTAATCCCTGGAGAAAAAGATGTTGTGATGCTTTAGATTATCGAAAACTTTATCTGTGCCAAGCATCATCACAAAACCGGAGCAAGAAGGCTCGATATTGCTGATTCTGCTGACCTGCTTTTTTCTCAGAACTTTTTTATCGACCAGGTCTGTGTAGGTAAAAGTAGCGTCGGAGTTGGAGAAAATTATGTCGGCTTTTGCAGCTGTACCATCGCTTAACTCTACACCGGTTGCAGATTTTTTCTCAGTTAAAATCCGTTTTATGTCTGTGTTATAGCTCACTTCCACACCTAATTCGGTGCAGAGCTTTTCGAGGGCCCGGCAGATAGAATACAGCCCGCCTTTCACATAGTAACCGCCCAGGCACAGTTCCACATAAGCAATTACGTTAATGGTTGCCGGAGCCAGATAAGGAGAGGAGCCGTTGTAGGTTGCAAAACGCTTAAAAACCTGGCGAAGGTAGGGTGACTTAAAATACTTGTCTACGCGTGTACTAACGGTTGGAAACGCATCAATCTTGAATATATCAGACTTTTTGAGGTTGCGGAGATCCATTACGGTTTGCAATGGATTCATGATGAATGTTTCTGCTGTTTTTCCATACAAATCAGCTGAATAACCCAGGAATTTAACGTACGCTTCAGCATCCTCCGGAGCAAACTTAGCAATCTGACCTAATGTTTTTTGCAAATCAGTTGAACAATCAAAAACAGTACCATCCTGCCAGTTATAGCGGCAAAGCGGATCTACTGGCTGAAGCTCAAGATAATCGCTAAGATTGCGGCCACAGCTTTCAAACAGTTCTTCAAGAATAAAGGGCATGGTGAACAAGCTTGGCCCGGTATCGAAACGATAGCCGTCTTTTACGACTTCATTCATCTTGCCACCCGCTTTGTCGTTGCGTTCCCAAACTTTAACGCTATGGCCTTCTGAAGCCAGCCGTGCAGCAGCTGTGAGACCTCCGATTCCGGCTCCGATTATTCCGATTGTTCGTTTCATGCTCGTATCCGGCTTATTAGCTTGATTTCCGTTTAAGTTTGGCTACCGTTTCAATATGATAAGTCTGCGGAAACATATCCACAGGCTGTACTTCGATAATGTCGTACACTTTGTTCAGTTCAGCAAGATCTCGTGCCATAGTAGCGCTGTTACAGCTTACATACACAAGCCGGTCTACGGCAAGTTCGTTCAGCGTTTGTATAACATCAGGATGCATTCCAGCTCTCGGAGGATCTGTTATGATTACATCTGGCTTGCCATATTTCTTTATAAACTTATCTGTGAAAACATCTTTCATATCGCCGGTTTCGAAAGCGCAGTTGGCAACCTCATTGCGTTCCGCGTTTTCTTTGGCATTAACAACTGAAACCGGGTTCAGCTCAATGCCTACTACTTCCCGTGCAGCATCAGCTACAAAAAGCGTGAGCGAACCAACGCCGCAATACAGATCAAATACCAGATCGTCGGGCTTTATTTCGGCGAAGTCTTTTGCCGTTTGATAAAGCCGTTCGGCCTGAAGCGTGTTGGTCTGGAAAAACGTATTGGCATCAATCCGGAATGTATTGCTTCCCATTTTTTCGGTGATGTATCCCGGCCCGTGCAATACGTGCTCGAAGCGGCCTTCCGAACTTGGTGATTTGGTATCATTCACGTTATTGACAACAGTGGTAACCTGTGGGAAGCGTTTCAAGAGCGCGTCTTTGAGGGGTTCCATCACGTCCATATCGTCCTGGTAAGTAACGAAATTGACCATCAGGTCTCCTGTATGATGACCGTTACGAACCATCACGTTTCGGATAAAGCCCTCATGTTTTATTGGATTGAAGGAGGGAATGTCGTGCTCAAGAGCGTACGTACGCACGAAGTCCAGAATCTCGTATGATACGGGTCCCTGAAGAAAACACTCCTCCAAATTGAGGATACGATCGAACCTTCCGGGTGCGTGCATTCCTGCAGCCACATCTTTGTCTTTGAACTCCACACCGCTTTCAATTTCCTCGCGGGTCAGCCAGCGGCGGTCGCCAAAGGAATACTCCATTTTGTTACGATAGTGAAGCGTATCAGGAGCGGCGAGGGTTGGGTTGGGAACTACTTCACGCAGCCCTCCAATCCGGTGGATATGATCTTCGACATGCTGTCTTTTGAAACGGAGCTGCTCATCATAAGAAACATGCTGCCAGGTACATCCGCCACATACTTCGGCGTGTTTGCATACCGGCTCCACGCGTTCTGGTCCTTTTTCCAGGAGTTCCAAAAGCTGGCCTTCGTAGTATCCCTTCCTTTTTTTTATGATACGAACCCGGGCGATATCACCCGGGGCGGTATTTTTCACGAAGCAGGCGCGGTCGTTTAATTTACCAAAACCTTTGCCTTCGAAAGCTGCAGACAGAATAGATACTTCGGCTTCGGAGCCTTTTTTTACAGACATATTTAATTATAAACTTAAAGAATAACTGGAAATGAAATTGCTTGCAGGAGAGATGAAGTCACTTAAATCAGCGTGTCATCTTCCTGCGTATAAAATGTTTCGAACTGCAGGCGGTAGGCATCTGAAATGCTGCTGAGCTTGCCCAGCTCCTGAATCGTTGATTCGAGCTGTACGGCCATCACCCGGTTAATTTCTCCAAGAACCTTAATCGCAATTTGAGGAAACCGTTTTTCAAGCGTATCGAAATCGGGACTGAAGAATCCAAGTACTATGGTGTCTTCGGCAGCCCGTGCTGAGGACATTCGCCTCATTTCGTGACTGAGGCTGAGGTTGCCAAAGCTTTGGGGGCTATCCAGCAGGATATTTACTGGTACAGAATCTTCTCCTTCAGCCGGACTTTCGCCTTCAATTATCAGTTCAACGCTACCGTTCTCAATAATGTAGAAGCCATTACCGGGATCATTCTGGTGGTAGATGTATTCACCTTTGTCGTATTTGCGACGATGGCATAGCTGTATAAACTCATACGCCTCAAGGTGTGATAGGTTGTTTAAAAAACGAGAGTTAAAAACAATGCTGCTTTGTTTTTTAATCCTTCCGAAAAAGCCTGTTTTCTTGGTCATGATAGTTGGATAAAAATCTGTTGAATCAAAAAGAATGTCCAATACCGAAATGTATGGTATTTCTGTCAAAAATAGACGTGCCGGGCTCGTTGCCCAAATCTGTAATTCTGTATGCCAGGTCGAAACGGACTACAACAAAGTCCCAGTCGAGCCGTATGCCAACTCCCGAACCCACAGCAATTTCATTCCAGAAGGTATTGAAGTTGAATTTGCCCTCATCTATTTCATTACGCGGGCCTGTCCAGACGTTGCCAAAATCGGTGAACGCTGCAAATATCCAGTTAGTAGAAAGGAAGTTTCGCGAGAACGTATTCCGGTATTCCAGAAATCCGGCCAGCTTAATGTCGCCCCCGTTTATCGGATTTACGGTCCGGTCGTTGTCGCCAGGCCCAAGAGTTAGTGGCTCCCAGCCGCGAATATCGTTGGCACCACCAGCGAAGAACCGTCGGTTTATAGGAATGGTGCTGCTCAAACCGTAGGGGTAGGCAAGCCCGACAAAACCTCGCCATGCAAACACAGAATTGCTGGTTAAAGGGTGATAACGCCTGTAGTCGAAAGATGTCTTTACAAACTGGCTGTAGGCAAGCTCACGACCGGTAACGCTGAATGACGGAATCGTGCCCCGAAGTGAATCTTCGCGATTAATAAATACTTCTTCAATTATGCGTGGCAGGTTACCGCCGACTTCTATACGGGTTTCCAGGAAGAAGCCATCGTTACGCCTGATAGGGTGGACCGCAGCATTTCTAAACGTATAACCTGTAATAGAACTGAACTGAGGGCGGTAATCTTCGAGAATAAGCTGTACCAATAAGGGGTCTTCAATATTGTCTTCAATATCCTGCCGGAAACCGGCAGAAATATTAGCGTCGAACCATTCCAGCTCGAGCAAATCCAGAAAGCTGGTTGTCGTTTGGTCGTGATTAGCCTGGAAACGTGTGCTAAACCTTACGTTGTCATCAACGTTGAAATTGATTTGGCGTATTTGTCCGTAGCTCAGCTGAAACCTCGTGCTGGGATTCAGGAAATTGGGATTATTGTTGAGAGAACTGAACGGGAAAGCAAATCGTGGGAAGCTGTAGTTTACGAAGGCCTCGATACTTCTGGGATCGGTCTGACTGCCGGCTATGTATTCGAAACTGGTATTCATTCCAAGCTCAAGCCGTTCGGCAGATCCGAAAATGTTGTTGTTACTATACTGAACCCCGGCGCCGGCACCAAGACCTACCCGTTGCATCCCGAACAAGTCCGTCCGGATCTGGTGTCGGGGGAGGGTCTGTAAATTTAAAAGTACAGGCAGGTATTCGCTTGAGTAATCGGGCTGCCCACCAGCTTCGGTAAGACTGAACTGGCGAACTGTGAGCATCTGCAGCGACTGAAACTGACCAACAGAAGCCATATAAATATCCTGGTTAAAACGCTCGCCTGGCTTAAAAAGCACACGCTGCTGAAGCAACCGGGGTTTTGTACGCGTAACCCTGTCGATATTAATAATCATCGCGTTTGGCTCAATGGTGATGGGCTCTCCGCGAAGCGTATCGGAATCAATTGTGCCGGACTCACCTTCGGGTGATTCCAGATTGATTCTCACATCTCCAAAAAAGTAAACACTGCCGGGATTTATCCGGTAAAGCATATCCAGCTCAAGCGGATTGTCTTCATCGCGTTTCACAAGTGCGATGATGGAATCTCTGTTGGCCGATGCAAATCCATTTCTGTGTAGTAAAGCCAGGATGCGATTACGCTCATGGCTTATAAGATCTACTGTATACTGGCGGTCTACGCTAAATGTGGTGTCGTCTGCAACAGATCGAATCAAAGAACTTCTGCTGTAGAATCGCTCCAATATCCTTTCGTCTTCGAAGTCCGGAAAGCCTTCATAGCGCACGGAGCGTATATTAGACGGCTCACCTTCATCTATGTGATATGTTACGCGATATCTTGCTTCTCGAATCTTTTCGACCGTTGTATCGATTTCAGCGTTAAAAAAACCGTTATTGTTGTAGAATAATCTAAGACGCTCTGCATCCTGGCCAACGGTGGTTCGGTCGAGCATCCGGGGGGCTTCGCCAAGCCGGCTGCTTATACGGTAAAGCCCGAGCCAAAGGGTTGCTCCCGGAATACCAAAAATTTCTCTGTTGGTTCGGGTTCGAACAACCGTTTGCAGCTCTCCGTTGCCAAACGCGCTGTTGCCATCGAAACGCACATCTCTCACTATACCGCTTTCACCGTTCGAGTTTTGCAGTGGTCTGTCCTGGCTCTGTGCGTAAAGAGCTGAAAAGGGGCAGGGAATCAAAAGCAGGCAAATCAAGCAGAACGCAAAGAGGCCTGGTCCGGCATATTTAGATCCAGGCCGTAAGGGTTCTGCTAAGCAAGAGAATAAATTGATGCGGATAGCGCTCAATGCAGATTGGCGTAAAATGCGTGTTGACAAAAAAACCTTAGCGATAAAATACAAAAACGGCTGTATGCAAGCACACAGCCGTTAAGGTTTCATAAAAACTATTTAAGATAAACACATGCAGAGCTGTTTACCCGGCAAACTGCAACAACAGGTACCGGTGTGCCCCTATACGTCGTCGTAGTCAAAGCCGTCGTCTTCTTCACCATGGAAGAAATCTTCTTTCATGATGTAATCGGGCCAGATTTCTTCGATATTTTCGTATGGGGTGTCGTCTTCTTCATCCAGCTCGTACAAATTGTCGATAACTTGCTGCGGACAGCCGTTCCGCTCGCCCCATTCGATGAGCTCTTCGCGGGTAGCCGGCCATGGTGCTTCTTCAAGCGTTGCAGCTAATTCAACGGTCCAGATCATTGCGGTAATAATTTAATGTGTAAAAAGTAAGAGATTAAAAATTGTAGCAGTAATAAAACAAAGTTAAGCGAATTTGCAAGGGCTTAACGGTAAATTATCAGATTAATTTTTCGTCATTTTAAAGCTTAATCCAAACAGTTGAGCATATGTTGCAAATCCACTCTATGCGCATTTACGGGTGTGGAAACAGTTTATTGTTTCTTATATTTCAGACTGTAGCGCATTCGCAGGAATGTATTAAATTTTAATCTCAGAAAATAATTTTATGGGATCTTTTGGCGGACTTGAAATAGCCATTATTGTATTAGTTGTTCTGCTTTTGTTCGGGGCTAAGAAAATACCTGAACTTGCACGCGGAATGGGCCAGGGAATCAACGAGTTCCGCAAGGCTTCAAACGAAATTAAAAGCGAAATCGAACACGGTGCACGTGAGTCAGAGCAAAAAAAAGCGTCATCAGAAAAGGAAAGTGAAAAAACGCCTCCTTCTGCAGACAAGTAGATCCAGCCTAAACCATAGGATCAGACTGGCTGATTTTGCATAGCCTAACTATTAACCAACACTATTTTTCCATTGCAGTCTTCATCAATACGGATTACCCGCCAACAGCTCGAAAAAGGTGAAATCACCGTTCTTCAAACCGTAAAGAACTTTCTTTCCGTCATCGACAGCAAAAACGAAGAGATATTTGCTCTTACATCTGTTTCTGCTGAGCCCGCACTTGAACGTGCTCATAAGATTGATGAGAAAGTAAAGGCAGGAACAGCCGGTAAACTAGCCGGAGTCGTTATTGCCATGAAGGAAGCAATTGTCGAAAAAGGCCAGGTTACCACGTCCGGCTCAAAAATGCTTGAACATTTCGAAAGCGTTTACGGCTCCACAGCAGTTGAAAAGCTTTTGGCAGAAGACGCCATAATTATTGGCCGAGCCAATATGGATGAATTTGCCATGGGCTCATCAACAGAGAACTCAGCTTTTGGCGTTACTAAAAATCCGCACAATACAGACTGTGTGCCGGGTGGATCATCCGGTGGTAGCGCAGCGGCAGTTGCAGCCGGTATGTGCCATGCCGCATTGGGTTCGGATACCGGTGGGTCTGTAAGGCAGCCGGCTTCGCTTTGCGGAGTAGTTGGTTTGCGCCCGACCTACGGCCGGGTATCGCGTTACGGTCTTATTGCCTATGCGTCCTCGTTCGACAGCATTGGCCCGCTTACATACAATGTCGAAGACGCTGCTTTGCTATTGGAAGTACTGGCCGGTAAAGATGCTGCCGATGCAACTTCATCGACACAGCCGGTAGAGAAATACACAGAATCTGTTGGGAAATCTGTAAAAGGAATGAAAGTAGGCCTACCTGAAGAATATTTCGGCGAAGGACTCGATCAGGATGTGCATAAGATGGTGATGGATCGTATTGGCGAGCTAGAAAAAGCCGGTGCTGAAATTGTACCGCTCAAGCTTCCGCTCACAAAGTATGCTGTTGCCACCTATTATATCCTTGCAACAGCCGAAGCCTCCAGCAATCTGGCACGGTTTGATGGTATCCGGTACGGACACCGCGCAGATCAGAAAAAAGTAGCTGCCGACCTGGCTGAAGAAAAGAAAAAAATCCAGGATGCTGGTGGTGATGTTTCAGTAATCGATTCGCCGCTAATACGATTGTATAAGCAAAGCCGCACAGAAGGATTCGGAACCGAGGTGAAGAGACGCATCATGCTGGGAACCTACGTTCTGAGCTCCGGCTATTATGATGCATACTACGCTAAAGCGCAGAAAATTCGTCGTCTTATTCAGGAAGACTTCAAAAGCGCGTTCAGTAAATGCGATGTAATTGTTTCCCCGACTTCGCCCACTACGGCTTTTAAAATCGGTGAGAAAACCGACGATCCGCTTCAGATGTATCTGAGCGATATCTACACTATTTCCGCGAATCTGGCAGGTATTCCGGCAATCAGCGTTCCTGCAGGCATGCATCCGTCTGATAAACTACCGGTTGGCATTCAGTTTATGGCGCCTCACTTTGGCGAATCAGAGCTGTTTAGGGTGGCATCAGCTGTTGAGGCCGCGCAAAAGTAAAATAATTTTAGCCTCTGTTTTTTAGGGTGATGTGTTCCGGGTTGAATTTTCAGCCCGGATGCGCATCACCCTTTTTTTATGCTATCACCTAATTGTCTTAACCACTGTTAAGCTGATTAAATTAATTTACTATGATTATTCCGGGCATATTTAACTTTTAGTGGTTTTTTGAGTTTCCTTTTTTAGTGCCTGCCTAACAGACTTGGTAGGTTTCTCCTAAATGCCTTAATAAGAAGAGCAGAATCTTAACTGACAGTGACGCCTTCTGTCACCTATTGGTATTATATTGCCTTCCTCAGACACT
>PWID01000031.1 GCA_003555145.1 Balneolia bacterium | reverse complement strand
CAGCTGAGAACGCATTTGCACTTACCGGCTCACTCGCGCTTTACGGACTGTTTATTATGATGGCACTCGGGCTTTTGCGCCTGCTGTATCTGTACGCAAGTCTCAAAAAACAGCTGAAGCAAGCAAAGACCGTGGATAGTGTACTTGTGAATGATGCTTTCCATGCCATAAAACAAAGGCTTTCCCTGCCAGAAAGAGTGAAGCTGTTTCGCATGGATGACACCCAAATCCCGTTTACAGCTGGCTTCCGAAATCCTGTGATTGTGCTACCATCTCAGGCCATTGAACAGTGCTCCGCTGATGAAACAGAGCTGATTATCATGCATGAATCGGTGCACATCAGCAGAATGGACTATTTGCTGCACAGCATCGAGCTGATGGTTCGGCATCTGTTCTGGATGCATCCGCTGGTTCACGTGCTATACCGGCAGGCAACCGTTATGCGCGAAATGGCGTGCGATCAGGAGGTGATGCGAAACAGTGCATCAAAAGCCGATGAATACGCACGCATTTTGTGTCAGTTTGCCCTCAAGCCCGGAGCGGCGCCGGTATTTAAAGCGGCTATGGCACACGAACATCATCTTTTAACGCGAATACGGCAATTATCTACTTTACAAAACCCAAACAAACAGAAGGTAACAACCATGAAACAAAGCATTACCCTGGCAGCCATGGCGCTGCTCTTGATAGCCGGCGCTATGGCCTGCTCCGACCTCACCCAAAATCCGGATACAGACGCAGTGGTTCTGGGAATGGATGATGAAATAGAGCTACGCGGTCAAACGTACACGGTACAGCAGTTCCGCGACTCGGTGGCTTCATCACGCGATGATCTGAACCGGGCGCTCGAAGAAAATGAAAATCCGGAACATGCTGAATCCATACGGGAAACCAGAGATTTGTATGCAAACGTACTGATGCTCATAGATAACGGTCAGGCCGGTCGTGCTGCCGCTTTGTACTCGGAATCCATGCCATCCGAAGGGGATACACTCGATGAAAATGACGATGTATTCATTGTCGTGGAAGAAATGCCGAAAATGATAGGCGGGCCACAAGCGCTTTTTGAATCCCTAAGATTTCCAGACGCAGCCAATGGTTCTGGTTTTGAGGGTCAGGTAATTGTGCAGTTTATAGTTGATGAAGAAGGCGAAGTAAGAAACGTCAACGTTGTGAGAAGTTCAGGCGTGGATGTGGTTGATGATGCAGCTGTTGAAGGAGTTAGTCAGATGAAATTTACTCCGGGTATGCAGCGCGGACGAGCTGTGAAAGTACAAATGACTCAGCCAATTGTATTTAGAAATCAGTAAACAAACCGGGAAAACATTTTAATACCCCATAAAAAAAGGTCCCGTACTCATATGAGCCGGGACCTTTTTTATGCAATCTGTCATCAGGGAGATGCTGTATTTATCTCAGGTTTGCATTCAAAAACTCCAGCGTTTTCTCCCATGCATCGGCAGCTGCTTCCGGCTGATAACGGTTGCCTGATGGGTTTGCAAAAGCATGATCTGCTCCTTCATAAATATGGATTTCAGCGTTCTTGCCAAGATCATTCAGGATGGACTCAAATTCCCGTACACCTTCCACGGGTATGCCGCCATCATCCTCTCCGAAAATGCCAAGCAGCGGAATGTCGATTGCCGCCAGCTCTTCAGGATTGGTGTTCACGCGCCCGTAGTAAATGACGCCTGCATCCAGCTTGTCCGACATGGCAATGGCAGCGTTGAGCGTCCATGCGCCGCCAAAGCACCATCCCATAATGCCAACAGATCCGCTGCTGTGCGCTGATAAGAAGTCGGCAGCCTGATCCAGGTTGCTGAGGCCGGCATCGAAATTTTCCATGGCAGCGCGCATGAGCCTCTGAGCGTTTTCCATATCCTGAGCAACTTCATCACCATAAAAATCTACGGCGAGAACGCGGTATCCTTCACCGGCAAGGCGGCGGGTCATGGTTTGGATGTTATCATTCAGTCCCCACCATTCGTGGATCAGAATTACGGAAGGGATGGAATCATCACCTTCAGAATCAGCAGGCTCGGCCATAAAGCCGTTGAGGGCCCGGCCGTCGATTTCACCATACTGCACGGTCGAGGAAACCACGTCGGTGCGCGGCTCATACTCGGTAGCTTCATTGGCTACGGGGCTGTCGTCGTGGTGCTCGCGGGCCATATCGCTGGTATAATCCGAAGTTTCTTCTTCTGTTTGTTGATTTGGCTCATTACCACAGCTGAAAAGAAGCAACGAGGTAAATAGCAGCATAAAGAGTTGTTTCATAAGGAAAAAATGAAGGCTGAATGTTTGGTTTGAAAAAACAACATCACATTTCTCTTAAAGGTTGCAATAGGGGGTGGTCAACTGTTTTTCAGGTTTACATCCCCGGCGAGTGCGGTGAGCTCAGGGGTGGCCGTTCGCATCCTGAGTGAGTTGAGCGTAACAAAGAGCGAGCTTAGGATCATGGCCAGAATTGCAAAGAAAGGGTGGAGCAACCCCATTGCTGCGATGCTCATTCCAACAACATTGTAGATAAGTGCCCAGAAGAAATTGGTTTGGATTACGCGTTTTACTCTTTTGGCAAAGCGGAGGACCTGTGGAATAACCAGCAGATTTGGGTGAAGCAGTATGATGTCGGCCAGCTCCTTGGCTTTAGCCGGTCCGTCACCTAAAACCATGCCGGTATCTGCGGCCCCGGAGGCCATCATATCGTTGGTGCCATCACCTATAAACAGAACACGCTGTCCCTTTTTCTGGTAGGCTTTTACCTTCTCATACTTTTCTTCAGGGCTTACGCCTCCATAGTATTCTTCTGAAGTTAGCCATTCGGGAGGTGGCGCCGGATCACCGCTGATTATGCTATGCATGATGCCCAGCTCGTCAAGATCCCTTAGTGCTTTGTTGAGGTGTTCTTTAGGCGGCTGATACAATGAAAAGCTCAGCTGAAGCTCGTTTTCCGTAAATAAGCCAAACTGTTGTTCACTTAACTGGCCTTTTGCTGCAGGGTGCTTAAAATTGACCAGAAGCACCTCTTTGCCCCCGGCAATTCCGCGCAGGCCTTCGCCCGGAATAACGGAGCTGTTTTTTACCGGCAGAGGAGAGAGTTCGGAAGCGGCCAGCCAGGATCGTACCGCGGTAGCGACAGGATGAATCTGTTGCGCTTCGAGCCCTCCGGCCAGCTGCATGGATTCGTGAAGGGAAAGTCTGCCGTGTGTTTTAAAATTTGTGATTGCTATGCCGCTAGTGAGCGTACCGGTTTTATCGAAAACCACTCGGTCAATAGCAGTGAGAGTTTCAATAGTCTGTCCACCGCCAACAACCAGCATCCCGCTGTCCTGCAGCCGCTGATTGGCAATCCAGATAGCGGCAGGCGTTGAAATTGAAAAAGCGCACGGACAGCCGATTAACAGAACGGAAAGGGCGTTACGCAGGGCGATATCCCAACCGGTTGTGTTGGCATAGTAGAGCAGAACACTGCTTGCAGTAAGTAATACGAAAAAGAGCAGAATAGTGGCTCCGCGATAGGCCATTCGCTCATAAAAACCCGGCTGATATCGACTGTTTCGGGCTTTTTCCAGATAACGCTGTAGCGAAGATCTGCTAAAAGGGGTTGTAATAACGTATTCTATGCCGCCATCTATGCTTTTGCTGCCGGCACGAATAAGATCTCCGGGTGATTTCAGAACGGGATCGGGTTCACCGCTGAGATGCGATTCATCCACCAGGCCTCTTCCGATTTTTACGGAGCCATCGAACCAGAGATACTCACCCGGAACGGCTGCAGCAAGACTTCCCTCTGCTACGGTGTCGGCCGGCTGTTGTTCCAGCCTTCCGTCTTCTGTGCGCACAAGCGTTTCCGGTATGCTTGTGTCTTCGAAAGTTTTGCCATACTGCGCGAGTTTTTGCTTGAAATGAGCATCCAGCAGCAAACTTCCGATATAGAAGGTGAGAATCATGGATGCGGTTTCAAAGTAGGTTTCGCCAGTACCAGTGAAAATGCTCCATACTGAAAGACTAAAGGCTGCAGAGGTTCCTGTAAAAATCAGGCTGGCCAGGCTGATACGAAATGAACGCAGCTCGCGTATCAAATTTGGAATGAAGACCGGACCTAAAAGCAGCATTACGATTGAGCTTAAGGTGAAATTAACCCAAAGCAAAAATCCCGGTGCCATCTCACCTTCAAAGAAAACGGTTATACTGATGAAAACCTGAAACATGGAAAGAACAGCGGCCAGAAGCCAGCGTAGCACAAGCAGTTTATACGGGGAAGTGCTTTCCGAGCGCACCGAACCTTCCTTCCGGAGTTCATGCACCATTTTGCATCCAAAGCAACAAAACAGCTCCTTATGCTGGTTTTGCTTGGATGAGTAGTCCTTTACGGGAAGTCCGCAGTGGGTACAGGCGGCCATTGAGAGATGCGAAATCAAGTGATTAAAAATTCATCAGCAGATACACTGTTGTGTACTGCTGATGAATATACTGTACGATAAAGCTGAAAAAATCCGGTCAGGCCTTTATTAATCTTCTGCCGGCTCAGGAGATTCTTCCAGATCGGGCTCAATTCGCGCGATCCACTCTTCTATTGTTTCGGCTGTGTAGGCGCCGCTTTTGTCAGCGGTTAGCTCGCGAATTTGAGTCACTCTTTCAGGCTGTATTTCTCCCGCATCATTACCAAAAGAGGTCCGGATGTAGCTTACAACAGCAGCGATATCCTGATCGTCGAGCTGGCTGCCAAACTGTGGCATAACCCCGTCGTAGGTTGCTCTTTCGCGGACAAGTTCGCCTCTTAAACCGTTAAGAATAGAGAGAACGGTATAATCTGGTTTATCAACAACCCACTCAGCGCCGGCGAGAGTGGGGAATACGCCGCTTATACCTTCACCGTTAGCCTGATGACAAGCCTGGCATACGCGTGTGTAGATACGCTGCCCTTCGGCTATGAGGTCAAATTCCACCTCTTCAACGGCTTCGGCTCCGGGTGGTGCGGTAAACAATACGTGGGCCCGGTCTGATACTTCACCGAGATATCTACCCATATAAAAAAAGCCAAAAGCGAGGGTGAGCACGATAATAACATACATCCACCAGGGCCCCCGTTCGTTGCCCTCTTCCGGTAATGGTTGTTCGCGTAATGAAGCGCTGTGAATATCAAAAATACTATCGTTTTTCTCTTCGTCGCCGAAAGCATTTTCATTCTTTTTATTTTCAGAATTTTCTGCCATTGGTTCTAATCCTCCATTCCGGGAACTTGTTGGTTGAGGGAGAGCAGGAAAGCCACGAGGTATCTGGCCTCATCTGTTGGAATGACCTTCTTACCCGGAATCCTGTATTCTTCAGGCAGGCTGAGGCCCTCACGATTTGGTCTGGCAGTTTCGTTTACCACTTCAAAAAGCCATGGGTAAGGAGGCATGATTGAGCCTTCTGATACCGCTCTTGGCTGATAGAGGTGAATCATATGCCAATCAACGCTTGGCTGTCTTGATCCAATGTTAGAAAGGTCCGGCCCTGTTCTCATCGTGCCCAACAGATGGGGGGTGAGGTTTCTGTAGTCTTCAGCTTCCGAAGCACGACCCCATCCGCGCTCAAAATCAGCGCCGAAACCTTCCGGACGAACCTGCATGCTATGGCAGTAAATACAGCCTTCGCGTACGTAAATGGCGTGTCCCTGTACGATTTCAAAGGTATTTCCATAGTCGACGGCTTCCACACGGGGATCCACCACCAGTTTAGGCAGGATAGTGAGGCCAACCATAGCAATGGCAAAAACCGCAATAATCCCAAATAATAAAATCCAGTTACGTACCATAATCAGGTCTCCTTTAAAGTTTTCTTCCAGATAGTCGGCGCTTCAGGTCGCAGTCCTACTTTAGACACAATTCGTACTACGAGATAGGCGAAAATGAGGTGTCCTGCCGTGAGGAGCACACCTGCAACAGAGCGGGCTATCAGGTAAGGTATGGTCAGATTCATTGTATCCATAAATGGTATGTCCGGATTATTCATGGCCAGACCCTGGAGTACACCTCCAATCTGCAGAGGCACAGTGTAAAGAATAATACCTATGGCACTGAGCCAGAAGTGAGCTTTTATGAGCTTATGAGACTGCCACTCCCAGTTGGTTAGACGAGGCAGGATATAATAGCAGGATCCAAAAAGCATCATTGTTACAAAAGCATACATACCAATATGGGCGTGAGCAACAACAAAGTGAGTAAAGTGGATAACCTCATTTGTTGAACGCAGGGCCTGTAAACTCCCTTGTAAACTCACGAAGGTATAGCTCATGGCGCCAAATACTACAAAACGGAGAGTTGGGGAATGTTTAACCGCGCTGAACGAACCAACAACAGTCATGTGATGGTTTACGGCCACAACAACCACCGGAATTATCATCATCACGCTGGCGGCAATCGAAATAGTTACGAACCATGTGGGTAGGGGAGATCCGATCAGGTGGTGAAATCCGTTCCAGTTATAGAAAAGAGCGAGCCCCCAGAACCCTAACAGCGAAAGTCCATAGCTGTAAATAGGACGTCCAACGACTTTTGGAATAAAGTAATAGGCTGCAGCAAGGCCGATAGGCGTAAACCACAAGCCAAGAGCGTTATGTGCGAACCACCAGTTCATACCAGCCTGAACCGTTGGGGAATTAAATATGGGAAGTGAAGACACTCCTCCAAGCAGCGGCAGCCACAGGAAAGCAGCAATGATGTACCATACAGAAACATATAAGGTCTTCACGTTTCTGTAGAAGAGCATCAGCATGGCAGCAATACCAATTACAAGTATACACCACACGATCACAATCATTGTTGATACCGGGAATTCCAGCCATTCGATACCTCGTGTGAAGCCCGATAAAATCTGAATACTACCCACAAAAAGAGCAATATTCCAGATAACCGTTACGCCAATAATGTACGGGCGCATTGGTATGGCCACACGCAGCGTACGGCTTAAGAGCCATAATGCCACGCCTGCGCCGGTCATGGAAGCCCAGCCGTAGACCATTGTATTCAGGTGAAGGGGGCGCACACGGCCGAATGTAAGAAAGGACCACTGCCCAAGAAATTCCGGAGCGTGCATTTTAACGGATGCAAGCAGGGCCAGTAAGGAACCAAACAGCAGCCAAAGCACACCGGATGCAATTAGGAAAAGAACGGGATAACGCGCTTTTCCGTCAAGGAACCGAATCGATTGGACCGACGAATCGATTTCAGATAGATGTCCGCTACTCATAGGTCGTTTTTGTTAAGTTTATGCTTCATTATTTGACTCGTCTTTTTTAAAAATTTGGTCTGTTGGCTCTCCCGGCGGTTCTTCTTCATCGAAAGGCAGCTGAGCCCCTTTATTGATGTCGTCGAACTGTCCGGAAAAGTAGGCCCAGATAAATAAGGCAATCCCGCTTAAAAGGATAAGCAGGGAAAAAAGCAACAGGACCCAAATTCCGAAAGTAATATTAATGGATGTTTCTAAAATCATAGGAAAATGTTTTCGAACGCACTATTTCAGTTTCCTGAGAAGTGCGGCTTAATGAGCGTGCTCTAGTCTTTTACGCCTCAGCCTTCACATATTGATATGTGATTACACAAGCTTCAAACTATAAAAGTGATGACAGCAAACCTGCAGCGTCAGTTTAGCATCGCCGAAGGAACTCTGTGTAAACTAAGAATAACCTGATAAGGCAAAACTGGTGTATTAAGTATAGATAGGCGGAATAACACCCGATGCTGGAGCAGGGTCGGGTATCGATACGATAAATGCTGTGTAATGAGCTGCAGATTGCTGCTGGCTTAAAATTGAGAAACTATCCGTGAGGGGTAAAAATATGCCGCTGCTTTCTAAATCCAGAAGTTGAGTGGATTCCTCCCCCTTTTCAGCTTCTGGTGTTAAGGGAATAGATGGTGAGTCTGAAGTATCAGCCGTAGCAAGGGCATCAGATAAGTCTAAGTCATATTCAGGACAAATACACGGGATACCGGTTGTGTCTTCTCCCCAAAAAGACGATATGCATCCGTCGCCCAGCTGAAAATGAATCATGGGTAGTACAGGTTGCAACAGCAAAAAGAAGTAGATCGCCAGGAATATGGAAACTCTGTATTTCAAGAGAAAGTAGTCTGTGTGTATATGACCATTGAGTGATATGAACATACACAAGACAGGGCTGAAAGTCTACCTAAAAGTAGTTTTTAAGGTGAATATCCGGCTTCTTAAGCACTAAAACCTTAAGCCCCATAGAGAAAAAATGCATGAACCAAAAAAGGCCACCCGAAGGGCGGCCTTTTAAGTGCAAGTAGTGAATGAAGCCACTACAATTTAATTGAGATTTGTTGGTTAGACGTTGTCCTCTTTCATGAACTTACGAAGGACTGTCTGTAATATACCACCATTTTTGAAATAATCAACCTCAACGGGAGTATCAATACGGCAAATGGTCTTGAATTTAGACACTTTTCCGTCGAAATCGGGATCGTTGCTCTTGCTGGCGGTTACCCAGATTTCCTGACGCTCCTTGATATCATCGTTGATTTCTATGGTGAAGTATTCATCACCATCGAGGCCAAGTACTTCTGCGTTTTGTCCGTCGGTGAACTCCAGAGGGAGAACGCCCATGCCAACCAGGTTCGAGCGGTGAATACGCTCAAATGATTCGGCAATTACAGCTTTTACGCCAAGAAGATTGGTACCTTTGGCTGCCCAGTCGCGGGATGAGCCGGTTCCGTACTCTTTACCTGCCAGAACTACGAGAGGAGTCCCCTCTTTCTGGTAATCCATGGAAGCATCAAAAATGAAGCGAACCTCTCCGGTTGGGAAGTATTTGGTAAAACCACCCTCTGTTCCCGGAGCAAGCTGATTCTTAAGGCGAACGTTGGCAAAGGTTCCGCGGGTCATAACGCGGTCGTTACCACGACGTGAGCCGTAAGAGTTGAAGTCCTTGCTCTCAACACCGTTTCCAACCAGGTAGAATCCTGCAGGACTGTCGGTCTTGATAGAGCCGGCCGGAGAAATGTGATCCGTGGTAATGGAATCACCAACCTTAACAAGCACGCGGGCGTTGTGGATCGGCTTAACGGGTTCGGTTTCCGGATTCATGTCTACAAAGAAAGGAGGCTCCTGAATGTAGGTGGAGTCGTCTTTCCAGTCGAACAGCGCGCCGCCGGTAATCGGAATGTTGTTCCACTCTTCGTTTGAGTCGGCAATGCCATCATACATTTTATGGAACAGCTCCGGACGTACAGCGTTGTCGAGATGCTCCAGAATTTCGTCGGTTGTCGGCCAGATTTCCTTCAGGTAGACGTCTTTGCCGTCTTTGTCCTTGCCGAGCGGTTCTTTGGACAGGTCGATATCCACGGTTCCGGCAAGAGCGTAGGCTACAACAAGCGGCGGTGATGCCAGGTAGTTGGCCTTCACGTTTGCGTGGATACGGCCCTCGAAGTTACGGTTACCGGAAAGGACGCCGGCAACGATAAGCTCGCCTTCGTTGATGGCGGCTTCGACTGCTTCAGGAAGCGGGCCGGAGTTACCAATACAGGTTGTACATCCGTAGCCCACAAGGTTGAAGCCGAGTTTGTCGAGCTCCGGAGTGAGCTTGGATTCATCCAGATATTCGGTTACCACGCGGGAGCCGGGAGCGAGAGAGGTCTTCACATACGGAGGAACCTTCAGGCCACGCTCGTTTGCTTTCTTGGCCACGATTCCGGCGCCGAGCATTACGGACGGGTTGGATGTGTTTGTACATGATGTGATAGCTGCAATAACCACATCACCATGCTTCATGTCAATGGTGGTGCCGTTTTTGAACGTGCCTTTGCTGGTGAGTCTTTCCTTGGCCAGGGCAAAACCGCTGGTTGGCTCTTCGCTGGAAAGCGAGGTGTTGAAAGACTTCTTCATTTCGTCGAGAGGCACTCTGTCCTGCGGACGCTTTGGTCCGGCAAGAGAGGCTTCGATGGTGGAAAGATCCAGCTCGAGCGTATCGGTGAACTCCGGGTGTTTCATGCCGTCTTCGCGGAAAAGGCCCTGCTCCTTGCAGTAGCGCTCTACGGTATCGCAAAGCTCTTCTGAACGGCCGGTGCGCTGCATGTAGCGGATGGTTTCCTTATCGACCGGGAAGAATCCGGCTGTGGCGCCGTACTCAGGAGCCATATTTGCGATGGTCGCACGGTCGGGAAGGCTCATGCTTGAGAGGCCATCACCGTAAAACTCTACAAACTTACCAACCACGCCTTTCTTGCGAAGCATCTGGGTTACGGTAAGGGTGAGGTCGGTTGCGGTTACGCCTTCCGGCATTTTTCCACTGATCTTAAAGCCGATTACTTCCGGGATGAGCATGTAAATAGGCTGACCCAGCATCACGGCTTCCGCCTCGATACCGCCAACGCCCCAGCCGAGAATTCCGAGGCCGTTAATCATGGTGGTGTGGGAGTCGGTACCTACAAGCGAATCCGGGTAGAGTATGCGCTCGCCGTTTTCCTCTTTGCTCCAAACGGTTTTGGCAAGATACTCCAGGTTTACCTGGTGAACGATACCGCGTGCCGGTGGAACCACGCTGAAGTTTTTAAACGCTTTTTGTCCCCAGCGGAGAAACTCATAGCGCTCGCGGTTGCGCTCGAATTCTTTCTCGCGGTTGAACATAAATGCGAATTCCTGACCGAATGTATCAACCTGTACGGAGTGGTCAATTACAAGATCGACTGGTACAACCGGGTTGATTTTTTGAGGGTCGCCGCCTGCGCGGGACATGGCCGAGCGAAGGGCAGCCAGATCAACTACCGACGGCACACCGGTGAAATCCTGAAGCACAACGCGTGCCGGTTTGAACGGGATTTCGGACTGAGCCGGGCTTTTTGGGTCATAGCCGGCCAGCAGCTTAATATCTTTTTCTGTTACTACGTAGTCGTCATATTCTCTGAGTACGGATTCCAGAAGCACTTTAATAGAAAAAGGCAGTTTGCTCATGTCGCCATATCCGGCTTTTTCAAGAGCATCCAGCCTGTAAATTACGGCTGGTCCGCTTTTAGTTTGCATTGTGGAACGACTGTCCGCAAAGTTTTTAATGTTGCTCATAATAATTTTTTCCCGGTGTTGTAATGATTTCAGTTCTGCGGCTGCTTATGCGGCTGAACGCGCCTGCGGAAGGTTTTTTGGAAGTAAGACTCCGCCCGAATCAACCTGCATTTGAGAGCAGCTAAAACGTGTTGTTAGTCTTATAAAATAGTGATTAATGAGCAGATTTTCCCAATGATTAGATGTGCCCATGATCGGCCTTTACACCTTATTGACATCAATATCGGAATGCGCTTTTGCCAAACTGCTTGTTTATGTAACAGCACAGGCCGTCCGGGTAGGGACAGCCTGTGTTATAAACGGTTTAAATAGGATGAAATTATCAGCCCGCTGAAGCCGCCGCGTCGTACATTTCGGCTACCTTTTCCCAGTTTACTACGTTCATGAAATTTTCCACGTAGTCGCCTCT